>JAGUVT010000115.1 GCA_020062745.1 Deltaproteobacteria bacterium
CAATGAATTTATTTTGGCATCTATCTTCTCATCCAATGAATTTATTTTGGCATCTATCTTCTCATCCAATGAATTTATTTTGGCATCTATCTTCTCATCTAAAGAATTTATTCTGGCGGTTAATTTCTCATCTAAAGAATTTATTCTGGCGGTTAATTTCTCATCTAAAGAACTTACTTTGGCATCTATCTTCTCATCCAACCGGTCAATTTTTGCAGACAGCTTTTGATCTACGCCGTCTATACGGTTCATCAAGTAGAAGAACGCTCCGGGCTGGTCTTTCATCTCCAATGTCTTTTCTTCCGGCATCGCCGTCACCTGCCTTCACTCCTAACCTTCTACTGCTTAGATTATACTAACTTTTGGAGTTATAATCAAATTATTTTGAAAAGGCGAGAGGCAAAACTACTGCTAAATACTTCACAAAAAATAAAAAAGCCGGGCAATGTTTCCAAAAATTATAGTATAATAATTTCATTATGACGACTACGAATCGAACCAGAGTACTTATTCTCAGCATAGCTCATTTTTTCAATGACTGGTACATGAATTTTATCCCCACCCTGCTTCCCTTTCTGATCGCATCTTACGGTTTCAGCATCAGCCGGGGCTCTTTTCTGGTTTCCGCATTTACCATCACTTCTTCCATCATGCAGCCTGTCTTTGGTTACCTGGTAGACATGAAAAACAAGCGCTGGCTGGTTTACGTGGGAACGGCCTGGATGGGTTTTATCCTCGCCCTGATTGGTATAATCCCCAATTATTTTGTGATGGCGGCAGCCGCTGTTTTAGCCGGCCTGGGCACGGCCGCTTTTCACCCCCAGGCTTCAGCCATGGTCAGCGCCGTGAGCGGGGAACGCAAGGGGTTCTGGCAGTCCCTATTTATCGCTTTCGGCAACGCCGGCTGGGCATTTACTCCCTTGCTGGTAGTGCCGTACGTACATTACTTCGGCCTTGCGAAGACTCCGGCTCTGGCCCTGCCGGGTCTGATCGCAGCCGCTCTTCTCTTTTTTCTGGCCCCACAGGTGAAAAGCACCGTTATTGCAAAGCCGCAAAGCCTGCGTCTCCTGCTCGGCCCTGTTGCCGTTCCGCTCGCATCCACCATACTGGCAGTAACTTTAAGAATGCTCACCTATTTCGGCCTCATTACTTTTTTACCCCTCTACCTGCAAGAAAAAAACATATCCCTCTTGACCAGCAGCCGTCTCCTTTTTATTATGCTCTTGAGCGGCGCCCTGGGAGGCGTAATCGGCGGCTACCTCTCCGATATCTGGGACCGGCGGGTGGTCACTGCCGGCTCATTGCTACTGGCTACGCCTTTCTTCTATCTTTTTTTACAAAACACAGGACCTGTAAGCTGGATCTTTCTGGTTTTTGCCGGCGCTGCCCTGCTGGCCTCGTTTTCAGTTACTGTCGTAGCCGCCCAGGAGATACTCGGATGCAATGCCGCTTTTGCCGCCGGGCTGATACTCGGCTTTGGAGTAGGCGTCGGCGGGCTGGGCGTAGGTTTGGCAGGAGTGCTGGCCGAACATTTTGGACTGGCCTGGTCAATTCATTTTTTAATTTCAGTTCCCCTGGCCGCCGGCCTGGCCGCTCTGGGGATGCCGGGAAAGCAAACTTAGTCTCCTTTTAATTCATCTTTCATCCGGCGGTATTCTTCGGCATTCAGCTCCCCTGAAGCATAACGCTGTTTTATAATGGCAAGAGGGTCCATCCGGTCCTGGTTCACCGTTACCTTTCCCTTGCCCCAGGAAAAAGCCAGGTAGATCAAGAATACTATTATTCCCAGCGGTACCAGCCACATAAGAATCATCTGCCAGAAAAAGCCCCAACCGCCCCACGCATCGCCGAATCCCCACATCATTTTCTACAAAACACCTCCTTTTCTTGTATATATTTTTATATAAACTTTTGTCAACTATTCAGCATTTAGCAATAAGGAGCAACATATGCGGCAAAACCGCAGCTTCGCAACTGCTCCTATGAACAAATTCGCCCTTCGGGCGACTTAAAAAGTTATCCACAAAGCGGCCTGGAGCATAATTTCCTATACAACAAGAAAAGCGATTTTATCGCCTTTGGTATGCAAAAGGAATCGCTTTTCTTGTCCGCTACGTACACAAAAACCCTCTGTTTGAACGAGCAGAGGGTTTGCAAAATACAGGTTATCCTTCGATTAATTTGTCCAGTTTCTTGGCCAGGGTGGTTTTCGGATTAAAGCCTACTATAGTGTCCACAATTTTCCCACTGTTAAAAATAATCAATGTCGGTATACTCATCACCCCATAACTCCCAGCCAGAGTTTTATTCTCATCTACATTCACCTTTGCCACTTTCACCCGTCCATCATATTCCCTGGCCAGCTCCTCAATAACCGGCGCCATACTGCGGCAGGGACCGCACCAGGGGGCCCAAAAATCAACCAGTACGGGTAAAGTAGACTGTAAAACTTCGGTGTTAAAATTACTTTCCTTAAGATCCAAGGCCACATTATCAACTCCTTGTATTATTTTTGCCGAGTACATTTCAATTTTAATATATGCAAAATAAAAAAGGAAGGCTTTCAACTCAATTTAGTCTAGATTTTTTAAACAACTGAACAAAATTCAAAACGAATTGGAGTTCTTTTTCGTCTAAGTTACAGATCAGGCTTAAAACAGATTGCACGTTGGGATGCATCAGCATCTCCCGTAATTCGGGACTCATCAGATTGAGCATCTGGTCTACGGAGCTTTGCTCCATGATGAAATAACAGGGTGAGACACCCATCACTGACGCCAGTTTCTCCAGAGTCTTAAGGGAAGGCTGTACCTTACCCTGTTCAATCTGGCCGATCAAGCCGGCTGTAACCCCGGCCAGAGAAGCAAGATTGGCCTGCGTTAGCCCTGACTCATCACGCAAAGCTTTTAACCTGCGGCCTACAGCGCTATCCCCGTGCCTGATTAAAACAGTCGCCGGCACGGAGAGTCCTTCGGCAATCCGCCTCATGGTACCCAAAGCCGGGTAAACAGCGCCACGCTCAATTTCGCTTAAGTAAGATAAGGATATCCCCGACCGTTGGGCCAGCTCCTGCAAAGATATTTCCTTCCCCTTGCGCAGCAAACGAATTTTATCCCCCAGCAAAAGGCCGTTATCCGTCACCTCACCTTCAACAATAGTAGTTTTGGCCACATTTAAAGCAGCAGCCACTCTGTCAATGGATCTCAGAGAAGGCTTTTTTGAGCCTCTTTCAATTTCACTCAAGTAGGAGAGAGATAAATTGGCCCGCTTAGCCAAATCTTGCAAAGTATACCCCCGCTCTTCACGCAAGGCTCTAATCTGCTCTCCCTTTACAATCATAATCTACACTCCTGATTGACTAACTATACTATTATTCTAATATACTTTTACTATACAGTCAAACCGCTCCGGCTATGATCTTTTTTGCGATCACAGAAAAAACCTGCGCTGCCGTTTCTCTTCCACCCGCCCCCTCCTCTACCAGCACGGTAATTACAAAACGGGGGCCGGCCAGAGGAGCATAACCGGCAAACCACGTATTTACTTTTTGCCCGCCATCGGTAACCTGCGCCGTACCGGTTTTGCCGGCACTGCCGCAAACAGGCAGATAAGCGTCCTTACCGGTTCCGTCGGCAGTAACCAGGGCCAGAAGCTTCTTCAATTCCCGGGCTGTAGCTGAAGATATAACTCTGCTTTTATCATCCGGAAACTGCCGCTCAATTTTCCCGTTGCTCCGGCGCAATTCCTTTACCAGACGCGGCCGGCTGTATATCCCATCGCTGGCAATGGCATTAATCATTGCCGCTACCTGTACCGGGGTTGCCAGAACCGGTCCCTGGCCAATGCTGCTGTTAACCAGGTTGTTGGGTAAACCGATTAAACTCAGATCCTGGCGCCGGTCTACTGGAAGCGGGTAACCGGCTATAGCCTGATCGGCAAAGCCAAACTGCCGGGCACAGGCAATCAGCCTTGCAGCCCCCAGTCGCAGAGCCACCCGGACAAACGTTGGATTGCAGGACTCGGCAAAAGCCCTGGCAAAGGAAATTGTACTATGACCGGGAGCATACCAGCACCGGAGCAAGTTTTCTTTCTCACCCCGGCAGAAAAAAAGATCGGCCGGTGATACTATCCCTTCTTCCAAAGCTGCTGCTGCCACCACTACTTTAAAAACTGAGCCCGGCTGGTAAAGCGCGGTGGCCCGGTCTAAAAAACACTCGTTTCCCGCCCCACCCAGAAAATCTTCCACCCTCGCCGGGTTAAAACCGGGACGGCTGGCTATCGCCAGGATATCTCCGGTGCCGGCTTCCATCACCACCACAGCGCCTTTTACAATCATGCCATCCATAACGTTTTCCACTGCCCGCTGGATATCGGCGTCAACAGTCAGCACCAGGTCCCTGCGTCCAGGATCTCCTGCATTTAAATAAAAAACCGGGCTGCCGACCACTCTGCCGCCTGCATCGACAAAAACCCTCACCACCTGTTCCGGCCTGGCAGCCTTCAGATCGTAATCGTAATATTTTTCCAAACCCGTTTTCCCAACCAGATCATTTAAACGGTAGAATTTCTCCCCCTTATTTAAGTCAGCCAGGTCTTTAGCCGAAAAAATACTGCCCAGGTGTCCTATCACCTGAACGGCCAGAGACTGCGAGCCGTAACGGAAATAAACGGGAAGCACCATTACCCCGCTCCATCCCCGTTCACGGATAAACCGGACCTGTTCCCCGGATAACGGGTAAGGCAGATACTTTGGGTCACCTGCCAGAGCACGGGTTATTTTTCCCTGTTCAACACCTAAAATCCCCGCCAATCCGGCAGCTACTTCAGCCCTGTCTTCTATAAGCCGGGGAAAAATTACCACTCGCTCGGACCGGTTTTCGTCGGTTAAAGGCTCCAGGTTCCGGTCCAGAATCCGCCCCCGCGGTATATCTTCCAGAACTACCGACATTGTATCCTGCTCCAAAGCCGCAAAAGCAAGCTTATCACCGTTCTTCACCTGAATCAGGCAAAGCCGGGCCAGCAAAAAAATAAAAAGAAGGAGAAAAAAGTAAAAAGCCTGAACCAGTCTCTCCTGCCTGAAATAATCAACCATTTCCGGCCCCTCCGGATAATATGATGGCCGGAAACAGGAAAATTTATACTAAAGGCATCTATTGCTGGTATTTTTTCTTATTAGCGTTATGTTCTGCTAAAGTTTTGGCAAAGGCATGGGTGCCGTCAGGCCTGGCCACATAGTAAAGGTAATCAATCCGGGCAGGACTCACCGCCGCCAGCAGGGAAGCCCTGCCGGGCATGGCAATAGGTCCCGGCGGAAGCCCTTTAATCAGATAGGTATTATAGGGCGATTTCACTCTTAAGTCTTTGGTATAAATCTTCTGCTTTTGCGCACCCAGGGCATATTGCACGGTGGCGTCAATTTGTAGCGGCATAGAATTTTTCAGCCGGTTGAAAATAACCCCGGCAATAAGCGGTCTTTCTTCATCCACCTGCGCTTCACGCTCCACCATAGAGGCAACAGTTACCGCTTGATGCAGGGACAGTCCCGACCGGTGAGCAAGACTAATATAATCCAAATGGGCAATTTCTTTTTCAAAACGTTCCAACATTAACCTGATTAATTCTTCTTCACTGACACCCCTTCTTACCTCGTAGGTATCGGGAAAGAGGTACCCCTCAAAGCGCCGTTGCCCCGCCGGTAAATCTTTTAAAAAAGGGTAAGAAAAGTCTCCCCCGGCTACTGCCCACAAGAAAACATCCCGTTCAACCAGTTCCTTCCAGGCCAGCAGATCGGCTATTTGTTCTGTCGTAAATCCTTCCGGTATCGTAAAAACCTGAACTGCCAGGCGGCCGCTAATCAATTCGGAAAGAATCACCGGAGTAGAAAGTCCCTTACTCAGTCTGTATTGCCCTGCCTTAATCTGACTGTCCAGCCCTCTTATGCGAGCGTAAAGACCAAACAAAGCCGGGCTGCGGACCAGACCTGCCCGGCTCAGGATAACCCCCACCTCCCTTGCCGAAGCCGACGGAGGTATGGTAACCACCGCTTCAGCCGGCCGGAAGAATTCTGCCGGAGAAAGTAAAAACCCAATAATTGACGCTGCCAGAAACCCGAAAGCGCCCAAAACCAGTATAACCCGTACCAGTATGCTTTTAGCGAAAAATTTCTTACCTGCCTTGGCAACAGCTTTTCTCAATTCCAAAACTCTTAGACCCCTAAGAATATAAAAAATTTTTTAATATACCGCTCCGGTCGAAGTGCCGGTTCCTCCCGCAGCCGTTCCATTACCGGGAATTGTAATACCCTCCCTCGGTTCTTGCTCGTAGCCGGGACGGTCAGTTTGTTCAGGCGAACCTCCGCTGTTGCTCCCGGTATTACCGGTACCAGGGACAGGCTTTGGCTGCGGCGGAACTGCCGGAGCCGGCACAGCAGGAACCACCAGCGGTACGGACCGTTCCATTACCCCCACGGCGACAACTTTATTGACCGGACTGTAGTAACTGGCCGGAAGGGACTCTTTCTTTTCCACTACCCCTTTGTTAATAACGATACGCTCTGCCTCCGCCGTATAACCCTTGCTTCCCTTTTGCCTGACAACCTGCTCATCTTCATATAAGTTGGGGTCCTTTTCGTAGACCACATTGGGTTCAATTTCTTTAGTCACCCAACTGCGGATGGTCACATTCCTTTTATCGGCCGTATTGCCGTAAATCTTGAAAGTCAACTGATTACCGGAAACAAAAGATTTTACATACAGGTAACCGCCGGTATTATTACGGAATTTAAAATCAATAGCGCCGTATACCACAGTAGCATCCCGGCCAACCGGCACATAACCAACCGGTAAGGAATGATTATCCCTTTCTACCACCTCCAGATTGGCCAGCAACACAGAGTTATAGAGGGTTGTAGAAACCTGGCAGACACCGCCGCCGGGCCCGTCTACCAGTTCATTATTGACAATTACAGGAGCATTCTTATAGCCGGTCTCCGAACTGCGCGGCCCCACTACCTGGTTAAAAGACACCATTTCTCCCGGCGGCACCAGAAAATCGTTAAAAGCATGAGCGGCCACCCTGATATTATACACCCGGTTGACTTTAGACAGGTCGAATCTGGTGCTGTAAGAAGCCAGCAGGCCGTTAATATTCATTGACTGAACAAACTCTGTCGTATGGGCCGGCGGCAAATCGGACAGGGCAAGTTCGACTTCCGGGAGCCTGTTTTCTACAAAAACAGCCGTCAAATCACTGTTCAGCCGGTTGAAGTTCACCCCTATACCGTTACTGCCCGGTATGACCGTTACCGTTTCTTTGCTGCTTATTTTTAAAACAGGTTCCTGAGGTTCAACTAAAATCTCACCGGCCAACTCTTTTACTTTTTGGGCCAGTCTCTCCTGATCAAAAGTAATTACTAACGGTACTTCCAGACCATATTTACCCGACATTCGCCGTTCTTGCCAGCGGTGAAACAAAGAGCCCTGCCGGCCGACACGCAAGGCATTCTCCATAACAGCTTCTTTATCAATGGAGAGAGAGATCCCATCCACTGTCATGGGCCACCTTTTATCACCATACTTCAATACCACCCGGGTAGCCTGTAAACGCTTTTCCAAACCGGCTAACTTCTGGATGCCTTCATCCTTACTGAGGCCTTGTAAATCAATATCCTGCACCCTGACATTAGGAATGACCCTGCCGGCGGCAAAAGCAAAAAGTCCCGATTTATAAATACCTAAAAATAAAATCACCGCTACCAGCAAAAGACCAGGAATCAGGCGATAATATTTGGCGGACACGAATTAACCTCCTTTACATTTCACCGTGAAATCATTTCTTCCCATGTATCAACCACCTTTTCCCACTCCTCATCATCTTCTATATCTATCAACAAGTCATTTCCTTCTTCATCTTGCGCAAATCTTAAAACAACAGCTTCATCCTCTTCTTCATCATTAACCGGCAAAATAATGGCATACTCACAACCGTCTACCTCGATAATATCAACCAAAGTAAAGTCACGTTCCACCCCTTCTTCATCAATCAAGGTAATGGTTTCTTCCGGCTCTTTCATCAATATCACCTCTTTCTTAAAGAGTTTATCTCCATTTTATAGTCCAAATAATTCTGGAGCATTATTGCCGCTGCTATCTTGTCAATTACCCGGCGGCGCCTGGACCGGCTCAAATCGGCTTGCAGCAGCAGTTTCTCAGCCGCCACAGTAGTCAGGCGTTCGTCCCAAAATTCCACCGGCAAATTTAATGCCGCCGCCAGTTCATCGGCGAACACCCTGATTACTTCAGCCTGAGGACCCAGGCTGCCGTCCATATTCCGGGGCAGACCGATTATTACCTGCTCAACCCCGTAGGAGGCAGCTATTTCTTTAAGTCTGTCCATCTCAGCGCCAGGCGTCCCTCCCCGCCGCACAATCTCCAGCCCCTGCGCTATCCAGCCACAGGGATCACTCAAAGCCACCCCGATCCTTTTTGTACCGACATCCAACCCCATAACCCGCAAAAACGACACCTCAAATTATCTTAATGCAAAAATCGGGGCAGGCCGTGCTGCAGTAACCACATAAGCGGCATTTAACCTGATCAACCACAACCCGGTTTTCCACCAGGCTCAACGCTCCGGTTGTACACCGTTCAACACAATTGCCGCATCCCCGGCACCAGTTTTCTATAAGCAACCGGCGGGGCCGTTTCTTTACCAGAGACTGCAGACCGGCAGGTACAGGCAACCCATTAAACAGCCGGACATTGTAATCAACCTCAAATTCCGATTGCATGCCGACGGCGATGGAGTCCAGTTCGGCAAGAGACAAAACAAAATCAAACGCCTCTTCTACCTGATCCAGAAGGTTACCCCCGCCCAGCACTTTCATGGCGTAAATGCCCTTCCCCATTTCTTTCGCCAGGCGAATAGCCGACAGCATGTCCGCCACCGAACCACCCTGGATCCCAATGCCATACTTATTAATAAGCGGGTGGATAAGGTCAATCTCAGGTATGCCCGACGCCGCAACAACCCCGTTAACATAATGGGTGGAGATACCGACAGCCCGCACCAGGCCGGCCTTTTTTGCCTCAACCAGGTATTTTAAAGCACCATCATGTCCCCTGATAGTATAAAGCGATTCCTGCTCATGCAGCATAAACCCATCTATATAATTCCTGTTCATTTCCTGTAAGGCTTTCTCGACGCTTTCCTGCATCCCCCGGTAGGTGTAAGCGTAACTTTTTGAGACAATAACCACTTCTTCGTCAAAACCCTGCAAAGCTTCCCGTATGTGAGCATAAGTTCCATATAATTCAGCCGTATCGATAAAATTAACACCGGCTTTCAACGCATGGCGAATTACTCTTGCTCCATTATCAATACTAAGCCCGGCCTGAAGCGGCCCGATCGTAAGAGAGCCGAAACAAAGACGGGAAACTTTCAACCCACCAAGCATCCGGTATTGCATTAAAAAACACCTTTTTAAAAGTGTTTATCGCTGATCAAGGTAATTTTTAACCAGTTCTTCCAGCAACTCATCCCTCTCCAACCGGCGGATAAGGCTGCGGGCGTTATTATGACTCGTAATATAAGCAGGATCACCGGACAGGAGATACCCTACCAACTGGTTTATAGGGTTATAACCCTTTTCTTTTAAAGCATCGTAGACCATAAGCAAAATATCCCTGGCCTGATTAACATCTTCGTACTGAAACTTAAACATCATAGTATTTTCGGAAGCATCACCGGACATTTGATACCCCCCCTTCCTAAATATAACCCCTCCGGCGTACTATATTCGCTCAAAAGAGATATCTTTCCTCTATCTGACAAAAAAATACCTGAAAAAAAGATTTACGTATTTTATAGTAGTAGGATATAATGCTTCTTGGAAAAAGGAAGGTGGCGAAAAGATTGATCTGCCGCAAAGCCAGAATTACCGATGTAGAGCAAATCCATGCCCTGATCACTTACTACGCCAATAAAGGCCTGATGCTGGCCCGCTCCCGGGCCATGCTTTACGAAAGCCTGCGCGAGTTTACCATTGCAGAAGACAGGGGACAGGTGGTCGGAGCCGGTTCCCTGCACATAATCTGGAGTGACCTGGCCGAAATCCGGGCGCTGGCCGTAGCCCCCGAATATGCCTTCCAGGGAATCGGCTTTCACCTGGTGCAACACTTCCTGGCAGAAGCCAGGGAACTGGCCATTCCCACAGTATTTGCCCTCACCTATCAGGAAAATTTCTTCGAAAGGTGCGGTTTCAAACCTGTAAGCAAGGAATCATTACCGCAAAAAGTGTGGAAGGAATGCGTAAATTGCCCGAAGTTTCCAAGCTGTGAAGAAAAAGCGTACGTAATTAGTATACAGGAGTCGGTAGTCGGTAGTCAGTAGTCAGAATAAAACAGCTATCAGGTTAAAAAGAACGCCCATGCGGCTCGCAATGACGGATAAGGGTAATTTTCAGGACAGCCTGTTATCCGAAAAACGGAGATTTTTCAATTTGCACTGACGGTTAAAAGCTAATAGCTGACAGCTACTTCTGGCTGAGCTGGGCCTCTACTATCGCATACGCTTTTTCCAGAGCTTCCGGCAGGTGGGACGGGTCTTTTCCGCCGGCCTGGGCCATCTCCGGCCGGCCGCCGCCTCCTCCGCCAACTACTGCCGCTACTTCTTTCACCAGTTTGCCGGCATGTACCCCGCGGGCAAGGAGATCCTTGGTCGAAGCCGCCACCAGGTTAACTTTGTTATCGACGGCGCTGCCTAAAACGACTACCCCCGAACCCAAACGGTCCCGCAGCAGGTCGGTCATCCCGCGCAGGCTGTCCATATCAGAAGCCGACACCTGTCCGGCCAGCACTTTTATCCCTTTTATCTCGCGCACCCCCTCTACCAGTTCCGCCACCTGGAACCGGGCCAGCCTTGCCTGCAGGGTCTCATTTTCAGTTTCCAGCTCTTTTAACGCCCGGAGCAATTCTGCCAGCCGGCGAGTCATTTCCGGCGGCGTCACCTTCAGCAGGCAAGCCGCCTCGATCAACTGTTCCTCTTCCTTATTAACATGACGGAGGGCGCCTTCACCGGTAACCGCCTCCACCCGGCGCAGGCCGGAGCCGATGCTGCTCTCTCCGGTAAGCTTAAACAAGCCGACCTCGGCAGTGGTACGTACATGGGTTCCCCCGCAAAGCTCCAGGCTATAATCCCCCATCTTCACCACCCGTACCTTCTCCCCGTACTTTTCACCGAAAAGGGCCGCCGCTCCCAGGGAACGCGCTTCGGCCAGCGAAGTCTCAAAGGTTTCTACCGGCAGGTTGGACAAAATTGCCTGGTTTACCCTTTCCTCTATTCTCCTCAAAGCAGCCGGTTCCACCGCCGCATAATGGCTGAAATCAAAACGCAGGCGCTCCGGCTCTACCAGAGAACCGGCCTGATTTACATGATCCCCCAGCACCTCCTTCAGCGCCCGGTGCAGCAGGTGGGTAGCCGAATGGTTGCGGCTGGCAGCCAGGCGGCGGACCGCATCCACCTGCGCCAGCACCCGGTCATTTACTTTAAAAAGTCCCTTTTTCACTTTGCCCCGGTGGACATAGAGCCCTTCCACCGGTTTGATCACCCCGGAAACCTCCACTTCCAGACCGGGGGCGGTTACCGTGCCCCGGTCGCCGGCCTGACCGCCGGATTCAGCATAAAAGGGGGTAACATCCAGAACAAATTCCACCTCTTCACCGGCTGCCGCCACATCAGCCCTTTCACCCTGCCCCAACAGAGCCAGGACAAAGGCCCGGGTTTCCAGCGAATCGTAACCGGCAAATCTGCTTTCCCTTACCCCGGCACGAATCTCCCGGTACAGGGCGTCCCGTACCGATAGGTATTCGGTTTCCGAACGGGCGCCGCGGGCACGCTGCCGCTGTTCTTCCATGGCCACGGCAAATCCGTCAGTGTCAACTGCAAAACCATTTTCGGCAGCAATTTCCTGCGTTAACTCCAGCGGAAAACCATAAGTATCGTAAAGTTTGAAAGCGTCTTTCCCGGCTATCACCTTTTCCCCCCCGGCCCCGGCTTCCCTAATCAAACCGGTTAAAATATCCGTACCCTGGGCCAGCGTCTCGCTAAAACGATCCTCCTCCGTACCGACCACCTGCAGCACATGTTCCCGGCGTTCCTGCAATTCCGGGTAAGCTTTGCTCATTAGTTTAATTACCGCACCGGCTACCAGGGAAAGAAAAATCTCACCCGTACCCAACAACCGCCCGTATCGCACGGCACGCCGCAGCAGGCGCCGGATCACATAACCCCTTCCCTCGTTAGAAGGCAAGGCCCCGTCGCTAATAGCAAAAGTAATAGCCCGGCAGTGATCGGCAATTATCTTCAAGGCCGTATCGGTCCGCTCATCCACCCCGTACCGCAGGCCAAACAAACCGGCCGTAAAATCCATAATATCCCGGAAAAGGTCGGTATCAAAGTTAGAGGGCACTTTCTGCAACACCGAAGCCACCCTCTCCAGACCCATGCCGGTATCGATGCCTTTTCGGGCCAGGGGTGAGTAAGCGCCCCCTCCGTCCCGGTTGAACTGGATAAACACCAGGTTCCAGATTTCCAGGTAACGGTCGCAGTCGCACCCCACGCCGCAATCCGGTAAGCCGCAGCCCCGCTCCGCGCCTAAGTCGACATAAATTTCCGAGCATGGTCCGCAGGGACCGACCCCAATCTCCCAGAAGTTCGTATCCTTGCCCATCCGGACAATGCGCTCCGCCGGCACACCGACTGTATGACGCCAGATTTCAAAAGCCTCATCATCATCCTGATAAACAGTAATCCAGAGTTTTTCCGCCGGTAATTCCAGATAACCGGTCACAAATTCCCAGGCCCACGGGATGGCGCTTTCTTTAAAATAGTCGCCAAAAGAAAAATTGCCCAGCATCTCGAAAAAGGTGTGATGACGGGCTGTTCTGCCGACCGAATCGATGTCCGGAGTGCGCAGGCACTTCTGGCAGGTGGCCGCCCGTAAAAACTCCGGCCTGGCCGCCCCGGTGAAATAAGGTTTAAAGGGAACCATCCCGGCTGCCGTCCACAATATGCTGGGATCATTTAAAGGTATTAACGAAGCGCTGGGCAGGATTTTATGCCCCTTGCCGGCAAAAAATTGCAAAAACGCTTCCCTGATCTCATCTCCCGTCATTTATAAACCTCCCGCCTTTTTTGCGCTCTAATTATACAAAACCCAGCGTCGGAGTGTCAACATTCCGCAGCCCAAATCACCCGGCCGGCGGCACAGTTCCCGGTGCAGCTTAATTAATCAAAGACCCCCTATTCCTATTATAGAAAGGGGGTCTTGCTACAGACATTTTAATTAATGCCGGTCTTCTTTTCCGACTTTTTAATCTACCAGACCGGCGGAGAAGGGACGTACTCGATCAGCTTCTCATTCCCTGAAGCCATATGCACGCCCTTGTGGGTGGCAAAAGACTCCTCGCCCCAGCCGTAGTACCAGTCGGCAGGAGTGCAGTCAGGAAAATGCTGCACCACGGGGCCTTCGAGCAACGGCCCCCTGCCCAGGGCACGATCCATCATGGTTACTGTTTCTGAGCGAATGATGGGAGCGTTGGGATGGAAGGTACCGTCAGGCAGACCCTCCACGATGCCCAGTTCATAAGCGGTCTCAATTTCTCTAATCGCCCAGTGGCCGGAAATGTCGGGGAAGGGTACTACCGGAAGGAAGACCACCGGGTCAATACCGCGGGCGCGGATCATAGCCACCGCCACATCAGCACGGGTGGCGGGAAGATCCGGCCGGAAGGTGCCGTCCGGGAAGCCTTTCATTATATTGGCCCTGTGCACGGCCTCCACATACTTGAAGGTCCAGTGGCTGCCGGGAACATCGGAGTAAAACTGGGTACCGGTAACGGTGCCCTCCAGATGCAGCAGGCGGGCTATAATCGCTGCAATTTCCCCGCGGGTGACATTGCGATTAGGGCCGAAGGTGCCGTCCGGGTAACCTTTGATATACGCCTCGTGCACCTTGCCGCCTACAACCACCACCTCATCCTCCGACTCGACGGAGGGATGACGGAGGGCAGAGGCTACTGCCTTGTTGCGAACGAGGGTGCCGTCGGGAGTATAGGGATCCACCTTCACTACCAGGGTAAGGTTGGCCCAGGCTCCGGGGGCAAAGTCGCCCAGTTCCCAGGTGACGATGCCGGTACCGGCATTATAAGAACCGCCGTGATCGGCAGAAACGAAGGAAACCTCCGGCGGCAGCTTGTCCGTAACCTTCACCTGGTAGAGAGTCCGGCCGGAAATATTCGCCACCAGGATATGGAAGGTTATATTTTCACCTGCCATCACTGTATCAGCAGCAGCTACCTTCTGGATGGAGAGAACCGGCCCGGTGGGAACCTGCCCCACCGTCTTCACCGCACTCCAGAGCAGGTAATTTGGAATATTGTGAGTCGCTGCCTCCGATCGGCCGAAGATACCCGAAACCGGCACCGCCTTATCAGACTCCACTCCCCAGGCTTCCCCGCCGCTTACTTTAAACTGGTAATCAGCGCCGGCAGGAGCGCTGGCCTTCATCTGGTAAGCGATAACAATATAGACGGTTTCCCCGTCAGGTATGAGCAGTCCGCCCCCGGGGAAATTAAAGAGAATCGAGCCGTCATCCGCCGGATAGGCGCCGGAAGCAAGAAGTGCTTCACCGGGGTCCACCAGGCCGTTCTGGTTATCATCGCGGAAAACGTCTACCGCAGCAATATCAGTCTGGTCATTTCCCGTGCCGGAAGCGGTGATGCCGAGGCTCTTCAGCAGGATGTCCTCGCAACCCTCTTCATGCAACTTCAACTGAATCATCTCATTGTACTTTCTGTCTCCGCCAGGCATCCAGGTGTGGTCGGGCGGTGGACTGGGGCCCTTCTCAATCACCAGGCGGCTGGGATAGCCCCAACTGTCGGACGGCACGAGGGCGCCCCAGGTGTCGGGGACCATGTGATCCGACTCCGGTGGCCAGTAAAAATAAATGCTGTCCACACCGCCGTGAGCGTCAAACTGAATCCCGATTTTCGGCGTGTGGCAGATCTTTATCTGGAGATAAGCATAAGGGACTGCCATTTCAACTTCCCAGTACTTTTCAGACTTAAACACTTTACCTTTAAAACCAGACGGTTCGGAGTCCGCAACCCAGTTCGTTCCGGTTCCCTTAAAGAAGACAAAATCAATGCCTTCTCTGAAATCAGGGCCAAAGATTACCCGCCGGTCGTCTTTTTGCGGCAACTTGCCCTTATCGGATAATGGGTCAAACTCTACCGAACCCCAAACTCCGATGGGATAATGACCGGCCAGATAAACGTAGCCCCCGCCGGGCGCGCTGGAATCAGGGATTGCCTTGGCATAGATAGTGACTTTTTCCTTAAACACATCAAACTGAATTGAATGCGCGTCGGCCCACTCGGTACCACCGATTTTACCGTCAAGATCAGGAGTAATGCCGTAATCCGCATCCAGTACCCAGGCAGGCTTAATGAGACCGGGGTCAATAACAAGATCAAGCGCAAAAGCCGGCAAAGCAAATAAAAGGAGAACGGCACAAAAGAGAAAGGCTACTCCAACCCTGGTTAAATTCATAAATTTCCCCCCTTAAATATTTATCTAGATACCTGAAAATCGCACGGCAACTTTAAACCGGCATCACCAGCCTTTCTTTAAACACTGACATTTTAAACCAATATCACCGACCTTTCTTTAAAAATTAAGAGTTTCATTTTAAATACTTAAAATTTCGCCTTCGAAAACCATTCAAGTACTGCCTTTAAATGGGTTCAAGGGTAAAGTTCAACAACTTATAAAGGATTCCTTCTTTCCTTAACAATATTTTAACATTTTTTGATGCTCCGACAATTTTTATCCAGATTTTAAGAGTTTACAAAGTTCCTTGTCAACAAAAGTACCCACCTCATTTTCGAGATGGGTACTTTTTACAAAACTTTTTACCACTTGCCCCTGGTTATTCCCCTCAGCACCCGCCGGGCGCCTGAACCGGTCCGGTCCACAGCATTATTGAATATCTCTTTTTCTTCATTTTTACCCCTGGACCCCATAAGCATACTGATTATTGCTCCCAGAATACCCCCGGTTATAATGCCTCTCCAAAAACCAATCCGCATCTCACCGTCACCCCCCTTTGCAATATCTAAAGCAGGAACTCATTTTGCGGGTCGAAAGAAGCCAGGCTGCCATCTTCGGCAACCTCATAAACCTGCACGCCTTCTTTATTAATACGGTACTCGACACAGCAATCCCAACAATAGTACTGATCAAACCCTACTTTTCCAGTAGCCTTACCGCCACAAACCGGGCACTTCAACCGCTCCGCCTCCCTTGCAAACCCAGTTTTCTAAAATATATTATGTCCACAATAATAAAAAAAATGCGGGCAGTTACCCGCACCCGGTTACAGCTTGTGTAAAGTAAAGTCTTCACTGTAACTTTTATACTCTTTCATTAATTTTTCATATTCTTCATCCCTGCCGAATACTATTGTAACCGGAACCGTTCCCCCGTCTGCTCCCCAAGAGAACGTAATTTGGTCAGTATTAGAAATCATTCTATTTACTAATCTGCCAATAATTTTCTCGCTAATTGAAGTTGAGAACGGAGATGTTCCTGAAGCCGATCGGATAGTCGCACATAAAGCAGAATCCATCGTCGACCACATCGCAGCCCCCAGGAAGAGAAAAAAACCAAATACAAAAGGAGCCAGTAAGACACCCACAGAAAATCTTTTTATTAATTTGCAAAACATTTTAACCCCCCTAAAAATAAAGAAACCCAGGTCCAAAAGAATTGGACCCGGGTTTTAAAAAATACCCCGCAGTTTTACCCGGCAGCCCGGCTGCCATCAGCTAAAAAGCTCTCAGGCCCGTGGCTTTGCGTCCTTTCCTTTCGGTAAAGTTTGCCTTTTTCGGTTAAGTTTTATACCTTTTATAAAAACCAGGTACTATAACAATTAAACCACCCCTAATAAAAAACCCAGGTCCAAAAGAATTGGACCCGGGTTTTAAAAAATACCCGGCAGTTTTACCCGGCAGCCCGGCTGCCATCAGCTAAAAAGCTCTCAGGCCCGTGGCTTTGCGTCCTTCCCTTTCGGTAAAGTTTGCCTTTTTCGAGTTTTCCAGAATTATTTTCCCCACCTATTTTATATTAAATTTTTAAAAATACAAGTCCCATTTTTATAGGACTTTCGTCCTGGAGCTACTGTTATATTGTTTTCTGCTCAATAACCGCTCCTCCCACCAGGTATTCCCCCTGGTAAAAAACCACCGCCTGGCCCGGGGTGATGGACCGTTGCGGGTGATGAAAACAAACCTGCAACCGGCCGCCGGCAAGAGAGCTTACAGTAGCAGGAGCAGGGCGGGCATTATAACGAATCTGGGCCTCTATTTCTATGGGAGTAACCAGTTCATTATAAAGGATTAAATTCAAATCAACAGCCTCCAGAGTACGGCCGTAAGTGGCTTCCTCCGGACCCACTGTCACGGTATTTTTTGCCGGGTCAATCGCCACCACGTACAGCCTCCGGTCCCCCGACAGACCCAAGCCGCGGCGCTGTCCGATGGTATAATACGGGATACCCCGGTGCTGCCCGATCACCCTGCCGTGAATGTCCAGGAAGGGGCCGGGCTTTATTTCCCCGGTAAATTTCCCGGCTAAAAAATTCCGGTAATTATCATCGGCAATAAAACAAATCTCCTGACTTTCTGCCTTGTCTGCCACCGGCAGGTCAAGTTCGGAGGCAATCCGGCGCACCCGATCCTTGGTATAATCACCCAGCGGCATCAAGGTATGGGCTATCTGCTGTTGGGTCAAGCCGTACAGGACATAGGTCTGATCCTTTTTTTGATCCTTCGCCCGGCGGACAATATAACGGCCCCGCTGCCGGCAGTAACCGGGCCGGGCATAATGCCCGGTGGCTATAAAATCAGCTCCCAGGCCGAACGCCTTGTTTAAAAAAACCTCGAACTTGATATACCGGTTACAGGCAATACAGGGGTTGGGCGTGCGCCCCCGCCGGTACTCGGCTGTAAAGTAATCGATCACCTTTTCTCTAAAAATATCCCGGAAGTTCATCACATAATAAGGGATGCCCAGCCGGTAAGCCACCCGGCGGGCATCCTCCACAGCCGCCAGCGAACAGCATTTGTTCCCCGCACCGGAATCCCAGATTTGCATGGTTATACCGGTTACATCATAGCCCTGTCTCTGCAAAAGGGCGGCGGCAACGGAACTGTCCACCCCGCCGCTCATGGCTACGATCACTCTGGCCTTCGCCACAACCTCACCTCTAATTTTAAAAAGGCGGCAGATTACTTTTTGCTTCGATTCCGGTAATCTTCAATGGCCTTATGGAGGGCATCGGCCGCCAGGTTGGAACAATGCATCTTTTTCGAGGGAAGCCCGTCCAAAGCCTCGGCCACCGTCTTATTTGATATCTTTAACGCCTCATCAATAGTTTTTCCTTTAACTAACTCGGTAACCATACTGCTGGTGGCAATTGCCGCCCCGCAGCCGAAAGTCTTAAACTTGATGTCGTCGATCACCCCGTCCTTAACCTTGATGAATATCTTCATAATATCGCCGCAGGTAGGGTTGCCGACCTCTCCGATACCGTCGGCGTCCGGTATTTCTCCCACATTGCGGGGATTAGAGAAATGATCCATTACTTTCTCGCTGTACATGTGATGCAATCCTCCTCTACTTCACAATGATCATAGTGGCACAAAGGCGACATATCCCGCAGCCGCTCGATAATGGGCGGCAATACTGCCAAGAAATAATCCACATCCTCTTCGGTGTTGTTTTTACCCAGGGTTAAAAGAAGGGAGCCGTGCGCAACCTCGGGAGGTATACCCATCGAGGTCAAGACGTGAGACGGCTCCAGCGAACCGGAAGTACAGGCCGAACCGCTGGAGGCGGCCACTCCCTGCATGTCCAGATGCAACAACATCGATTCGCCCTCAATAAACTCAAAACAAAAACTGGCTAAATTCGGCGTGCGTTTTTCCGGATGGCCGGTCAGACGAATATTATCAAACCGGCCTATTACTTCACGGATTATCTTGTCGCGCAGTCCGGTTAAGTAAGTTATTTCATGTTCCAGGCCGGCCGCCGCCAGTTCCGCCGTTTTACCAAAACCGATAATTGCCGGCACGTTCTCCGTACCGGAACGGCGCATTCTCTCCTGGGCGCCGCCGTGGAAAAGCGGCTGCCACCTGGTGCCCTTGCGCAGGTAAAGAGCGCCGGCGCCTTTCGGGCCGTAAATTTTGTGCGCCGATAAAGACAGCAAATTAACCCCCAGATCGTCTACGTTTACCGGCACCCGGCCGAAACTGGTACAGGCGTCGCTATGAAAGTAGACGCCCCGCTCCCGGGCCAGGCGGCCGATCTCGGCAACCGGCTGGATGGTTCCCACCTCGTTGTTGGCATGCATAATATTGATTAAAACAGTGCGGTCGGTGATGGCCGCTGCAATATCGTCGACACTGACCATGCCGTAAGAGTCCACCGGCAGGAAGGTTACCTCAAACCCTTTTTTAGCCAGGGATTTACAGGTATTAAGCGAGCAATGATGCTCTACCGCGCAGGTGATAATATGATTCCCTTTTTTTTGATTGGCCTGGGCAATCCCTTCGATTGCCATATTAACGGACTCGGTGCCGCCGCTGGTAAAAACAATTTCCCGCGGATCGGCGCCAATAGCGCCGGCTACTTTTTCACGGGCTTCTTCCACCGCCTTGCGCACACCGCGGCCAAAATAGTGAAAGCTGGACGGGTTGCCGAAAAACTCTGTAAAATAAGGCGCCATTTCCCCCGCTGCCGCCGGGTCCAGCGGAGTGGTGGAACTGTGGTCGAAATATACTCTGCGCATCAACAAACGCTCTCCTTTTTTATATTTATATTAATTTATCCGGATTTTTACTTGCATCACGACACATATCAGCCAGGCTGATCGAATCCATCACCTCCGCAATACTATCCCGCACCCTGGCCCAGACAGTACGGATAATACAATAATCGGCCTCATCACAATCCCCCGGTTCTTCCTCATTTACACAATATACCGGCGCAATAGGTCCCTCCAGTGCCCGGATAACATCCCCAACGGTGATCTCGGCCGGCTGGCGGGATAAAATATAGCCTCCCCGCGCTCCCCGCACACCTTTGACCAGCCCGGCCCTGCGCAACATGGCCAGCAGTTGTTCCAGGTAATGCTCGGAAAGTTTTTGCCGCCCGGCTACCGCTTTTAAAGGAACCGGCGTTTTGCCGTAATACAACGCCAGATCAAACATAGCCTTCAAGCCGTAATGGCCCCTGGTAGAAAGCCGCATTAAACGCACCCCTTAACTTTTCGGCGCCATGGAACGCAATCGCTCAATAACCGGCGGCAACACCGCCAGCAGGTAATCAACATCATCTTCCGTGTTCTCCCTGCCCAGGGTAATCCGCAATGAGCTCTGAGCCAGCGCCGGGGGAACCCCCATGGCCGTTAAAACGTGTGAAGGTTCAACAGCGCCGGCAGCACAGGCAGAACCGCTGGAAGCAGCAATTCCTTCCCGGTCCAGACTCAAAAGCAAAGATTCTCCTTCCACATCCTGAAAAGAAAAATTGATATTGTTGGGCACCCGGTTGACAGGATGCCCGTTTAAGTAAACATGCGAAATACGTTCCGTCACCTGTTGAATTAACTTATCCCGCAAGCGGGTCAGGCGGGCCGCCTCCTCGTCCAGTTCGGCCGCGGCCAACTCCACCGCTTTACCCAGGGCAACAATTCCGGGAACGTTCTCCGTCCCCGCCCGCTGTCCTCTTTCCTGACCGCCGCCGTGACTGACCGGCTGCCACCTGGTGCCGCTGCGAATATACAAAGCGCCAATTCCTTTTGGTCCATAGATTTTATGCCCGGAAAGAGATAAAAGATCCACCCCCAGTTCATCAACTCTCACGGGAATTTTACCTGCACTTTGCACCGCATCGGTATGGAATATTATCCCCCGTTCTCTCGCCAAACGGCCGATCTCCGGAATGGGCTGAATTGTGCCTACTTCATTGTTGGCGTGCATTATTGTTATTAATATGGTTTTTTCGCTAACAGCACCGGCGACATCTTCAACATGCACCATGCCGCAAGCATCGACAGGCAGAACCGTAATCTTAAAACCGTCCTTTTCCAGCGTCTTACAAATATCTAAAACAGCATGATGTTCAACGGCACAGGTAATAATGTGGTTGCCCCGCTCCCGGTTGGCCCGGGCGGCGCCTTCGAGCGCTATATTGTCGGCCTCGGTGCCGCCGCTGGTAAAGACTATTTCATCGGGATTGGCTCCAATACCTTTCGCTACCCTTTCCCTGGCTTCTTCTACCGCCATTCGTGCCCGGCGGCCAAAAGCATGAATACTGGACGGGTTGCCGAAGTTGCCGGTAATACAGTTAATCATTTCCGCGGCAACCCTTTTATCAACGGGAGTGGTGGCACTGTGATCAAAATAAACCGAACGCACCTCAAAACCTCCTTTTGAGCTTTGCTGGATTAATTTTTTTAATTCCTAGTATTTTTATCGGAATAACTACAACAACATATTAACACAGTGGTTGATATAATGTCAACTGAAATCCGAGCATCTTGCTAAGAATTTTTTTACTATCATAACAAGAAACCCTTCTTTAATTAAAGAAGGGTTCCTATGTCAAGAACCCGCAATGACCTACGCTACAGCCGCTACGAGTACCTGCATAGCCCACGGCAACCTTTCGGCTACCGTAGACCATTACGGCACCCGCAACAGCCTTTGCTCGACTATCATGGATACCTTGGAAGCCCATAACAATCTCCCGACTGCTATGAACCTCGTATCCCCACAAAGTTAATACATCCGGCACCCATGATAATCTTAGCTCGACCGGTAGACATACCTTACGACCCTGCCGCAAACCTTAACAGACTGCGGCAAAGCCTGCCGGCACATCTACCGCTCTGCCCGCCGGCTGGCATCGAGCCCTTACGACCCGGTACCAACCTTTGGCCGACTGTTACAAAACCTTCTTAAGATCCTGCAACAGTCTTGGCTCGGCCATTGCAAATCCTGTAAAAATAGTTTAACCCTTTTTAAAAAAATAATACATTAAATAATTTTTCATTTGTTGAGCACTTATTACTTCAAACAGTAAAAAGTTACATATACTTATTTACAAACGGCATTTGTAAATATATAATAAACTTATAAATGCATAAACCATGCTATGAGCAAATCCTGTTATAAGGGGGAATTGTATGTCTATTTGGGATGACGACCAGCCTATGTTCAACATTGGAGTAGTTGCTCAATTATTGCAGGTACATCCGGAAACCCTGCGTATTTGGGAAAAGAACGACTTAATTAAACCTACTCGTAAAAACAAGCAACGGCTTTATTCTAACAACGATCTCAGACGCCTGAAATTTATCCACCAATTGATCAACGACAAAGGTCTAAACATAGCCGGTGTGCAACAAGTTATTTCCATGTATTCCTGCTGGCAATTAAAGTCATGTCCCGGCAGCCAGCTTAAAAATAATCCGGAAAATGTCAATCAGCACAAGCCCTGCTGGCTGGAAACGGGCTCTCACTGTCTGGTAATTCACGACCGGGCGGATCTTTGCAATTCGTGCGAATTTTACCAGGTGAGTTGCCAGAGACAGTGAGACAACAAAAAAGCACGTCTAAAGCGTGCCGACTAATAGGAATAATAGTTAACCCCACTCATGCCGTGAACCCTCAAAGTTTTAATGAACCTGTGCTCATAAAACGCGGTGTCTACCTAAATACTTTTTGCTTCCCTTTTGGGGGCATGCAAGCCGCACCCAGAGAGTCGACCCCATTGTAAATGGTGTTGGATCAAAACTTCAAGGTCGGTCACGCACATAGCAGGGTATTTTTTTGTTAAGCTCATGTTAACATATTAAATTGAGTTTGGCAAGTGTAAAAAAGAACAATATGTGTAAAAAAGAACAATAT
Organism: Deltaproteobacteria bacterium; assembly: GCA_020062745.1. GTDB lineage: Bacteria > Bacillota > Desulfotomaculia > Desulfotomaculales > JAGUVT01 > JAGUVT01. The sequence goes on from JAGUVT010000115.1 coordinate 23,031, forward strand.
GAAAGAAAATTATATTGAAAATAATCTTTTTTCATGGTAATATTCTTCATGATCGCAATCTTGCTTCAGTATTTTAACAAGCGAGGGGGTAAAAAATTGAGCATTATAGATAAGGCCCTGGCAAAAGGACAAAAAACACTCTCAGAATACGAATCAAAACTATTCCTTTCCTCTTACGGCATACCGGTGACCAGGGAAATCCTAGTCACTTCTCTTGATGAAGCAATAAAGGCCGCCGCGGCAATCGGGTTCCCCGTGGTGCTAAAGGGCTCTTCCCCTGATATAACTCATAAAACAGAACTTAATCTGGTGGCGCTGAATCTTAAAAACAAACAGGATGTAGCCGAAGCCTGCGCCAGAATAATAGGTATTGCCGAAAGGGTGGATATTTTGGTACAGGAGATGGTGGGGGGAGAAAGGGAATTAGCAGCCGGTTTAATCAGAAATCAACAGTTCGGACCCTGTGTAATGTTGGGACTGGGCGGCATAATAGCAGAGGCGCTGGCAGATGTCGCCTTCCGGGTGGCCCCTCTATCAGCCCGGGATGCCCTGGATATCCAAAACGATTTCAAGGGCAGCAAAATACTGGCGCCTTTCAGAGGTAAGAAAGAAGTGAACCGCCAGGCTCTGGTAAACATTCTGCAGGCGATCGGAGAAATCGGGTTAAAAGAAGAAAGGATAAAAGAAATCGATCTTAACCCGGTAAAAATTACCGATGAAGGCAATCCAGTAGTGGTAGACGCGCTGATAGCATTGAATTCATTATAACTGTCAGCCGTCAACTGTCAGCAAAAAAACTGAAAATAAGATCAGGAGGAATTTTTAATTGAATCCTTTACATGAAATCTTACACCCGAAATCAATTGTCTACCTGGGAGGCTCCAATTCTCTTACCACACCCGGCACACCACAACTGATAAACATACTGGCCAGCGGTTTTACAGGCGAAGTTTTTCCTATACACTTAAAAGAAGAAACGGTGCTGGGACTAAGGGCATACCGGAGCGTCCTGGAACTGCCGTACCCGGCCGACCTGGCGATACTGGTGATCCCGGCCGGGGCCGTACCGCCGGTGCTGCGTGAATGCGGCCAAAAAGGAATAAAAAGGGCCGTTATTGTAACCGCCGGATTCAGCGAAGTGGGAGATAAATCCCTGGAGAACGAGATTCAAAATACAGCCGGCGAATTCGGGATTAGATTCATCGGTCCCAACTGCCTCGGCGTTAACAACCCTTACAACAACTTCAACTGCACCTGGTTTCCCTATCATTATAAAAAGGGGCACTTCTCCCTGGTTTCGCAGAGCGGGAGTTATTCCGCCCACATTAACCACTACCTGGAAAACAACGGCATAGCCGTGCGTTGCGCCATAAGCGTGGGCAATCAAACCAGCATCGACACCGTTGATTGTCTGGAATACCTCAAAGATGACGCATATACAAAGGTAATCGGGTTATATCTGGAAGGCGTAAAAGACGGGCGGCGGTTCCTGGAGGTAGCCAGACAGGTTAGTTTGCAAAAACCCATAGTAGCGCTCTACGTAGGCGGCACGGAAACCGGCGCCAGGTCCGGCTCCTCCCACACAGCAGCTCTGTCTGCACCAGATGAAATTTATAATGGGGCCTTCAAACAGGCAGGAATCATCCGGGCTTATTCCGTAGAAGAAATGCTTGACTTCTGCCTGGCCTTCGCCAACCAGCCGCTGCCGAAAGGAAACCGGGTGGCCGTTTTGACCAATTCCGGCGGACCGGCTACTTCCATGGCCGATACCTGCGACCGGGAAGGACTGGAGATACCCGTTTTTTCTGACGAACTGCAAAGAAAAATTCAGCCGTTCTTGCTGGCCACGGCCACCGGTAAAAACCCCGTGGATCTCACCATGACCCTGGACACCAGGCCCTTGATGGTAGATATTCCCCGGTTCGTCTATGAATTTAAAGAGGCAGACGCCATTCTTTTTTACGGACTGTTCGGTACCAGACACGCAAGCGAGAAGGTGGAAGCTATGAAAGGATTAATTGATTTCCCGACGCCGGTAGAGAAAATGGAAATTTATATAGACGGCCTTTGCGACTCACTGATAAAATTTACTTCTGAAACCGGCCTGCCCGTACTCGGCAGTTCTTTCTGGGGCAGGAACGACAGGCCGGTTGCTTATCTTCAAGACAGGGGAATACCCATGTATATCAGTCCGGAAAGAGCCGCCCGCTCCCTGGCCGCCATGTGGCGGTACAGGCAGTGGCTGAATGCCAATATCAGTGATTCATAACGTCTTCCCCGGGCCGTTCCACCTCCAGCGTATAGTTCTTAACCATAGCCGTAAGGGCTCCTAGAACTCCGAGGACGGCCAGTTCACCGCTGGCCAGGACTCCTGCTATTCCAAGCGCGCCTATGGAAGCAGGCACTTCAAAAACGATCCTGTCTCCCTGCTTCACCTTAATGCGGTACTCCTTCCCTTTCTGAACCAGGTCTTTTAGCTGCTCAAGCATTTCCCGGCCTTGCTCCTGCAGGCGCCCGCCCCAGTTATCGCCTTTTTCCTCCAGGTAAACAAGGGCCTGTACAACATCGCCACCAGCAGTTTCCAATGCCTCTCTCGCTTCCCTGTAACCTGCCCCCAAACGTTCCCTGATCAAATCTATTTTTTCCAGTTCAGTCATCTACTTATATCCCCCCTCCCTAATTATTTACTCCCCGCAAAGACTTTTTTATACATTGTTTACGGACCGGCGGCGCTTAATTTATCTAAAAAATCAATTGCTCTCAACCGCCGTTCAAGATGATAAGTTAAGAACTTTCGCATCAGTTCCTTCAACTGGTTCCTGGCCGGCCTACTTACCTGAAGCAATGACAACCTGGCTGGATGCCAGCGCAGGAAAAGCTTTAGAATTTCTACTATCCCTTTATTACAGGGCAAAGCCCCGGGATCAACCGGCCAGCAATTCTCACACAACACACCACCCAAGCCGGGGCTGAAACGCAGACTTCCATATAACGGTCCGCTGCACTGGACACAAACCTCCAATTGCGGCCGGTATCCGGCAAAACAGGCTGCTCTGAGCTCAAAAGCCCGGGTTAACAGCTCAGCGTCATTACTTGTCAGCAGGCGTAAGGTAGTCAAAAAAAGAAGAAAAAGGGGCTCGCTGGGTTCGCTCTCCGGGGTAAGGGCATCTACCAGTTCGGCCAGGTAACTGGCATAACCGAACTTTCCCAGATCACTGCGCAGTGCCGGAAATGCCTCCAAACCTTCACACTGGCTGACCGAATCCAGTTCCCTGCCGCGGTGCAGTAAGAAGCGGGAGTGACAGAACGGCTGCGTGGCTCCCCGCTTGCGGCTGGCCGGTTTGCAGACTCCGTGAGCCATCGCCTTTATCTTTCCGTATTCACGCGAATAGAGGACCAGGAGCTTATCGGCTTCACCGCAATCTCTGGCCCGTAAGACAATGGCTTCTGTCTTATATAGCTTCATCAAGAAATTCTTCCCCGTGTAAAATATTCAACAATGCCGCGCGGCGACAATTTTTGCGCAGAAAGCCGCTGCCATTTCAGCGGGCCTCATACGGCTCCTTACCAGTTTCCCGTTCCCTTGCCCGGCAAAACGGGCAGATTCTGTGGTAAAACTTAACAAAGCCTTTAAACCGGCTGCCCGGTTTTCTCGACCGGGTACATATCGGGCAGTACTTATCACAAAAAGTCGCCAGGAAACTCAACTTTTCCGCCATTTCTTTCACCACCATTTTTCATTTTAGCGGTCAGCTATCAGCTATCAGCAAGATAAAGCAAGCAGATACTTTTTTATCAATAAGCTTAAAGTTGACAGTTGATTTCTGAATAACCGCTCTTTCCTTCTATTATACACGATAGTATAATAAAAAGAGCAAAGTAATAAAAAATTAAAGGACTGGTAAAGTTGCGTATCGTTATCGGCATAAGCGGGGCATCGGGAGTAATTTACGGCATTACTCTACTGCAACAGTTGAAACAACATGGTGTGGAAACGCACCTGGTGTTGAGCCGCTGGGCCCGGCGCATCGTTGAACTGGAAACATCTTACTCTATAAGCGAAGTAGCCGGTATGGCAACCTGCTCTTACCCGCCGGATGACATGACCGCCCCCATTGCCAGCGGCTCTTTTTTGCACCACGGCATGGTAATCGCTCCCTGCAGCATGAAAACCATGGCTGCCGTCGCTCACGGCTATACCGTCAATTTGATCGAGCGCGCCGCCGACGTGACCCTGAAAGAAAACCGCAAGTTGGTTCTAATGCCCAGAGAGACCCCTCTAAGCTCCATCCACCTGGAAAACATGCTCAAACTGGCCCGCCTGGGAGTAACCATCATGCCGCCCGTACCGTCTTTTTACCAGCGCCCGGAAATACTTCAGGATATTGTCCTGCAGTCGGTGGGAAGGCTGATGGACCTGCTGGAAATAGAAAATGAACTGAGCAAACGTTGGGACGGCCGGGGGATAACAACACACTAACCGGCCATTTAAAACTCATTGATTGACTTGGAAATCTTTTTTTTAAAATTAAGTGCAAAAATATAGCTCAGTGTGTCCGTACCGTCTGACGGCCATGTCTTCGCAACACGCTTCATGTCTGCGTAAAAAAATTTTAACTAAATATACTGATATTTCAAAAATATATAAAGGTTTTTTCATCAATAACGAGAATACAACTGAGAAAAAGTTTTTAAAGTAAAGATCGAAGGGAGAGTGATATTATGAACTGCTGAGTTCTTAAGTAAGGATGTGCTTCTTAAAAGGATGTGCTTTTTAAACTGACTTGAAGAAAGGGTGATAAACATGAGTATGGAGGCAAGTGAAGTTTTTAAGAAAAAGGCAATGCTTAAAAACGAGGACTGGTGGGCGGTCTGGCTTGGTTTATTCATCTTTTTACTCGGTCTCGGCCCAATCTTCGGAGTGGACCTGCTTGGTTGGGCTGTAAAACTATCCGTCTGGAACGACATTTCCAAATCAATTGCACCGATGTCGAATGTCTATAAAGGTATGACCGGTATTACTTCAGCTATATTAACATATATCTTTTTACTGGCGATAACCACTATCGGCGCAGCAGTCATGGGGGCCAAAACGAAAAAGTATATTATTGGATTCAGCATCATTTACTGGATTACTTTCCTCTGCCTTATTGCAGGTAACAATGCATATATTGCCGCCACTCCCGACAAACAGGCCGCTTTTAAAATCCCCTGGTCTCTGAGCCTCGGTGAAATGGGCTTTGTTTTTGCCATGGTTATCGGTCTTATAATCGGCAACTTTTTCCTCGGTTTTGCCAGGTTCCTGGAAGAAGCAGCCAAACCGGAATGGTTTATTAAAACCGGTATTGTGATCCTGGGCGCAGCCATCGGCATAAAGACGGTAAGCGCCCTGGGACTGGCCGGCACGGTCATCATCCGCGGACTTTGCGCCGTGGTGGAAGCGTACTTAATCTACTGGCCGGTAGTTTACTTCGTTTCACGGAAATACTTTAAATTTACACCGGAATGGGCTGCGCCCCTGGCATCCGGCATCTCCATCTGCGGTGTTTCAGCAGCCATCGCCACCGGCGCGGCAATCAGGTCCCGTCCACATGTTCCGGTTGTTTTAGCAGCCGTGATCATCGTCTTTGTTGCCGTGGAACTGCTGTTTTTACCCTGGCTTGCCACTGGATTGCTGTTCAACGAGCCTATGGTGGCCGGGGCCTGGATGGGCCTGGCCGTGAAGAGCGACGGCGGGGCGATTGCCAGCGGCGCCATCACCGATTCGTTGATCCGGGCCAAAGCGCTTAAAGATTTGGGCATTAAGTGGGAAGAGGGTTGGATGCTGATGGCGGCAACCACCACAAAGGTGTTTATTGACATTTTTATTGGTGTGTGGGCCTTTATCCTGGCGATTATCTGGTCGGTCTTCAAAATCGACAGGCGCAGCGACGGGGAAACAGAGCGGAAGGTTACAGGCGGTGAGATCTGGAGCCGCTTCCCCAAGTTCGTCATCGGTTTTGCTTTAACCTTCCTGATCCTGCTTTTGATCGGCTTAAACAACCCCGCTATGGTAAAGAACGCAACAGTCGGAACCGACCAGGCCAACGCTTTGCGAACCATCTTCTTCGCCCTATGCTTCTTCTCGATCGGGCTGGTAACCAATGTGCGCAATCTCTGGGGCGCCGGCATGGGACGAATTGTCGGGGTTTACGCAGCTTGCCTGTTTTTATTCATCCTGTGGGTAGGCCTGTTCATATCCTGGGTCTTCTACCACGGTATCACACCGCCCGTTATAGGCGGTTAGTCAATAATCCTTAATCAGGAGGTCGCTGTTATGTCAGAAATTAAAGCCAGTCAGGCGGAACAACCCACTATAAGCGCACCGGCAATGGCCGCAGACGAATGGCATGAATTGCTTCCCATTGAGAAAAAACTTATTTTTTACTCACTGGGTCTGGGTATAGTCCTGCTGGTCGTTTTCATCATTGCCTTCGGTGTATTTAAGTAACAGTTCGAGATAAAAACGAATACGGCCATTCCATATGTCTTTCACCGGGCCGATGCTAATTCTTCGGCCCGGTTGATTTATACAGCAAAAACGTATTTTATCTAATTTTTTAAGACCCCCACTTCTATAAGTGGGGATTACTCTTTTCACTTCAGATGGGGTAGAATCCCCATCTGAAGCCCCGATGTTCAGCGTAAG
>JAGUVT010000103.1 GCA_020062745.1 Deltaproteobacteria bacterium
ACCGCGGCAAAGCTGCTGCGGGCCGAGCGGATGAAAAACGGCGCGGCCACAAAAATCTGGGCCAGCACCACCGCCGCGGTGGAAAAAGACAGGCCGAATCCCAGGTATTGCCCCACCAGACCCCGCCGGCCGAAGACCATCAGCAGGGCCACCCCGGCCACCGCCGGCGGCAGGATCATCGGCAAATCTACCAGGGCTTCCACCATCCCCTTGCCTTTAAACCGCCCGCGGGCCAGCAGGTATGCCAGGGGCGTTCCCAGCAAAACCACTACCAGAACGCTTGCGACGCTGGTCAAAAAACTCAGGCGAAGAGCGTCAAAAACCAGCCGGTCGTAAAGAATCGACCATGCCGCCGGCCACTCCAGGCCGGCAAACACCGCCACCAGGGGAAGCAGGAAGAACAGGAGGATGAAAATAGCGGGAACGGCCAACAGATAAAGGTTGGGCATGGTTTACCTCCGGAAAACATACCTGTACAATGACGTTTCCACCCGGCGCCGTCTTGCCGGCATGGGGGCTGCTTAAAAGCCGTATTTGCGGAGCAGTTCCTGGCCGGACTCCGAAACAACAAAGTCCACAAACAGCCGGGCCGGCTCCGGCTGGCGGGCGCCCGCCACCGGGGCGATATAGTATTCCGCCCGGATGTTGGCAGCATCCGGTATTTCCAGCATCCGTACGGCCCCCGCCGTTGATACCGCGGCGTCCGTGGCGTAGACAAAGCCGGCATCGGCCTCGCCCAGCGCCACCTTGGTAAGCACGCTTTTAACATTGGTCTCCTCCGAAAGCAAATTGGCCAGCACCTGCTCACTGTAACCCGCGCCCAGTTTTTCCTCCAGGTTATGCAGCACCTGGCGCGCGTAACCGCCTGCCGGCACATCCGGGGCCGCCAGCACCAGACGGTGGGGTTTTACCAGGTCATCCACACTGTCAATCCCCGCCGGATTGTTCTCCGGCACCACCAGCACCAGGCGGTTGCGGGCAAAAACCGTATAATCCGGCACCAGCCCCTGCTTTTGCAGGGACTCCATGTGGGCCAGATTGGCCGCGGCAAAAACGTCCGCCGGGGCGCCCCGCTCCAGTTGGGCGCGCAGGCGCTGGGTGCCGTCAAAATTAAAACGCACCGCCACTCCCGGGTGCTGCCGCGCAAATTCGCCGGCCAGTTCCTCGAAAGGCTGCTTTAGGGAAATGGCCGCCATTACCGTCAACACTTTCTTTTCCTCTTGGGCGGGCCGGCCGCCGATCACCCAAAAGGCCAGTCCGCCCAGCAACAGCACTATAAAAGATAAAAACAACAGGCGTGTTTTAACCGTTCTCAATTCCAATCACCTCCACGGTGTCGCCTTTCTTGATCGCCCCGCCGGTTTTCACCGCGGCGAAAACCCCTTCCCGGGGCATGACACAGTCGCCCGCCTGGCGGTAGATGTTGCATTTGCTGTGGCATGTTTTGCCGATCTGGGTTATCTCCACCACCGCTTCTTCCCCCAGGCGCAATCTGGTGCCCACCGGCAGGGCGGCCAGGTCGATACCCTCGGTGGTAATGTTTTCCGCAAAATCCCCCGGACCCACAGCCAGCCCCTTTTCCTGCATTTTCCGGATGCTTTCCCGGGCCAGCAGGCTCACCTGGCGGTGCCAGTTGCGGGCGTGAGCGTCCCCCTCCAGGCCGTGGTCCGTCCGCAGCATCCCCCGGCGGATGTCTGTCTTTCGCTCGCCGGTTTTAGCGCTCCGGCAGACAGCAATTATTTTTCCCATTGTACTGGTCAACCCCCGATCTGAAACATTTTGCGCGGCTGGCAACCCCAACCGTTTAATTCCATGTCATGCCCCCCCGGCTTGGCGGCCGCCGCCCGCCGGAAGGCCTCCCGCAGGGCGCCGTCGTCCGCCCCGTTCCGTAAAAGCGGCATAACGTCCACTTCCGCTTCTTTTTGCAGGCAGGGGCGGAGCTTGCCGTCGGTAGTCAGCCGCAGGCGGTTGCAGTGGTTGCAAAACCGGTGGCTCATGGCCGCAATAAAACCGATACTGCCCATGGCTCCGGGAATGGCGCAATATTCCGCCGGCCCGTTCCCCGGCACGTTCTTCCGCGGGATAAGTCCGAAATGCCCGGCAATCCTTTCCCGCACCAGGCTTAAAGGCAGAAAGCCCTCGCGATCGCTTTCGCCGATGGGCATCAATTCCACAAAGCGCACGTGCAGCGGCCGCTCCAGGGTAAGGCGGGCAAAATCCAGCACTTCATCGTCATTAAAGCCCTTCATCACCACCATGTTCAGCTTTACCGGCGCCAGGCCGGCGGCCAGGGCCGCCCCGATTCCCTCCCGGACCCGGTCCAGATCGCCGCGGCGGGTAATGTAGCGAAATTTGCGCGGATTCATGGTATCCAGGCTGATGTTCACCCGGTCGAGCCCGGCCGCTTTCAACTCCCCGGCGTGGCCGGATAAAAGTATGCCGTTGGTGGTCAGGGCAATTTCCGCAATGCCGGCAATCTCTCTGATCCGCTCCACCAGTTTCACCAGTCCCTTGCGCACCAGGGGCTCGCCGCCGGTCAGGCGGACTTTATTTACCCCCAGTCCCGCCGCACAGGCCACCAGGCGGGCAATCTCCTCCAGGGTCAGGACATCCCGGCAGCCGCTCAGCGCCACCCCGTCCGCCGGCATGCAGTAGCGGCAGCGCAGGTTGCAGCGGTCGGTAACCGACACCCGGAGGTAGTTTATCTCTCTTTTAAAACGGTCTTGCAGGTCAACCGCCCCCTTCACTTAACCGGCCGTCAGCATTTTTCAGCATTTCCCCCGTCTTTCCTTAAAAACCGGTTCTCGATCAAATCAGCGATTCCGGCCGCGTCGTCTAAATCGAAACAGGGCACGCCGATGTCCAGCGGCTCGTCGGCGGCCAGCGCCAGCAATTCTCCGGGGGGGCTTAAAAGCTTTCCCGCCAGGTTTTTGCGACGCACTTCAATCTTGGGCCTGTCCCCGGTTTTATAGCCCTCGGTAAGCACCAGGTCGACCGGCGGCAACTGCCGCACCAGTTCATCAAGGGATATCTCCCTTTCCCCGGTGCGGGCGATGAGGGCCATTTTCTCCCTGGAAGAGATCATTACCGCATCTGCTCCCGCCTGAAAATGGCGGTAGGTGTCCTTGCCGGGATGGTCTATTTCAAAACGGTGCGCGTCGTGCTTGATCACCGCCACCCGGTACCCCCGCCTTTTAATTTCCGGAATTAATTTCTCCAGCAAAGTGGTCTTGCCGGAACCGGACCGGCCCACCACACTGATTACCGGTACCGTCGCCCTTCAACTCCTATCCTGAAAATTACCCCTTTGTCATTGCGAGCCGCAGGCGAAGCAATCTCATTCCACCGCGGGGGATTGCCGCGGGCTAAAGCCCTCGCAATGACGTGGTAAACAGTATTTTCTATCCTTTACGCCGGTGCCGCAACGCGGCATGAGTGTCTATCCAGCAAAATAGTTCTTACCATATCGCCCGGCGCCAGGGGGCCGCTTCCCGCCGGGATCTCCGCCAGGGCATTGTAGCCGCGCATGGCGGCCAGTTCGCCGCCTTCGTTTAAGGCGGCCCGCCACCCGTTTTGATAACCGGCGACCGCCCACAGGTAACGGCTGCGTTCGGGTGAAGACCTGGCAAACCCATTTTCCAGCGCCGCCTCCACCACCGGCGGAAAAATATTTGTTCTGCCGCCCAGCCTGGCTATTACCGGGCCGGCCAGCAGGTAAAAGTTCACCAGCGCCCCGTTCGGTTTGCCGGCCAGTCCCAGGTAAACTGTTTTCCCCCGGACGGCGGCCACCACCGGCATCCCCGGCTTGATCCGCACCTTCCAGAAAAAGACCTCGTCGGCGGTCTCCAGCAGGGCCTGCCGCACCAGGTCGAAATCACCCATAGACACCCCGCCGGTGCTTAAAACCAGGTCGGCCTCCTCACCCGCCCGGGTCAGCATCTCCTTGCTGGCTTCCAGTTCGTCGGGCAGGGAAGGGTAAAGCAGCACCCGCCCCCCTGCTTCCTGAACGGCCGCCGCCAGCATGTAGCGGTTGCTGTTGCGGACTTTACCGGGCAAAAGGGGCTCACGGACATCCAGCAATTCGTCTCCGGTAGAAAGCACCGCCACCCGGGGACGCCGGTAAACTTCCACTTCGGCATACCCCTGGGCGGCCAGCACCGCCGCCTCTCCGGGCCCGACAACCATGCCCGGGACCAAAAGCTGCATTCCGGCGCTGATATCGCACCCCGCTTCCTGGATATTGGTTCCGGCCTCTATCCCGCCGGGGACGACAGCCAGCGCGCCGTTTCTCGCCACATCCTCCCGGCGCACCACCGCATCGGCTTCCTCCGGCACCGGCGCGCCGGTCATCACCATCATGCAGGTTCCCGGCTCCAGGGGCACCGACGGGAGCTGCCCCGCCGGCAGTTCCGCCAGCACTTTCAAAGCCGCCGTCTCTTTGTTGCGGGTGTCCGCGGAGCGCAGGGCGTACCCGTCCATTGTGGAACGCCTGAAAGAAGGAAGGAAATCACGCGCTAAAACTTCCCGCGCCAGCACCCGGCCGGCAGCCTCCAGCAGGTCGATCCTTTCCGTGTCCAGGGGAGCCGCCGCGGATAAGACCAGTTCTTGCGCTTCATCTAAAGAAATTTTCTCTTTCACGATTTACTCCTCCATTAGCCTTTTCTGGAAACATCAACAAGCCTGCGGGCCATTGCCAGATCGGCAGGGGTGTTGACATTATAAAAAACCTTTTCCACGTCGGCCACCAACGCTATTTTTTCCCGCGCCACATACTTTACCCGCACCTGGTGATAAAAGGCGGTAACTCTGGAAATACGGCTTTCCAGGCATCTCGTGACCGGCGCCAGGCAGTCCCTGGAATATACGGCAAACAGCGGCTGCAGGCGCTGATTTATTTGGGGCGCCACTACGTCAAAACCGGGCGCCTCCCGCACCAGGTACCCCGCCAGTCCGGCTTCCACAAAGGGCATATCGCAGGCCAGCACCAGGCTGTACTGGTTATGGGCGGCGGTTAGACCGGCATGGATGCCGCTTAAAGGACCCAGGCCGGGGATAATATCCCCAACCGCCTCCACCCCCGGGAGGGCATATGCCGAAGGCTCGCCGCCGGCAACGAGCACCTGGGCGAACAGCCCGGACAGTTGCGCTACCGTTCTCTCGATTATCTTCTGCCGGCCGATTTCCAGAAAAGCCTTGTGGCAACCCATGCGGGTGTTTTTGCCGCCGGCCAGGATTATCGCCGTCGCTTCCAGCATGTCCTCACCCCCTGCCATTGAACGTAAAAAACAGCATCTGCCCTGAAAACTACTCTTTTGTCATTGCGAGCGAAGCGAAGCAATCTTAAAACTGAAAAAATAAAATCCCTGTCCCGCTCACACGAAGACAAGGATTGCCCCTTACAGCATACAATCCGTTTTTGTCTCCTTTGCCTGCAGCGGGCAGATATGACGGTTTTCCGTCATACCCCGTGAGCTTTAAGCCCAGGCCATGCTCCATGGATTAAAAAAATAATCTTTAGGTCACATGGCTTCGGAGATTGCACCTCAACCATATCACGATGTTTGTCTAAAGTCAACTATACCCTTAATCAACAGCCCCCTGACCGGCGACGTCCGGCCGGGGTCTTACCAGCCTGGCCACCAGCACGCCGGTTTCATACAACAGGTATGTGGGACCGGCCAGCATTACCTGGGAAATTACATCCGGCCCCGGGGTCAAAACCGCCGCCAGGGTGAAGATGACCAGCAACGCATATTTCCGCTTTTGTGACAGCCACCTGTAATCAATCAAACCCATCCGGGCAAGAAAATACACTACCAGGGGCAGTTCGAAAATCACCCCGAAGGGAATCAAAAAAGAAACCAGAAAGGAAACATAACGGCCGATGGAGATCATGGGCGTCAGGTCTTCACTGCTTACCATCACCAGCAGAAACCGGGCGGCAAAGTTGAACACCACCAGATAGGCGAAAGCCACCCCGGCGGCAAAAAGCAAAAGGGACAGGGGAAGCATTACCAGCAGCCGGCGCCTTTCCCGCGGGTAAAGCGCCGGGGAGACAAACCGCCAGATCTCCCACAGAATTACCGGCAGGGCCAGGATTACCCCGGCCAGGAAGGAAATCTTGATCCTGGTGACAAAGGCTTCGGCCATACCGATATAGATCAGTTTCACGGCATATTGGCGCAATGGGTCGGTAATCAACTGAAACAAAAGATCGCCCAGGGCGGCATAGCTGATGCTCGTAGTCACCAGCACCGTTACGGCGCTGACGGCTAAAACCCGGCGTAAATCTTCCAGATGATCTTTAAGGGACAGGTTTTTCTCTTCCACGAACATACACCCTTCCAGCCGCTTTGTATCGCCCTGCCATTCAAAAGCCGCTCAGCGCAGCAGTCCTTTGCTTTTGCATGCACCGGCTACTTGGTATCGCTGGTATTCCCCTTTACGGTTCCCGTTTCATTCTCCAGTTCAATGGATTTGCGCAAGTCGCCGGCCGCCCTCTTGAACTCTTTCACACCGCTGCCGACGGCCTTGCCTATTTCCGGCAGCTTTTTCGGTCCAAAAACCACCAGGGCCAGGACCAGGACCAGGATCAGTTCCGACGGGCCGATGTTAAACACCACTTACCACCTCAGTCTTTCTTCTCTGCCCCGGCTTCTTTCGGTTCGGTAACGGCGCCCTTAAATTCACGGATACTCTGACCCAGCGCCTTGCCCACTCCGGGCAGCTTACCGGCGCCGAAGATTACCAGGGCCAGGACCAGGATAATGAGCAGTTCGGTCAAACCCAGGCTGCCAAACATTTACTTCACCTCCTTTGAGCTGTCAGCCGTCAGCTATCAGCCCAAGATCTTTGCTCTCGCAATGACATACGGCATCTCCGCCCACTGCCGGCGCTGCTTGCAGCATGCCGACCCGTCCTCAACCACCGCAGTATAAATCCCGCCGCAATCAGGACAGGTAAATTCCCGGCCCTCAACCAGGCAACGGGCGCTTTTACCCAACTCAACAGCTTTATTTTCTTCCAACCGCAACACGCGATGATAACAAACTTCCACGCACAGGTTGCAGCCACTGCAAACAGCGCCGTCCAGCTCAAGCCTGATCACGCCGTTTACTCTATTTTGCTTTAAGGCCCCTTGCGGACATAAAATACTGCATGCTTCACAAAACCGGCAGTTGCCCTCCACGCGCGGCAGTTTCACCCTGATTCTTTCCGCCAGTTCCGGCTGCTTCCATAGCAGGTCAAGCAAGACCCTGCGCCGGCCGGTGATCATTCCTTCGGCAGCCGTAATCCGGCGCTGCTCCTGTTGCTCTCCGCCCAGCAAGCCGGAAACAAAGTTTTCAGGCACTTCGCCCAGCCCGCCGACCAGCGCCCCGAAAAGCTGCCTGCGCTCCCTGTTAATATGCCGGGGGCGGTCCTTTTTCTGCTCTATGTTCAGCCGGGTGCAAACCAGCATATTTTTTTCAGCCAGGGACTCCGCCTTTCGCATCTGCTCCCGCCAGATTTCCCCGCCTGTTTCCACACAGCACCGGTTACAGCCCTCCGCCGGGTGAAAAACTTTTATGGTACCGGAAAAAAACAGCAAGGCCAGCCATTCTTCCCAGCTTATACTCCCCAGGCACGGCACCTCAATGCCCTGGCGAAACCTTTTTTGCGGCGCATGCCGGGAGCAGAAAACATATCCATTTTCATATGTTCCGGCCAGCCTCTCCGCCTCCCCGGTCAGTTGCAAAGGCGACGGCATCCTGGAAAGAGCGCCAGTGGGGCACGCCGCGCCGCACAACCCGCACTCCGGGCACTTGGCCGTTTCCAAACCGTCCATCGTCCACTTAATCACCCCGGCAGGGCACACCTCAAGGCAGGCCCGGCAAGTGCTCAAGCGTGAACGCACCCGGCAGCACCGGGACGAACCGACCACCGGGTTGCCCAAATTGGAAACAATGTTTGCCGCTTTTAACAGATCGAGCACCGGCGTCACCCCCTGACCTGAAAATCACCCTTACCCGTCATTACGAGCCACAGGCGAAGCAATCTCATTGCTCCAGAGGAGATTGCCACGGGCTACGCCCTCGCAATGACATAAGCATGGTTTTGCGCCACTCTCCTCTGTGTCATTGCGAGCAGCTTTAAGGCAATCGTGGCAATCTCTTGAAAACAGCTCACATCTGTCAGTATGAGACTGTTTTTTCGTCGGTTCGCTTCAATGACGCTTTGACAGCGCTCTCATAGCACCCCGGCAGGTAACGCACCCCGAGGGTTATAACCAGAAGCACAAGCGCCATGGGAAACAGCGTTACCATAACCTCCACCCCGGACGGTACGTAGTTCCAAAAGGACACAAAGATATCCTGCGGCGGGTTATATACACCCGTAGCGATCGGATACGCCCACAGTTCCCCGGAAACACCGGGTACGGGCAAAGATAACGGAATAGAGTTATAAGAAGAAGGCATCAGCAAAAACCGGTGGGCGTAGACGCCGGCCAGCAGGATCAGCGACGCCGCGTACAGCCCCCGGAAAGAGTTTTTCGTACCGGGATGCAAAAACATGATCATGGCGGCGAAGGGAAGAACCACTTCCGCCAGGTGCAGCCAGGTGTAATCCCGCAAAGCAATGAGCAGCGGCTCCATTTCATGCGCCGCGCCCCACCACCATCTGAGCATGAAATCATTATACATAAAGAAAAAATGAACGATAATAAACGCTCCGCTAATGGATGCCAGGGTACGGTAAGCGCCGGCGTATTGCTGGAAAGTTTCCCGCCCCTTGACCGTCAGGGAAACCAGGATCACCAGGGCGGTACCGGAAGCAACCGCCACGGAAATGAAATCCGGAGGCAAAATGGCTGTATTCCACCATGAGCGGGACACCTGGGTAGAGAATATCCAGGCCGTAACCGTATGGATAAGAATGGCAAAAGGAAGACCGACGTAAGCCGCAACCCGTGAAAGTCGCCGGGAAATCTCTAAAACTTCGTCTTCCGTTTTCCCCCCTACCGGAAACGCCAGCCGGCTCTTTTGTTTAAAAAGGTCTGGCAGAACGTCGATATAGAGGCTCACCAGCGTCACCAGGGCGTAACCGGTAATGACAATGATATCCCAAACCAGCGGTGATCTAAAATTCGGGTGCAGCAGCAGGTTATAGACCCGGTCCGCTCTCCCCAAATCCGGCAGCACCATTGCGGCAGCTCCCATGGCGCTGGCAAAAGCGGTAATCTTGGCAATCCTGGCCAGCGGCTTAAGTAGGGCGAGATCGAAAATATAGACGGACGACGATACGATCAGGCCGCCGGCGGCGATTCCGACGAAAAAAGCAAAGGTGGCGATATAAATACCCCAGCTAAAGGGATTCCGCATGTTGGTAACGACCATTCCTTCTTTAAGCTGAAAGCCCCAGGCCACCAGGCCGGCCAGGACAATTAAACCAAGAAACACTATCCACGCCTTAGATTCTTTCAATGCGCTCACCTCCGCTTCGTCTTGCCGGCAAGTAATAAACCTTTGGTTGAGTGCCCAGATCTTCCAGAAGCCGGAACTCTCCCCGTTGCGTCAGCAACCGGGAAACCTCGCTTTGCGGATCATCAAGGTCGCCGAAATAACGGGCGTTCGCCGGGCAGGACCGCACACAGGCCGGCGCCTCCCCACGGTTCACGTACTGGGCGCAAAAGGTGCATTTTTCCACAACACCCTTGGGCCGGGAGGGCATGTAGACAAGCCGGCCCTGCTTATCCCTGTATTTATGCGGCCAGCCGTAGCTGTAACCGTGCGCGTAATGCGCCTTTTCCGTCGCTTTTTTCCCGTCCTGCCAGTTAAACTGCCTTACCCCGTACGGGCAGGCCGTCATGCAGTAGCGACAGCCGATACATCGCTCATAGTCAATCAGCACGACACCGTTTTCATCATAATAAGTGGCGCCTACCGGACAAACCTTCACACAGGGCGCGTTACTGCACATCTGACAGCATACGGGCAAAAAGTACATGCCCATTCTGCCGTATTCCCCCACACCGGTCTGGTGAAACTTGCTGCCCGGCGTAAAAACGCGATTCCACCAAACGCCCGGCGGCTGCCCGTTATGGGCCTTGCAGGCCACGGCACAAGTGCGGCAGCCCAGGCATTTTTCCAGATCGATAACCATACCGTACTTCACGCCATAACACCCGCCTTCCGTACGTCAACCAGGCATTCGTTCCAGCACGTATTGGGGCTCCATATGCCCGGTACAAAGTAAACCTCGTGGGTCGGCTTGATAAATGGGTAGGTCAGGGAATTGTAAGCGGTTCCCTCGGTATACCGGCTCCACCAGCCCTGTTCGAAAATAATCACTCCGTTCCGGATGCCCGGATCGATCACGGCATAAGCAATGAGCCGGCCCCGGTCGTTATACACTTCCACCCGCTCTTTATCCTCAATGCCTCTCTGCCGGGCTTCGCCGGGACTCAGCCAGACCCGCGGCTTGAGGTCCTGGAGTTCGTTCATCCATATGTTGTTGGAATGGGTCGAGTGCACCCGGTAAAGGGCGTTTCGGGTTATGAGCGCAAGCCGGTACTTCTCGCGGGCCCCGGGATTGAGACGGTACTCGGTATCTTCAAAAGGCGGTTTATGCACCGGAAGTTCTTCGCCCAACCGGCGGAAAATATCCTCTTCCCGGTAAAACTCGATCCGGCCGCTTTTAACCAGGGCGGCGGTCTTTTCCAGCGGCGCCGGCAGGCTCTGGGGCGGGAAAGGTTTTTTTTCGTTAACCTGCTCATAAAAGGGAATCTGCCTGTGACCCGGCGCGGGAAGCTTGAGCCGTACCGGCCCCTTCTTCAGATCCGCCAGGGTTATGCCGGCAACTGCCTCGCCGCCCTTTTGCAGCATTAACTCAATTGCTTTTTCAGCCGCCTGGTTGACGTCAAGCTCCGGGAAAAAATGGCCGGCAAAATCCGGGTTGATCCTTTTAGCCAGTTCCCTTATAATCCACAGTTCCGGCTTGCACTCGTAAAGCGGCTCAATGGCCGGCTGCTGGATCTGCACATACGGGTGCACCGGGCTGGCCACCAGTTCGGTTTTCTCGTACCACGTCACGCCGGGCAGCACTACGTCGCTCCACTGGGCCGAGGTGCTCATCTGGAAATCCATGGCCACGATAAGCTCGAAATCGCCGCCGGTAGCCATTTTTCTCATCTTATTGGACATATTGTGCTGATCGAACGGGTTCCCCCAACCAAACAACAAGGCTTTAATCCCATTCGGGGGCAACTTGGCCTTCATGTCGGGGGTGGGTCCGTGCAGGACGTACAGGAAGGGAACCCAGTTCGGCTTTTTGTCCGGCGGAAACCACCAGGAACCGATATTAAACCTGATCCGGTACTGGCCGGCGTAAGTCGAAATGCCCGCCCCCGGCTTGCCGATGTTCCCGGTCAGTACCGTCACCAGGGCCAGCGCCCGGCCTTTGAGGTCACCGTGGTACCACTGATAGTTGCTGGCGCCGTAAACTATATGCAGCGGCTTTACCGCGGCCATTTCCCGGGCCAGCCTGATGATTGTCTCCTGGCTGACGCCCGTTATGCCGGCTACCCTGGACGGGGTATAAGAAGCAGCCAGCTTCTCCTTTAAGAGCTGAAAAACCGGCTTGCATTTTACTCTCCCGCCGTCTTTCAAGGCCACCTCGAACTCGCCCTCGAGAGCCGGATTCCCCACCGGCTCAAGGCTTTGCGGGTTGACGGAACGGGGCCCGCCGTCCCAAACCACAAATACTTCCCGGTAATCAGGCGCCGGCAGATTTGCCGCTCCGCTCACTTCATTTGCGCGCAGGCGCTTGCCGTTGTCGCTCCTGATGAGAAGCGGTAAATCAGTATAGCTCTTAATAAAAGCCTCATCGTACAGCTTTTCTTCGATAATAACCTGAGCCAGACCCAGCCCGAAAGCATCGTCGGAACTCGTCGCTATGGGTATCCATTCATCCGCCTTGGCCGCCGTGGGAGTGTAGTTGGGGTCCACCACAATGAATTTGGCGCCCCGCTGCCTGGCTTCCACCAGAAAGTGGGCGTCGGGAACCCGCGTGGCCAGCAAATTTGAGCCGAAAACAGCGATGTACTTCGAGTTCAACCACTCCAGGGGCTCCAACTCCTCGGTTTGCACGCCGAAGGTCATGGGCCAGAACATCGGCAGATCTCCGTTCTGATCGTAGGCGTGGTGCAGGCTCCAACCGGCCTGCGCGGCCAGGGCGGCTACCGCGCCCTTGTGGACGTAGCCCGTGCCGCCCACCTGGAAGGCCACCCCCACAGACTCGGGACCGTATTTGCCCATAATTTCCTTTAACTTACCGGCAACGTAGTCCAGCGCTTCGTCCCACGACGCCTCCCGGAACTCCCCCTTGCCCCGCTCTCCCGTGCGGATCAAAGGGGTTTTCAACCGGTCGGGCCCGTAAATAAGGTTTAAAAAAGAAAGGCCCTTGAGGCAGCCGCGGGGGTTGTACTCCTCCTCCGGATAATCATCGGCCTGAATGATCGCCTTGATCTGGCCGTTGTCCACCAGCGCCAGCATCCCGCAGGCGCCCGTGCAGTTGGGCGAACAGGTGGTCCGAACGGCTTTTAAGCCCGCCATGCTGGCTTCTATCGCGTGCTCGCTCGCCCCAATTTTGCGGGCCAGGCCCAAAGCCGGGACACCCGAAGCAACTAAAGCCCCGGCCGCCGCCGTCGCCTTTAAGAAACCGCGGCGTGAAATCTTAAAGGCCGGCGCGTCCTCTTTTTGCTGCTTTGCCAAAACACTTTTCCTCCTTCCCTAAATCATAATTAATTAATTAGTTCATCATTGTATCATTGCGAGAACAATGATCCTTTGAACAACAGTTTCTATAAAATATAAAATTCACAAGGAAAGACACATGGTTTGTTAAATTTCTGTTAACAGAGTCTAAATAAATTTTAATTTAATATTAAAAAAACAAAAGTGATCCAGATCACTTTCCAGATGTGTCTGTAATCACTTAAAACACAGCCTTTAAAATTTGGAGCAACCGGTTAAAAAACCCGGCGCCAGAGTTCTATTATTTTAAAGCGGAAGGTAACTCCGGACGGCTCCGCCGGCGCGTCATCAGCAGAAACCCCCTCGCCGCCCCGCAACGTTTCCGCCTGTTCAACGTTCCCGCCCGGGCCGCCGGAGTCATCAACGGTATCGTGAGAAAAGCCGTCCATTCCCTCACGATTCTTAAAAGAAGCGGCAGGAGTCCCGGCGACAAAAGCAGCGCCCGTACCGATAGATCCGCTCACCGGAACCGCTTCCCTGGACAGATCAACAAAACACAGGGGGGGGAACAGGACGCACCACCAGTTGGCGCCGTCACCCCGGCCGATAACCACCCTTACCGCTTCATAGTCGCCCGCCGGCAGGATAAAGTAATCATAAGCCTTGGTCGGAAACGCATACCGGCCCAGCGACACCGACACCGGGTAGTCCTTGCCTCCCGCCCGCACCACCCGGGAGGCCACCGCACGGATATACCCCAGTTCGGCTTCCGCTACTTGCCTTGCCCCGGCCACATCGCGCGTGTTGCTGAAGTCCGGACCTACGGCCCGCACTATTTCATCACGCACCTTTTGTTTTAAAGCCTGGTCTGCCGCGCTGTCGCTGTTGGCCACAACATGCAGGCGGATCAAATTATCCGGATTATAAGCCGGGACTGCCCGTTCCTGGGCAGCCGCCGGTAAAAAAGCTATTACCAGCAGAAACAAAGTTACTATACCGGCCTTAACCAGCCGATGTAAAGTCACGACTTTTCCTCCTCAAATATGTTTGCGCATATGGTTAAGCGCTGCTTTCTCCAGGCGGGAAACCTGGGCCTGCGAAATGCCAATTTCATCGGCCACTTCCATTTGGGTTTTACCTTCAAAAAAACGCAGGGTAAGAATCATCCTTTCCCGTTCGCTCAATCTTCTTAAAGCGTCCTTGATAGCAATACCCTCCAGCCAGTTCAGATCAAGGTTCTTTTCATCGCTAATCTGATCCATGACAAAAATCGGGTCACCGCCGTCATGATAAATAGGATCGAAAAGAGAAACCGGCTCTTGAATAGCATCCAGGGCAAAAACAACTTCTTCCCTGGGTATTTTCAGCTCGCCGGCTATTTCGTTAATAGAAGGCTCCCGGGAATGTTTGTTAATCAGGGCATCCCTCATCTGCAGCGCCTTATAAGCGACATCCCGCAGGGAACGGCTTACCCGGATGGGGTTGTTATCCCTCAGATAGCGGCGGATTTCACCGATAATCATAGGCACCGCATAAGTTGAAAACTTTACATTCTGGGTTAAGTCAAAGTTGTCAATGGCCTTCATCAAGCCAATGCAACCAACTTGAAAAAGGTCGTCCACATATTCCCCCCGGTTGGTAAAACGCTGGATAATACTTAACACCAGCCTGAGGTTACCACTAATCAACTGGTTACGGGCAGAGGCATCACCCTTATGCATGGCTTCAAACAAAGTTCGCATCTGGCTTCCTGTCAGTACCGGCAGTTTTGAAGTATTAACACCACAAATTTCTACCTTGTTAACCAGCATGGATACCAACCACCTTTTTCCAGTTATTTTCAATTTTTACTATAAGTTAATTATTGCCGTAGCAAGTAGGATTTATACATAAACAAAAGCGGCCGTTTCAAACACAGCCGCTTCTTCAATCTCCCTACTTTTCATTCCTTCTTCTTTCTTCTGACTCCTGAATCCCGGCTCCTGAACTCTCTAACTTATTCCATGCGGCGAATCTCTTTTTTCAACCGCCTGATAATCCTCTTCTCCAACCGGGAGATATAAGATTGGGAAATCCCCAGCAAATCCGCAACTTCTTTTTGGGTCCGCTCCAGGCCATTATTTAAACCAAACCGCAACTCCATAATCCTGCGCTCCCGTCCGGAAAGTTTTTGCAAAGCCAGGTAAAGCAGCTTTTTATCCACATCTTCTTCAATATACTTGTAAATAACATCATTCTCAGTACCCAGCACATCGGAAAGAAGCAGCTCATTCCCATCCCAGTCGATATTAAGCGGTTCATCGAATGACACCTCGCTTCTTACTTTATTATTCCGCCGCAGGTACATTAAGATCTCATTTTCAATACAGCGGGAAGCGTAAGTAGCCAGTTTAATCTTTTTAGCAGGATCAAAGGTATTTACCGCTTTAATCAGGCCGATGGTACCAATTGATACCAGATCCTCAATACCGACGCCGGTATTTTCAAACTTACGGGAAATATATACCACCAGGCGCAAATTGCGCTCGATCAAAACACTCCTTACAGCACCGTCACCGGATTCCAGCCGGTCAATTAAAAATAATTCCTCTTCAGTGGTCAGCGGCGGCGGCAACGCCTCGCTGCTGCCCACGTAAAATATCCGGGGCCGGTAACCAATCCACAAAAGAAATCGCAGCAGCGCCAGGCGCACGATCCATTTCAACCGCCAGAGGTTGCGCAAAGCCACCCCCTCCCTTCTTAAGAAGAATTTAGCCACAGAGGTCACTAAAGAACACCGAGAAAATATCTAGAAATTCCAGGGACACTATACTTAATTCCGGTGACACAACACTAATCTTGGACGAAGCAATCCCATATAAGCCGTCAGCGTTCAGTCATAAGCATAAAGAAAGAATCCGGTAGTCAGGAGTCAGAATCCAGTAGAGATAAGACAATTAATAATGAATACCTTTTCCAAGCACCAATAGCTAATAGCTGATAGCTGATAGCTTTTTATTCTGACTCCTGTATTCTGTCTGCTGTATTCTTTCCTCTGAGCCCTCTGTGCTCTCTGTGGCAAAAATTGTTTTCCTTCCCATTGTTAGAAGATCCGGCGGCAGCAGGGCGTGGTAAGAACCTTCCGGATCAAGCCGCTTGTGGTAAACAGCGATAACCGCCTTCTCAAACTGCAGTAAATACCTACCCTGAACTACTTCGACCGTATCCGGCCGGAAACCGGCCAGTAAACCGCCGTCCCGCCCCAGTGACTGAAAAGGAATAAGGCAAAAACGGCTTGACCAGCGGCTTTCACTAAGGGACTCAAGGCTGCGGAGACAAACCGGATCACCCGGCGACGCCAAAACCTGCTGTAATACCGGAGGCAAAACCGGTTTCAAAACATCGTATTCAACTATAATTACCGGCTGCATGGTCATGGGATCGCTCAACCGGTTACCGGTATCAAGCAGGGCTTTTACCTCTATCTGCCGGTCCCAAAAGCCGATCTTCAGCACCATTTTAAAAAGGCCTTCGGTCAACCGGCTGCGCATCAGGGCAGTATACCCCCTGACCGCCGCCCAAAAAGCAAGTAACGCCAGCAGGGTACCGTACCAGAAATAATCACCGATGACCATCAGCACGCCACCAATATCACCGGCCGGCAAGGGACCGGAATGCAAGAAAAAAATAAATCCGAACACCAGGCCGCCTAAAGCAAATGAAGTCAGGTAAAAACAGCCCAGGCAGGTAAAAAACCTGGCTGGCGGCAGGGGAGCAAAAGCCGCCAGGATAATCAAAAAAGAAACTGCAATCTTAAAACCAGTGGCCAACAAAAAATTTAAACCAGGTAGGAAAACAGTCAGCACATAGAGGGCTCCCAGCGCCGACCCGCTCAAAAGCCGCATTTTGTTTGCCGACACCCGGCTCAACCTGGCGGTAGCCCACAGGATAATGTAATTCATCACCAGGTTACCAAGGATTACCTGGTCAAGGTAAACAGTGTACCCCGTCATTCGTTACCCCCCAGCCGGGTCTGAAAGTTAAAACGGCCCGCATTACCAGTATATGGCCAAAACTATGTGAATATGACAGGCATTATAAACACTAAAACCCCGGCTTCCATTATACATCGCCGGGGCGGAAAAATTTGTCATCATATGGTTTGTCGTATAATTTTTTCCATTCATCGCCGGCGCAGGAAGGCCGGGATGTCGAGTTCATCATGCTGGGCAAAAGGCTTGATTTCCAGATCAGACCGGGAACGCAATTTTTTCTGGCCCTTCTGGTCAAAACCGGTTGCAATCACCGTAACCCGCACTTCTTCTTCCAGCCTTTCATCAATAACCGCACCGAAAATAATATTAGCCTCGGGGTCCGCCGCCTGAGCAATAATCTCGGCTGCTTCATTAACTTCAAAAAGCCCGAGTGAACTGCCGCCGGTAATGTTCAAGAGCACTCCCCTGGCCCCTTCAATCGAAGTTTCCAGGAGAGGGCTGGAAATAGCCATGCGGGCTGCATCAGCAGCCCTACTCTCACCGCTGGCACTGCCTATGCCCATCAAGGCCGAACCGGTTTCCTTCATGATCGTCTTTACATCGGCAAAATCCAGGTTAATCAAGCCGGGCACGGCAATTAAATCAGATATTCCCTGTACTCCCTGACGCAACACATCATCGGCAATACGAAAAGCCTCAATGATCGAAGTATGCTTCTCAATAACCTGCAGAAGGCGGTCGTTTGGAATGGTAATAAGAGTATCCACTTTTTCTTTTAAGGACTCAATTCCTTCCTCGGCCTGGGTCAATCTCTTGCGGCCTTCAAAGGTAAACGGTTTGGTCACTACTCCAACCGTAAGGGCCCCCAGTTCCTTTGCCACCTCGGCTACTACCGGAGATGCCCCGGTACCCGTGCCTCCTCCCATACCGGCAGTGACAAATACCATGTCGGAACCCCTCAGCGATTGCATAATTTCTTCCCGGTTCTCCTCTGCTGCTTTGATCCCAACCTCGGGATTTCCTCCTGAACCCAATCCCTTGGTAAGCTTCGCTCCAATTTGAATCTTCTGGTTAGCTTGAGCCAGGTACAGCGCCTGGGCATCAGTGTTTACGGCAATAAACTCCACCCCTTTTAAACCAGCGCTAATCATCCGGTTGACAGCATTGTTTCCACCGCCCCCAACCCCGATAACCTTTATACTGGCAAACCGCTCAAGGTCAATCTCAAAATCAAGCATACCTTAATCCTCCCGTGGAAATTTTTAAAAAGCCGTATTTGATCAGGCCGATACATTCAGCATAGGCCGGTCCTTGCACTAAATTGCCTGCCTTTACCACTCCCAACCGTACTGGAAGATTAAGATGACTTTCTACCAGTGCAGGCAACCCTGGCAGTAAAGATACACCACCCGCAAGAACTACTCCCCCGGGCAGAAGACCCGGGTAACGAAAACTTCCTATGGCATCCTTTACCAGGTCCAATATTTCAGACAGACGGGGTTCAATGATTGAAGACACCTCTTCAGCAACAGACACAACCCGTCCGTAATTTTTCTGTACTTCTTCCGCCCGAGCCAGGGAGGTATGCAACCCGATAGCCAAATCGCTGGTAATGTACCCACCGCCTACCGGAAGCACTATGGCATGCACAACAGAACCCTTCTTGAAAACAGTTACAGATGTAGTCCCGGCACCAATCGTAAGCTGGATTACTCCCCGTTCCCTCTCTAATGGGCTCAATAAAACCACTGATGCAACCAGAGGATTAAATACTATTTCCTTTACCGTAAGGCCAGCCTTTATAACACTTTGCACCAGTTTCTGAAGATCAAGAGCACAACCGGCGATCGCTATCGCTTCCAATTTTATACCACCGGGCCCAATCACCGGCGTATCTCCACCCTCGGATTCTCCCGGCATAATATGGAGAATCTTTTCACCCGGCAGCGCTTTTTCCGGCTTCAGGGCCAGCAACATGGATTCATTATCAGACTTATCAATTCCGCGGCGGATACCGTCAATTGCCAGCATAAACCTTTTTCTTCTTACCACCACGCCAGCTCCGGCATATCCTGTATAAGCGGATAAAACCTTCACCCCGGCCATTTTTTCAGCTTTTTTTACGGCCTGCCGGATTGATTGCGCCACATTATCAACATTTACTACTACACCCTTACGCATTCCAACCGTCGGGCATTCTCCAAAACCAATTATCCGGAACGAATTAATATTGCCTTCGGCAATTACTGCTGCCGTTTTTCCAGTGCCGACATCAAGGCCTACTATCGTATTTGCTTGCTTCAAAGCCAAATCCAGCACCCCCACGTGCTGCACCCACCAGATACGCCCCCATAACCCCGCCCAGCCGGTCCAATGCTGCAACCCAAAAACCGGGGGCTCAAATTTCGCTCCAACCAAACCTTGCTTATCCTGTTATGATTCCACACAAAAGGCAATTTCCCTTTTGTCTCAAAAATTATTTTTTTAGCAGATAACGACGGATAATAGCCAGGTTCTGAAATAACCGCACTCCAAAGGCCACTACCGCCGCCAGGTAAAGATCAATGCCCAGCCGCTCGCCGATAAAAGCCAATCCTGCCGCTAAAAGCGCATTGCTAAAAAAACCGGTAAGGAAAATGTTATTATCAAAGTGATCCTCCATAGCCGCCCGGATACCGCCAAAAACCGAATCCAGGGCAGCCAGGACGGCTACAGACATGTACTTGGCATAAGCCTGAGGCAGGACCAGGGGTACATTCAAGCCGATCAGCACTCCCACTGCCAGACCGAGAACCGCCAGCCCAATTCCAAACCACATAAACAACTCATCCTTTCTGTACCGACTTGGCATAATCAAAACTTAAATCACCTTTAAAAGCAGGTATAGCCACCCGTTCTCTTGCCTGTATTGTAACCATAATACCCAGAGTACTCAAATATTCCGCCAGTCCCCCTTTTGCTTCCAGGCTGCTTTTCAACACTTCGGCATTGCCAATAGCTGTTACCTTGTATGGCATGGAAATTCTCGCCAGATTAACATTAATATGATTCCCGATCATCCGGATCTCGGTGGTAGCCATAACCCTCTGGCCGTTAATGGCTATGGCATCCGCCCCTGCCCCACGCAGTTCATTAACTAACTTTAACAGGTCATCATCCCTGACGATATACGAGGTAGAAGCATTACCGGCACCGGTTTCTCCCAACAAATCACTCAAAGTAATCTCTATACCCGGGCCGGTTACCGGTACCAGCCCGGCTATTAATTTTGTCTTTTCCAGTTCGCCGCGCAGGGCTATATTAGCTTCACCTGCGCTTTTACCAGCTATAGCCAATTTTGCCGTCAAATCATCAATTTCATCATCAAGCTGAGCTTTTTCTTTCTCCAGTTGTTTTTTTTCAATAGTCAGTTCCTGTACCCGGTCATAAGGCACGCTATGGCTGATACTACTGGTATTACGAAACTGGAAAGCCAGCATCAATCCGAGAATGACGGCCACAGCAGCAATTGAAAAATAAATCGGCCTGTTCAAGAAGTCTCTCCCCTCATGATCTGCTTTATTTTTGATTACCCGGCCGGCCGGGCATACTCAAACTTAATCCCACCGGTATAAGCCGGGACAGTAACCTGTGACAGTTTCTTTACCGTTATTTGAATTCCCCAAAACTGCAGGATCTCTGCCACTCCACCCCTCATTTTCAAGGCGTTTTCCAGCGTATCCGGATTGCCGATAGCAGTAATTATATAAGGCGGGGCCAACCGCTTATTTTTATTCAGGACAACCGTTGGTCCGGTGCAACGCACCTCGGTAGTGGCCAGCAACCGCTGACCATTAAAGGCAATTGCTTCTGCTCCTGCCGCTTTCAGTTCATTCAACACCCGCAACACATCTTCGTCATGCAGCACATAAAGGTTGGGGTTATCGCCCGGGCGCAAATTAATGTTACTATCATTTAAAGTAATTTCTATACCCGGTCCGGTAACATCAGTAACACCGGCTACAATCCTGGCCAGTTCCAGTTCCTTTTTTAGAGCATCTCCCCCTATGCCTGCTGTAGCCTTGTCCAACTGCTCCCGCAGGCTTGCTACCTGCGCCTGAGAAAAATCCCGCTCTTTCTTTAACTGGCCAACCTGAGCAGAGAGTTCTTGCGCCCGCTGAACAGGCACATTTATGCGCACATCCCTGGTAATCCGGTATTGGAAAGCTAATACAATCCCCAAAATCAGAGCTGCTATAGCCAGAATCCACTGGAACCCCCCGACACGCAAAGAAACCTCCCCCTAGCGTTTGTACTTAAAAACCGGCTTCCCGGCATAAGACAGGTCTATATATTCTATCTTCTCTTCCTGATCATGCAATCCTTTCAAAACTAAAGACAGCACTTTTCCCTTACCCTGAATATTATCGCCACCACCAAGCCGGCATTGAATACCGGCAAGAGTATAAACCCTAAACTGGCACTGTTCCGTCCGGTGAATCTCAGATAATTGCGCTCGCACCTCTTCCGGCAAGCCCGCCAGCACCGCCAGGGTTTCTTTAAACCCGTCCGCTTCCACCGGTTGACCCAGACTAATCCCTTCCCCTTTCACCCCGGTGATTATCGGAAGTCCCCTGGTGGCGGCGTCCCCTTTTTGCAAATAAACCCCTTCCTCATCCACTTCGATAAAGCCGTTCTCAGCCGGCAATAGCCCCAGAGGCTTTCTCTCCTCAATGTCGATTGTCACCATAGCAGGCAGGTTGCGGACAAGCCGGGCTTTTTTTACCATCGGCAATAACTGTAAATTAACAGCAGCATCATGCAGGTTTAATTTAAAAATATTGGTACCGGTACTGATACCGGAAACAGCCACAATTTCATCCCCGGACAGGTACTGATTGCCTCTGACCTCAATCCGGCGCACCTCAAACAGAGGTGAGCGGAGCAAAACAAATCCAGCAATCAAAACCAAAAGAATAAAAAAAATACTCTCTATCAGATTCCACCGCCGTTTAGGCTTATAAGTGACCAATATCTACACTCCGTTATTAACAATTATATACTACAAACCTGTCCAGAGAAAAGTTAAAAAAAAGAGCCACTTTAACCGTGCACTCTGATAATTCTTGCTCCCAGTTCGTTATACTTCAAATCCAGTCGTTCGTAACCCCGGTCGATGTGCGAAACGTTTTCAATAACAGTACCGTTCTCCGCCGCCAGGGCTGCCAGTACCAGAGCCGCTCCGGCCCGCAGGTCACTGGCCTCAAGGTGAGCGCCGCTCAGTTTCGGGACCCCCTTAATAATCGCTATCTGTCCCTCAACCTTAATATCAGCGCCCATCCGCCGCAGTTCCCCGGCATGCTTAAAGCGGTTTTCAAAAATAGTTTCCGCCACTATGCTGGTCCCTTCGGCCAGACTGAGCAAAGCCATCATCTGCGGCTGCATATCGGTAGGAAAACCGGGATAAGGCATCGTCTTTAAATCCACCGCTTTTACCCTCCCTGTCCCCTGCACCTGTACAAAATCGTCGCCAACGCCAACCTTTACCCCGGCTTCCCGTAATTTAGCCAGCAGTGGTTCTACATGTTCTGGAATAACGTTAGTTATCGTCACTTCTCCGCCGGTAACAGCAGTTGCCACCATGTGAGTGCCAGCTTCAATCCGGTCGGGGATGACCGTGTGAACCACCGGCCGCAAGTCCTCGATCCGCACCCCTTCTATTTTAATGGTGTCGATGCCGGCTCCCTTCACCCGTGCCCCCATACTGTTGAGAAAATTCTGCAAATCAACAATCTCCGGTTCTTTGGCCGCGTTCCTGATCACAGTTACACCCGACGCTAAAACCGCTGCCATCATAATATTCTCAGTAGCCCCGACACTCGGCTGATCCAGGTGGACAACTCCCCCCGTCAGCCCTTCTTTGGTTTCTACCGTAATAAAGCCAAACTTTTCGTGAACCGTCGCGCCTAGAGACTGCAATCCCTTTAAATGCAGGTTCATCGGCCGGGAGCCAATCTGACAACCGCCCGGGTAAGAAATCTTAACCCGGCCGAAGCGGCTTAAAAGAGAACCGAGTACTAAGTTGGAAGCCCGCATGCGGCGCATTAATTCCTCCGGTACTTCTACCGAGTGAATGCTTTCAGTATCAACTTCAACCGTATTGCCGAACCAGTTAACTTTCGCTCCCAGATAACTCAAAACATCCTGCATCACCGCCACATCCAAAAGCCTGGGCACGCCATGAATGGTACTTTTGCTCCCGTTGAGGATGCTGGCCGCTAAAATCGGCAGGGTAGCATTTTTAGAGCCTCCCACTTGAATCGTTCCCCTGAGGTTGTGACCCCCGACAATCATCAATTTCTCTCCGTTAATCACCTAAAAGCCGTACCTCCAGCTCAAGTTTTACGCCAAACCGCTGTAAAACAAGCGCCCTTACTTTTTCAATCAGCATCAGAACATCCTGTGCCGTAGCAGAACCCAGGTTGATAATAAAATTAGCATGCTGGTCGGAAACCCGGGCATTCCCCACCCGTAAACCTTTACCACCGGCATTGTCAATAAGCCAGCCTGCCGATTTGCCTGCCGGATTTTTGAAAACACTGCCTGCGCTGGCCTCAGCCAATGGTTGATGGTTTCTCCGCAGGGCCAGGCAGTTTTCCATATCCCGCCGGATTAAATCAACATCACGAGGATAACAGCAAAAAGAAGCTGCTGCCACAATAGCCGGATCTTGCTGCAAGCTACTGCTGCGGTAGCCAAACTGGAGTTCCTCTCGCGTTTTTTCCAAAAGCTCTCCGCCGGGCCCCATTACCGTAACTCTGGTTACCAGTTCACCAATAGCCAACCCATTGGCGCCAGCGTTCATCACTATCGCTCCACCCACCGTGCCCGGTATGCCGGCGGTAAACTCGAGACCGCCCAGGCCGTTATCTCTGGCAACTGCCGCCACCATGCTCAACCTGGCGCCAGCCTCCGCTTCAATTATCCGTCCCCGCGCCGTCACGCGAGCCAAACCGCTCCCTATTTTAATTACTATACCCCTGATGCCCCGGTCGGACACTAAAACATTAGAGCCGGCTCCAATTACAGTCAGGGGCAACCCCTTTCCACGGGCATAAGACACCACCCGCTGCAATTCCTGAAGGCTGCCCGGCTCTACCAAAAAATCCGCCGGGCCGCCGATACGCCAGCTCGTATGCAACTGTAAAGGCTCTTTTGACCGTACCAGGCCGGGGAACAATTCTGACATTTCCCGGAATAAAGCCAGATCCGTCACTTCCTCTTTCTCCTTACCAGTTCCACTCCTGCTTTCCAGATATCGCCGGCCCCCATGGTGATGATCAGGTCACCCGGCGTCGCTTCAGCAGCCAGATATTCAACCACCTCATCCTGGGTACCGCGGTAAATAACCGCACAACGGCCGTAATCCCTGACAGCCGACACAATGAGACGGGCCGATACCCCGGTTATAGGCTGTTCACCAGCACTGTAAATGTCACTAATAACAACCAGATCGGCATCATCGAAAGCTTCCCCGAACCGGTCCTGCAAAATAGCAGTCCTGGTATAGCGGTGAGGCTGAAAGACACAGATCAACCGTTGCGGGCCGGTCTGGCGGGCTGCCAACAACGTGGCCTTAATCTCGGCGGGGTGGTGGGCATAGTCATCCACCACTTTAATCCCGTCTATTTCACCGATCAATTGAAACCGCCGGCCGGCTCCGGCAAATGATTTCAAAGCCGTGGCAATATCTGCAAACTCCAGGCCGACAAAACGTCCTGCAGCCACTACGGCCAGGGCATTGGCCAGATTGTGACGGCCCGGCACGGCTAATTCCAGCAGACCCAGACGCCGGCCATGGTAGTATACCTCACCGGCCGTAGCAGTACCGTTTAGTCTAACATTCTGCACGGTATAGTCGGCCGCAAAATTATTTAAGGCATAAGACTCTACCGGCCGGCCGTAATTTTTCATCATATCCCGCAACCATGGATCATCCAGGCAAACTACCGCCAATCCATCAACAGGTATTCTATCGAGATATTCTCGATAGGCCAGGATAATGTTCTCGAATTTTTTATAATAATCCAGGTGATCGTCATCAATATTTGTCACTACCCCGACATACGGCTTAAGTTTCAAAAAAGAACCGTCGCTTTCATCGGCTTCCGCTACGAGATATTTGCCCCTACCCAGCTTGGCGTTGCCGCCAAAATCAGTCAATTCACCTCCAACAATAACGGTAGGATCCAACCCGTTTTTCTCCAAGGCCATAGCCATCATTGAAGTGGTAGTAGTTTTACCGTGCATCCCGGCCACTGCCACGCCCTTCTGCCGCTGCATCAGACGGGCCAGCATCTCACCCCGCTGAAGCACCGGCAAACCTCTGACCCGGGCTTCCACCAGTTCTTCATTATCAGGCGGTATGGCTGTCGAGACCACCACCAGGTCGGCACCTCCCACATTTTCAGCTCTATGCTTATTGTAACAGGTTGCCCCTAGAGCCGTCAGTCGTTCGGTTGCCGCTGATGCATTTAAATCCGAACCGGTTATCCGGTATCCCAGTTCCAGCATGATTCTGGCAATGCCGCTCATACCGGCGCCGCCAATCCCGATAAAATGAATTGTTTGCAAATACGCCTCCCCTTCCCGTTAACATCCAAATAATAAAAAGGGGGCCTTTAGGATACATTATACTATGCTTTGAGCCAAAAAGTTGTTCCGGGACAGATACGTCTATCCTTATTAATAACCTGCAACAAGCTCTCCAACGCAATTCAAAATATCTTCCAGTGCCCGTGGCCGGCCCAGCGCCAGGCAGGCTGCAGACATAGCCGCCAACCGCCCGGGGTTGTCCAGCAACCCGGTTACCTTTTTGATCAACAATTCACCGGTCAGTTCCCGGTCCAGAATTACCTGCGCCGCACCCTGTTGCGCCAGGGCCCGGGCATTATACTCCTGGTGATTCTCCGCCGCATAAGGATAAGGAACCAGGATAGCAGGCCGGCCAAGGGCAGTTAATTCCGCCAGGGTGGCCGCTCCGGCCCGGCTGATTACCAGATCTGCTACTGCCAGCGCGTCTTGCACGTTATAAATATAAGGCATAATGATAACGTTACTGACAGCAGCCAGGTCAATACCTTCCCTGCGGCAGCGTGCGCGGAAATCATCATATCCGGCCCGGCCGGCGGCATGCAAAATCTGCAGCCGCGGGTTATCCTGAAACACCTTGATCATTGCTACCATCGCCCTATTAATAGTTTGGGAACCCCGGCTGCCGCCAAAAGAAAAAACAGTAAACCGCTCCTCCTTCAGTCCCATTTTCTTCAGGGCTGCCTGCCGATCCCCCTGTAAAATCTCAGGTCTTACCGGCAGTCCTGTCAGCCTCACCCTGGCGCCCCGGGGAAAATACGGTATTGAATCAGCAAAAGTGACTGCGATCAAACGGCAAAACCGGGCCAGGATGCGGTTGGTAAGACCAGGCAAGGCATTTTGCTCATGGATCAAGGTGGGAATACCCTGCCGCGCAGCCGCTAAAACAACGGGGCCGCAGACATAACCGCCGGTACCGATTACTACCGCCGGCTGCCACTTGCGCAACACCCGCCCGGCCTCATGCAAACCCCGCCAGGCCTGCCAGCAAACCTTTAAATTTTTCAAGGAAATCTTTCTTTCCAAACCAGCCGCCACAATCCCCTTGAAAGGCAGGCCGGCTTTCGGGACAATATCCTCCTCCATTCCGCCGGTAACTCCGATATATAAGATTTCGGCGCCGGGATACCGGCCTTGCAGTCCCTGAGCAATAGCCAAAGCCGGGTAAATATGCCCGCCGGTACCACCGCCGGCAACAACAAACCGCACTGTATTCCCTCCCGCAGGGAGTTTTTACGTCTTTTCGGTAAAGCGGGATATGTTCAGTAAAATGCCCACTCCCGCCAGCAGAAAAATCAGCGAAGTGCCGCCGAAACTGATAAAAGGCAAAGTTATGCCGGTAACCGGTAAAGAGCCGGTTACCACACCGATATTGATTACCACCTGTACCCCAACCCAGGCGGTAATGCCGGCGGCCAGCAGGCTGGCGAAGGGATCAGGAGAAGTAATAGCTATTTTCAACCCCCGCCAGATGAATAAAAGAAAAAGAAATATTACCAGGGAAGCCCCCAAAAAACCCAACTCTTCACCAATAATAGCAAATATAAAGTCGGTATGCTGCTCCGGCAGATAAAGAAACTTCTGCCGGCTCTGTCCCAGGCCAAGCCCGAACAGGCGGCCGGAGCCAAGGGCATAAAGAGCCTGAATGATATGAAAACCGTCGCCCTGCGGGTCGGCCCAGGGATCCAGGAAGGCCAGAAAACGCTGCATCCGGTACGGCTCTACTACAATAGCCGCCCCCACGGCTGCCAGCCCGGCTACAGACAGCGCGCCCAGGTGGGCAAGCCTGGCGCCGGCCGCAAAAATCATCACAAAAATAATCCCGGCCAGGGAAATGGCCGTGCCCAGATCGGGCTGAAGCAGCACCAGGCCGGCCGCCAACGCCATTACCAGCAGGTAGGGCAGCACGCCGCGAGAAAAATTTGTTATCTTCTCCCGGTTCCTGGACAAGCCGTACGCGGTAAATATAATCAAACAGAGTTTAACCGTTTCAGCCGGGGCAAAAGTAACAGGCCCCGCCTTAATCCAGCGTTGAGCCCCGTGCGACGAGTAGCCGATCCCGGGAATAAACACCAGAAGCAGCAGGATGAAGGCCAGAACCAGCAGCGGCCCGGCCCATCCTTTCAACTGGCGGTAGTCGTAATTCATCATCACAAAAAGAGCAGCCAGTCCAATGGCAGACCACAGTAACTGCCGTTTAAAAAAATAAAAGCTGTCACCATAATACACCAGGGTGCTATACCCGCTGGCGCTGAATACCATCACCACACCCAGGCTCAAAAGCATCATTACCGCCAGGAAAAGGATAAAATCGGGCGGTTTTCTTTTAGAGCGCACGGTTCTACCCCCAGTTTGAATCCATCGAAAAAACCCGTCCTGTCATTGCGAGCCATCCTCTTTTACCCTAATTCCGGGGACACAATACTTATCTACCCTGAAAATTACTCTTTTGTCATTGCGAGCCGCAGGCGAAGCAATCCCATAATCGCATACGTTGCCTTTGAGATTGCTTCGTCGCTGACGCTCCTCGCAATGACGTGGTGGACGACATTTTCACCCTTTTACCGCGCCGCGTCAGCAACATGAACATCCAGGCAGCGTCTTTAGCACTAACTCCTTAAACAAGTCGCCTCTTTCCTCGTAACTGTTAAACATGTCCCAACTGGCACAGGCCGGGGAAAGCAACACGATCTCACCCGGGCGGGCCGCCCGGTGGGCCAGCAGCACCGCCTCTTCAAGATTAACGGCCGGCAGGATATTTTGAAAACCCCGGGAGCGGGCGGCTTCGGCAATTAAACCGGCGCTCTGACCCAAAACTACCAGTACCCGTACTTTCTCTTTTATCTTATCAGCAAACGCACCAAAATCACTACCCTTATTTTTGCCGCCGGCAATTAAAATAACCGGCTCCCGGTAAGCCTCAAGAGCCTTAATCGAAGCATCCGGGTTGGTGCCTTTGGAATCATTGACATACTTCGCCCCTTTGATTTCAGAGACGAATTCCAGCCGGTGCGGTACCCCCTTAAAATTCCTTAAAGCACCGGCTATATACCTGCCGTCTATCCCCCAGGCCCTGGCCGCAGCAACTGCAGCCAGGGCATTTTCCAGGTTATGGGCGCCGGGAATAGCAACTTCATCAGCACCGCAGATTTCCTCCGGGCCGCTACCCATTTCCACTACTACCCGTCCGTCCTGGACAAAAACTCCTTTTTCTAAAATATGTTTCCGGCTGAAAAATATTACTCTGCCGCGGCACCCGGCGGCCAGGGCGGCCGTTACCGGTTCATCATAATTGAGCACGGCATAATCATTTACTCCTTGATTGGCAAAAATCCTGGCCTTGGCTTCAATATAACAGTTCATGTTTCCATGCCGGTCCAGATGATCCGGGGTAATATTTAAAACCACCCCTATCCTCGGCCGGAAACAAACTGTGGTCTCTAGTTGAAAACTGGAAACCTCCGCCACTATAACATCACTATATTTTTCCACCTCGGCCACCAGCGGGGTTCCGATATTACCGGCTACTAACGTAGTATAACCGGCATTACGGAAAATTTCACCGGTAAGAGCCGTGGTAGTAGTCTTGCCGTTAGTCCCGGTGATAGCCACCACAGGCGAAGCAGCAAAACGATAAGCCAGCTCCAGTTCACCGATAACCGGTATGCCGCCGGCATAAGCAGCGGCGACCGGCGCTACTGTCTGGGGAACTCCCGGACTGACAACCAGCAGATAATATTTATCTTTTGTCACATCCGGATGTCTACCGAAACACAGACGCACGCCAACTGCCTCCAAATCCGCCGGGCCGTCCCCGAAAACTCCAGCTTCTTTGATATCAGTAAGCGTAGTCTGCGCCCCCCTGCCGACCAGAAAACGGGCCGCCGCCAGCCCGCTCTTGCCGGCCCCAATCACCAGTACCTTCTTACCCCGCAATTCCACCTTAACTCAAAACCTCCCGGGACAATTTTTGCCACAGAGAGCACAGAGGCTGGTGCCGCAACGCGGCATGAGTGGCTAATTTTTTAAAAGAGCCGGTACAGGCCGGCCAGTCCTAATGCGGCAAACATGACGGATGCGGCCCAAAAAGTCACCACCACCCGGTTTTCGCTCCAGTTTCCCAGTTCAAAATGGTGATGCAGGGGACTCATCCGGAACACCCGCCTCCCGGTCAATTGAAAGGAAAACACCTGAATAATCACAGACAAAGTCTCCAGAACATAAATACCGCCGATTACAATTAAAAAAAGCTCGCTCCTGGTAAGTACAGCCGCCGCCCCCAGGGCTCCGCCTAAAGCCAGGGAACCGGTATCACCCATAAAAACCCGCGCCGGGTGGCGGTTATAATAAAGAAAACCAAAGCAGCCACCGGCCAGCGCCGCCATAACAACAGCCACGCCGGTCTTGTCCACCACTGCCGCAATCAGTGAAAAGGCCAGAGCGCAGGCCAGGCTGACCCCTGCCGCCAGGCCGTCCAGTCCGTCGGTAAGATTGACCGCGTTGGCCGTCCCCACCACCACCAGGATAGCTAAAAATATGAACAGCCCAAAGCCCAAATCCAGGCTTATACCGCCGTCAACGAACAGGCCGGAGTAAGGAACCATCAATCCGGTGCCGCGGCCGGCTGTAAACATAGCTAAAAATGCCAGGGCGGCAGCCAGCACCAGTTGCCCGGATAATTTTTCCCGCGCCCGCAACCCCAGGGGCCTTTTCAAAACCACTTTCAGGTAATCATCCAGGAGGCCGATTATCCCGAAGCCCACAGCCGTACCCAGCACCAACATTCCGTCAATATAATCCCGGGCCAGCAAAAGGCTGCTGACCAGAACTCCGGCCAGGAAAACTAACCCCCCCATAGTAGGAGTGCCGGCTTTTTTCAGGTGCCGGGAAGGCCCATCCTGGCGAATATTCTGGCCAAATTTCAGCCGCTGCAAAACCGGTATAACCAGAGGGCCGAAAAGCAGCGTAACAACCAGTGCTACGGCAAAAGCCACGATCAACTTTTCCATCCCAACCCCCTGACCACCTGTTCCATTTTCATACTGCGGGAACCTTTAACCAGGACAACATCTCCGGGTTTAAGAATCTCCTGTAATACCTGGATAACTTCATCATTACCGGCACAGGAAAAAACCTTTCCCTCCGGCAAACCAGCCTGGATAGCCCCGGCAGCGATCTCCCGCGCCAGTTCGCCTACCGTTACCAGGCAATCTACACCTAGCATTGCCGCAGTCTCACCTACTTCCCGGTGACCGGCTTTCGCCCTCGGTCCAAGTTCCAGCATGTCACCAAGCACAGCAACCCTTCGCCCTCCGGCAGCATACTCAGTTAAAACCTGCAAAGCAGCCCTGTCTGAAGCAGGACTGGCGTTATATGCGTCATTTATAATTTTTAAATCTCCGGCTTCAATAACTTCCAGCCGCATGCCGGTTAAAGCCGCCTTTGCCAAACCATCCGCTACCTCTGCCAGGGAAAGCCCCAATTCCCGACCCGCGCCGACAGCAGCCAAAGCGTTTTGCACGTTATGCCGGCCCGGCACCGGCAGGTAAAACGTACCAGTTTCTCCATTCACATCCACAGCAAACCAGCTTCCGCTGCCTTCAGCTTTAATACCGGTAGCAACAATTTGGGAGGCAAATTCCGTGCCTTTATCCGTTAACATTCTGTCAAATGGCTGAGCCAGCGTAAAAAAGATTACCCGTCCCCGGCAACGCTCCGCCTCACGCATGATAAAAGGACTTTCTCCATTCAACAGGGCAAATCCTTCCGGCGGAATATGATCCAGGATTTCGCCTTTGGCTTTAGCAATATTACTTATAGTCCCCAGTCGCTCCAGGTGACTTTCCCCGATGCTGGTAATTACCGCTCCGGTAGGCCGGGCTATGCGGCACAAACGGTCAATCTCACCCGGTCCCCGCATGGCCATCTCCACCACCGCCGCCTGGTGGGTTTCATCCATAGCCAGTAAGGTTAGCGGAAGGCCAATTTCATTATTTAAATTGCCTTCCGTTTTTAAAACACGCAGTCTGGTGCCCAAAACAGACGCAACCATGTCTTTCGTGGTAGTTTTACCGGTGCTGCCGGTAATCCCGATCACTGGTATATCATACAAGCTCCGGTTATAAGCGGCCAGGGCTTGCAATGCGGTCAGAGTATCCGCCACTCTGATCACGGGGAAAGCAGGTGCTATTTCCACCAGCCGGCTAACCACCGCGCCGGCCGCCCCCGCCTCCAAAGCTTTTGTCAAAAAGACATGGGCGTCACACCGGTCACCGGTCAGAGCAAAAAAAAGCTCCCCCGACTTTAATTGCCGGGTATCGGTAGAAACCGCTGACACCTTGATTGCCGGGTCGCCCTGGACCAACTCCCCGCCAGTTACCCCGGCAATCTCACCAACGCTCATCCGCCTCATAATAAACCCCTAACTTATCAGCTCATCTAAAATTTTAACAGTTTCCTGCCGGTCATCAAAGGGAATTTTTTTAGTGCCGATAATCTGGTAGTCCTCATGTCCCTTACCAGCTATCACCACCACATCGCCGTTTCTTGCCATCCGGAGAGCCAGTCGCATGGCCTCCCGGCGATCCGGCTCGACCGCATAACGCGCCGCCGGATCGACTCCAGCCTCAATTTCCTTAATAATTTCCAGAGGATCTTCAGTACGGGGATTATCGGAAGTCAGCACTGTGAAGTCGCTGTATCGGGCAGCAATCTCCCCCATTAAAGGGCGCTTTTGGCGATCCCGGTCGCCGCCGCAACCAAAAACTGTAATCAGACGATTTCTGGTAATTTGCCGGGCTGTTTTCAGAACGTTTTCCAAACCATCCGGGGTATGAGCATAATCAACAATTACTACAAAGTCCTGACCGGCATTTACCAGTTCAAAACGGCCCGGCACACCGTCCACCTTCTCCAAAGCCTCTTTAACCGCCGCCAGCGGAATTCCAGCTGCTGCCCCCGTAGTAAAGGCAGCCAGAGCATTATAAACATTAAAAAGACCGGTCAACTTTAAAGCCAGGTGACAACTTCCCCACCGGCCATCAATACTAAAAGAAGCTCCTCCAGCGGTAATTCGGATGTCTTTCGCCCGCACATCAGCCGGGCGGTCCACCCCGTAAGTGTAGACCTGCCCGCCGGCAGCGGCAATCACGCTTTTTGCCGCCGGGTCATCGGCATTGACCACGGCGTATTGGGGACCGGTTTTACCGCCTGGCTGCCCGAGGCCGGCGAAAAGCTTCAACTTGGCCGCCAGATAGGATTCCATATCATTATGAAAGTCCAGATGATCCCGCGTAATGTTGGTAAATACCGCCACATCATACTCGCACCCGGCCACCCGCTCAAGCTCCAGGGCATGCGAAGACACTTCCATAACGGCAGTATCTACTCCCTCATCTACCATTTCCGCCAATAGTTTCTGTAAATCAAAAGATTCGGGGGTGGTATGCGTAACCGGCAGGATTCTTTCCCCGATGCGGTTATAAACAGTGCCAATCAGCCCTGTCTTCGAACCCCCGGCCCGGTACACAGCCGCAATAAGGTGGGCGGTGGTAGTCTTGCCGTTGGTACCGGTTACTCCCACCAACCTCAGTCTGGTTGACGGATTTCCAAAAAACCGGGCCGACGCTTTCGCCAGTGCCAGCCTGGTATCCGGCACCAATGCCCAGGCTATACCGGCAGGCAACATCATTTCCTCCTGAATCACTACCGCCGCAGCCCCACCTTTTACCGCCTGTTCTACATAAAGATGGCCGTCCGTCTGGAAACCTTTTACTGCTACAAATAAAAAACCCGGTTCCACCAACCGCGAATCATAAGTTATTCCTTCAACCGGAGTCGCCGGATCTCCCCCCCGGGCGCGCACCTCGAGCGACTCGATTAACTCTCCGAAAAGCAAAGCAATATCCACCTTTTGTTAATTTAATTGCTACTTTTGTCATATTGTTTCCCTTATATGCTAAATTATACCACAGCCTTATCTCTTCTCGTCCGGTGATTTAAATTCAACGGTAACAGTAGACCCCTTAGCCACTTTTTTCCCCGGCGCAACCTGCTGGCTGGTTGCCAGGCCGGTACCCGCCGGGTTAAGATGCAGACCCAGTTTCTCTAAAAGAGCGCCGGCCTCCTTAATGGTCAGGCCGCGCAAATCGGGAACGGCCACCGTACCGGCATTATCCTTCCCCGGCTGCTGCAATTCCAAAACCACGGTAGTTCCGCCTGAAACCACCGCCCCGGCCTTGGGAACCTGGCTGCCAACCACATCACCCCGCCCGCTGGTCTGCACTTTAAATCCGTTCCGGCTTAATATTTTCCGGGCATCTTCCAGCGGAAAGTGAACCACGTCAGGCACGGTCACTTTTAGAACAGGTTCCTCAAAAACGAAGGGCGACTTGGGTTTTTCCAGCCCGGCCCGCTCCGGCACCATCATATAGCGCAGGGAATCCTGGGCAATAGCTTTAAAAGAAGGAGCCGCCACCTGGCTGCCGAAATAAATACCGCCTTGAGGTTCAGCCACCATAACTAAAATCGCCAGTTGAGGATCATCTGCCGGAGAAAAGCCGATAAAAGAAGATACATACTTCCCCTCAACATACCCTCCCGGGCCGACCACCTGGGCCGTACCGGTTTTGCCGGCGGCGCCGTAGCCGTCTACAAAAGCATTCTTACCGGTTCCCTTAACCACTACATTGGTCAGTAAACTCATCATCAGCCGGGCTGTGTTGCTAGAAATAACCCGGCGGACTGGTTCGGGCTGAAATTCCTTAATAACTTTGCCGCTTTGGTCTTGTATGGCCTTAACCAGCGTTGGTTTAAGTAAAACCCCCCCGTTTGCCACTGCCGAAGACGCCGTCAACAACTGGATGGGAGTCACTGCAATAGACTGGCCGATAGACATAGTGGCAATATTCAAGTCGGTAGCCTCCTTTTCCGGGATAACAATACCGACTTCTTCACCAGGCAGGGAAATATCAGTTTTTTCACCAAAACCAAAGGCCCGGATGTATTTATAAAAACGCTCCCGGCCCAGGTTTAAACCGATTGAAATAAACCCCGGGTTACAGGAATTCTGAACCACCTCTTCAAAAGACTGGGCGCCGTGACCACCGTCGTACCAACACCTGATGTTGCGGTCAGCCACCTTTATATAGCCCGGGTCGTAAAAGCGGTCGCCCAGTTTGACGGTACCTTCTTCCAAAGCCGCCGCGGCAGTAATAATCTTAAAAGTGGAACCGGGTTCGTAGTTATACCAGATGGCCGGATTCTGGTCCCATACCGGCCGGGGGTATTTATTCCAGGGAGTATCACCGGGGTTAAACGCAGGCCGGTTGCCCAGAGCCAGAATTTCCCCGGTTTTTGGATTCATAACAATGATTACGGCATTCTTAGGATGATAGGTATCAACTATCTTATCCAGTTCCCTCTCTACGAAAAACTGGATTGTCCGGTCAACAGTCAGGACCAGATTATGCCCCGGAACGGGCGGGATAAGTTTATGTAAAGCCCCCGGTATATTTCTACCCACCGCATCCTTCTCAACCACAATCCGGCCGGGTATTCCTTTAAGCTCCTGATCATACACACTCTCAATGCCGATTAAACCCTGGTTATCGTCCCCTGCAAATCCGAGCACATGAGCAGCAAGGCCTTCCTGCCGGTAAAAACGTTTACTTTCTTCCACCAGGTCAACACCGTTCAACTTCAACGCTTTCAGTTTGCGGGCAGATTCAAAATCAATTCTTCTTTTGATCCAAACAAAGCCCACTTTCCGGCTGAGCTTCTGGTATACTTCTTCTAAGTCCATCCCTAAAGCAACAGCAACTTTCTCTGCTGTCGCCCGTGGATCATCGATTTGAGGCGGAAAAGCAAAAACAGAATCAACGCTGACACTGGTTACCAACTCGTGGCCGTTACGGTCGTAAATAGTGCCCCGCTTCGCTTCTACCGGAACATCCCGCAGGCGGGCTTCCATAGCCTGCTCCTGCAACTCACTGCCTTCTACCAACTGGAGCCAGGCCAGGCGCAAAATCAACCCGGAAAGCACTGCCATAAAGATTAAAAAAAGTCCGGTAATTCTTTTCCGGATCATCATAGTAGTTGTTTGCACCTGACCCACCCGCTAAAATCACTAATCTTTTCTTTCCAACCGGTCAACCAGACTGATAAAGGCTTGAATAAAACGGCTTTTCTGCTCTTTACCAACAGCCCCGACCGTTTCCTGGCCGGCCATGTTATGTTTCTTCTCGATATTACTGTCATTTACCACCAGTACACCGGCATCATCTGACCTGATCATACCCAGCTTTTGTGTGGCCAGAGCTTCTATCCGCCCGAGAGAAGAGAAGCGGCTGACACCTTCTTCCAGGCCGGCATTTTCGATCCGCAAAGCAGTCACTTGCTTTTCCGCCTGGTCTATACTATAGCCTATGCTCGATACCCAGGTATAATAAAAAGTAATCAAAACACCCACCAAAAAGCCGGCCAGTACCAGGCCGAACAGAGCAAGCTTGCGGTTTTTCACCGCAGTATGTTTCAGCCTGTACCGCTTCTTCGCCTGCCGCCGGGAAATGGCAACAGGCAGCTTTTCGGCCGTGGACTTTTCCTGCGCCATGATCAAGATTATTCATCCTTCCCTGAAAATATACGTGCCCGCTTAGAGCTTCTCGCCCACTCTCAGTTTCGCGCTCC
Organism: Deltaproteobacteria bacterium; assembly: GCA_020062745.1. Lineage (GTDB taxonomy): Bacteria > Bacillota > Desulfotomaculia > Desulfotomaculales > JAGUVT01 > JAGUVT01. Next base: position 36,023 of record JAGUVT010000103.1, read on the forward strand.
GGGCCCGGGAGTTTTTTGCTACTTCCGCTGCAGAAGGTAACAATGGCTTGCCGGTAACAATTTTCAGTTCCCTTTTCCGGCCACAGGCACACACCGGAAAATCATGCGGACATATACAGGGTAAAGCCAGGCGTCGAAACTCTTCCTTCACCATCCGGTCTTCCAGCGAATGATAGGTTAAAACGCAAATCCGCCCCTGCGGCCGCAGTAATCCAACTGCGTCTCCTATAGACCGGGACAGGATTTCCAGTTCCCGGTTTACCGCTATCCGTAAAGCCTGAAAAGTCCGCCTGGCCGGGTGGGGCCCCGTACGCCTGGCCCCGGCCGGAACGGCCTTTTTAACCACTGCCACTAAATCCCCGGTGGTCTCCAGCGGGCGGCGCTCCCGCTCGCTCCCGATAAAAGCCGCTATCCGGCCAGCCCACCGTTCCTCTCCATATTCCCTGATAATCCTCGCCAGTTCCGCAACCGGCAGTTCATTAACCAGATTGCGGGCCGTTACAGACTGGCCGGGATCCATGCGCATATCCAGCGGCGCATCATACTGATAACTAAACCCCCTGGCCGGTTCCTCCAACTGGTAGGACGATACGCCCAGATCGAATAAAATGCCATCTGCTTCCTCTATACCCAGTTGTCTCAGCACATCCGGCAGTTGGCTGAAGTTTCGTTGCACCAGAGTCACCCGATCCCCGTAAGCCGCCAACTTTTCCCGGGCTGCGGCAATCGCCGCCGGATCCCGATCCACAGCCACCAGACACCCGTCCGGACCCAATTTCTCCAAAATAGCCAGACCGTGCCCCCCCCCGCCGAGAGTGCAGTCCACATAGACGCCGTCCGGCTTTAAGTTTAAATTCTCTACCACCTCATCCAGCATCACCGGCACATGTACGTATTCCATAACCTGCCTTAACTTTACAAACCGAGTTCCAGATCCACCAGCTTCTCCGCGGTTTCCTCGTATGAAGCCGCCGCTCCGCTGCTGTAACCTTCCCAAGCAGCCTTAGACCAGATTTCCACCCGCGCGGATATGCCCAGGATCACCACTTCTTTTTCCAGTTGAGCATACTCCCGCAAACCGGCTGGGATTAATATTCTACCCTGCTTGTCCGCTTCACATTCCGCCGCCCCGGAGAAAAAAAGACGGGCAAAGGCCCGGGCATCTGCCCTGGTAACGGGCAGGGACTTCAACCGCTGCTCTATTATCGCCCATTCCTGGTGAGAATAGACAAAAAGACAGCGGTCCAGCCCTTTAGTCAAAATAAAGCTGTCACCCAGGCCTTCGCGGAAGCGGGCAGGAATAAATAGCCTTCCTTTAGAATCAATACTATGCTGGTATTCCCCCATAAACATGGCCGATCAACCTCGCCGGAAGTGTTGCTTCACCACTTTGCTCCACTTCAACCTACTATGCACCACTTATTATTCGGCAGGATTACAAAAAATCCTTCTACGTTTTAAAAAATATTTTAAAAAAATTTAAAAATTTTTTATGCCAAATAAACCGACAGCATAATTTCCTTTACAAATACAAAAGGGCGCCGATCCTTTTCAGAACCGGCGCCCCTTTCAGGCGTTCTTTCTATTTTTCTTACTCTGCTTACTTAACAATCCGGACGCTGTCGCAGCCTTCGAAGTCCTTCCCGCTTAAGGTCTTGCCTTTCAGGCAGGCCTTCGTAGCGTCATCTGCCAGACTCAACTCCTGGGTGGCGAAGTGGAGCACCAGGTCCAAATACCCGTCGCCGTTTACATCTTCAGGCGAACCTCCGATGGGAAGAGCATTTGCCCCGGCAAACACCACCGTATCCCGGTCGACGGCGGTGACGTCGAAGGTCTCGCTGCCCAGGATGGCCACCGGAACATTCCCCTTGTTATTCCGGTTGATGGAATTGGGGAAACTGCCGGGCTTGATGTCGATTTTGACCTTAATCACGCTCTCGACAGTAATAGTTACCTCCTGATCCCCGTAGTTCACCCCGGCCGCGTCCACGGCGCTGATGGTGAAGCTATAGGTCCCGTCCGCTGTCCCATCCGGGACTTTAATCTCAATATCAAAGTCCACTGTTACACCAGTTGGTCCGGAGTACGACGGCGGATTCACCGACACCAGCCAGGACTCGTATCCAGCGCTGGCCTTCAGGGTCAGATTTGTTACTTCCGGCGTGGTGAGACCTGTAACCACCGCATTGTACACGTCGTCAACCAGGGTGCCGGAGCCCGTCAGGAGAACGTCTCCCCCCGTCAGGCCGGTCCAGTAATTCCAGTACTCCAGGATCATAACCCCTGAAGGTCCCGACCAGTCCGACGAATGGCACTCGATCATTACGACATTGTTAGCCGCCATTGCCGCCAAAACCGCTTGCAAATCC
>JAGUVT010000120.1 GCA_020062745.1 Deltaproteobacteria bacterium
CGGGCGAAAGCGATGCGGCGCGGTACAAGATGCTTGGGAACGCCGTATGCAGGAACGTGGCGGAGTGGATTGGAAAGAGGATTGTGGAGGCTGATTAAGATGCTGATTTACGATTATGTTTCAATCACCCAACCAAATATCATCAGGTTACTCAAACAGTTGTTCGGTATCCAAAAACCCCGCCTGCGCAAAATCAATGGCCCGGTGAAAGTGCAGCTTTGGTGCGGAGACGATGAGTTTGATTTTTACGAAGCGGTGATGCGGGAAGCGCCGAAGCCCGGCAGTGCCGGGATACTGAAAAATGAAAAGGAGGTGGCGTTCTGTGATAGGTGACCAGTTTGAAACTGGTATTCCTAAATACAGTACGGCGTCTGAAATTTATGATGCCTTATGTGAAATGGTACAAACCGAGGAAATGAGCATATTGTCCGAAATGTTCGCTGACGTGAGTTATGATAACCAGGGCTACTATTACACGGACAAGGGTTGCATCCTCAAGGAAAAGTTTGAAGAGTTGAGCGACTACGGCAATAAAATGTGGTTAATGGACCTGGCCGTGTGGCAGATAGACCAAACGGAAATCCATGATTTGGTGTATGAATCTCTGAACAATCCGGATTTGGCGAAGCGACTGGGCTTCAAAAAGCTGTTCATCGACAAGATGTTGAGCGGCGATAAGTCAGAATATGACGAGATTATCAGGGAATATCTTGCCGAGCTTGGGGAGCTTAACCGTTTTGACAACTATGAAATGATTAAGGCGTTTAACAAAGTGATGCAAGCACGGGGGAAAACGATGCCTGTAACACCATACCCGAACTTTTGCTATGCGTTATGTGCAAAAGCAAAAGGCTTAAAACTGCAAGAGGAAAATCGATTGATTGCCGAGTGTCGCGCCTTACTCACCAGTTACGACGATTTCATGCTGGGGTTGCGTATGAACCAAGCTCTATACAAAAACCTGGAGCAGCAATACAACACTAAAGTATTACAGTTGCAGGCAAGCTATGAAAAAAAAGTCAGAGAGCTTTTTCTGCTCGCCGAAAAGCAAGGCGTTATTCTGGCGCCCGAGGTCTTAAAAATGCTGCCGGAGAAAGGGGAACTGTCGTGACCCACGATGAAGCTAGAGCATTAATAAAAAAATACTACCGCATCCTGGAGTTGGCGCATGAGTATCAACTGCGCAGTACCGACATAATCATTGCTGTGGGCCAGACGCATAACACCACAAGCCCGCAGGAGCGGGAGGTTATCCGGCGAGTGTCGATGCTGGAGGATGTCCAGCCGGTGGCGGACGCTATCAGCAGGTTGCATGAAGACTATCAGAAGTTTATTGAGTTGCGGTTTGGAAAAGACAGGATGAGTTTGCGGATGATAGGGCGGGAATTTAAATCCAATAAGGACTATATACGAAGTATGGAAACAAGTGTTTTGGATGCTTTTATACATGTTTATAAAAAATAGACAACTGTCTATACAAACCTGTGTTATAATGCTATTGTGGGAGAAATGTCTGAAATGAAATTTATAAAGCTGTCCGCAAGGGCGGCTTTTGTGTTTACTAAAACTCGGTATTTTTCGCAAAAAGGAGGGTAAAGGTGTTGGCCACCAAAAAATCAATAGAAAGACGTATTAAAGTAGACGAATTAAGGCTTCAAGGGTTATCAGCTTATGCCGTGGCTAGACGCCTGAAACTTCCGGTTAGTACAGTTTATGATGATTTTCGAGCCTTGGAAAAATTGGAAGAAGAGGAGTCATTTAAGGTTGTCCGGGAACAAAAACGTTTTGAGCTTGATAAGCAATATCTGCGTCAAATTGCACAGGCCGAAAAATTGCTTAAAAGTTCCCTAAAGAAGGGTAAGAAAAATAAAATAACCGTCCGGCAGGGCGAAGGCGAAAATTATACCGAAACAACCGAGGAAACCTATCTACCCAACTATAATGCTGCAATTGGTTTCCAACGTAATCTCCTTGATGCCCTGGCTAAACGGGCGGCTTTGTGGGGCGTAGAGCAAACTAAAGCGCAAGTGGAAGTTACCGGCCTAAACGAACTCCTTGGGACTTTAGCCGAAGCTGCTGGAAGTGGTAGCGGTGAGAATACCAGATGAATATAAACAGGCGCTTATCCGGGGAAGAAATGACCCGGTTTTCTTTTGTCGGTATTTTTTGGAGCCGGAGCTGCATCCGGGGCAGCAAGCATGGTTACAAAAAAGCACCAAAAAAGAAAATCTTTTGGTAACGGGCAATAGATATGGGAAAAGCCATATTGCAGCGGCCAAACGCATCTGGAAGATGACCTACAAAATTGGTTGGCCGCAGTATGATCTAAAAAAGCCTTATTCTTCAGTAAATGCCAGCATTACGGCCGACCAGGCCCGGATTGTTTGGGACAAGGTTATGACTATACTGCAGCAAGCGCCGAAGTTGCACTGGTTGATTGATGAAAAGAAAACCAAACAGACGCCTTTTCCGACATTGGTTTTCAGGAACAACAGCCAGCTTCAGGCCAGATCAACACAGAGAAACGGTATTTACCTTCTGGGCCATGACTACGATGACTTTAATTTCGATGAGGCAGCTTACCAGAAAGGGCTTATGCTACTTCTGGATAATGTGATCCGGATGCGTCTGGCCGATAGGAACGGCGACCTGGATTTGACCAGCACAGCCAACAAGCGGAACGATTATTACCGGCTGTATCTCCGGGGCATCGAAGGCACCAAAGAATATGATCCGTTTTGCTATAGTCAGACCGGTAATTCTTTCGATAACCCGTATGTGAGCCATGAAGCTTTGGAACGCATCTCAAAGCACATGACTGCGGACATGAAAAAACAGAACATTGAAGGCGGTTTCCCTGATTCATCCGGTGAGGTGTTCACCGGCGAGCAGGTTGAGTTTTTGTTTGATCAGGATATTGAATTTGACCACTGGGGGAAGATTGACCCGGAAGACGGCACAGCAGAATTATGCTGGAACAATCCGCAACCGGGCCGGCAGTATTATCACGGCTGGGACCTGGCTAAACGCCAGGACTGGACAGTCGGTTTTACGGTTGATGTAATGAAAAATCCCTGGCAGGTTGTGGCTTATGAGCGGTTTCAGCACCGGCCCTGGCCTTATGTTTATGAGCGAATCCGACACCGGCACAAGCTATACGCAGCCCAGGGTATGAGTGAAACATGGATTGACTGTACCGGCATAGGCGATGTGGTTTTAGATGAACTTCAGGATATCCAGGCACAGGGTTTAAATTTTGCCGGCAAGAGAAAAGTTGATATGCTCATCAACATGCAAACCGTTTTGCAGAATAGAGGATTAAAGGCGCCGTGGATTAGGGAACCGGTGGACGAGTTCAGTTTTTACGAATGGGATGATGAAGAAGAAGAATTGGTCCAGGATTGTGTAATGGCTTTAGGTGTGGCGCTCTGGGGTGCCAGGGATTTGGGATTACCGCTTGATAAGGAGACCAGGGAACTTTTAAGAGGAGCTTCGCTTTATGGCTAAAACCAATCTTCGCCGGCCGGTACGCCGCAACATAATTCAGCAACTACTTACCCCTCTGGGGGAAATATCAGCGTTAAGAAACTCCTGGTTGTCATTCGGCTGGGGGTTTCAGTTTATGTCGCCTTATCGGCTGGATTCTTCCCGGGTTGATTACGACCTGGCCCGGCAACTATACCGAAATATAGCGGATAAATACAAACTGGGTGCAGGGTTTGCGAAGCCGGTTATAAATACAACTGCAGGCTTCATGGGTGCGCCTCATTTCATTCATTCTGATCCGGAGGCGGATCAGA
>JAGUVT010000104.1 GCA_020062745.1 Deltaproteobacteria bacterium
ATCAGAACTTTGCACAGCTTCGCTACCCGGTAAAAATGACGGTTTGCCCTGATAAATTTGAATCTTTCTACTTCTGATTCTTGGCAAAGTAGGCTGCCGCCTTTTTTAGAATCTCGTTCTCCTCACGGAGTTCGCGTATTTGACGCTCCATTTTCTTGACCTGCTCATCGTCCGGGCTCAGCTTCCCGCTGCCGGGAAACGGCATGTTTGGCTTATCCCGGTATCGTTTCAACCAGCCATGCAGGGTGTTTTCGTTGACACCCAGCTCCGCTGCTACCCTGGATACCGGCTCACCGGTCCTCTCGATCCGCCTCACGGCTTCCAGCTTGAACTCCGCACTGTATTGTTTTACCATTTACTCTTCCCCTTTCTAATGTTCAGTGTACCACGGGTTTACACTGTCCATCAAATCGGGTACGGTTCAAGGAGCCTGTTGTACACTGGTTGGAATACGGAGTGTTGTGAAAGACTCCATAAGTCAACCGTACACATCTTCTTTCGAAGCACGTATTTCGAAATATTATCAAGGCAATTTGCCAATACAGTAGGAGCATAATTTTGGGAATGTTCTTCCGAAAGCCAAACAAGAAAAGCGTCTCTCAATGAAACAGATGACAAGTAAGCATGCTGATTGGCATGTGCGTCTTCATTATTAAAGGTGCCATGATCTGCCATATTAAAGGTGCCATGATCTGCCATATTAAAGGTGCCATGATCTGCCATTCATTCGTGCCTCCTTGTTCGAGTTTAATAACAACTATTATTCAAACTCTTGTTGCTAAGACGCTTCTCTTTGTTCCTTAGGGATTGGCCTTCTTTAAGTTATCCGGTAGTATTTCTATGATGTCGCTACTATCACAATTCAGTGCTGTACATATTTTCTGTAATATCTCCGTATTCACATTCTCGTTTTTCCCAAGTTTGGTTACGGTGGCGGAACTGATACCAGCGACCCTTTGTAGGTCTTTTTTCTTCATATCTTTGTCAATTAACAGCTTCCAGAGTTTTTTATAGCTAATAGCCATCGTAACCACCTCTCCAAAACAGGGTCGTAATAAGACATGCATAAGTATATCATGGAAACACATCCAGTTCAATCATTTTCTTTACAATCACTTGATTTTTCATTACGATATATTGAATTTCTCTTTGCAGCATGATATAATTTCGTTGGTTGCATTGGTTATATTTACCGTATAATAGGGTAATAAACAGTGAGAGAAACATCTGAATGTATTGATAGATGTGGAGGGGCGGCTATGACACAGAATCGTTCATTTAAAGATTATGTGATAGATGGTACTGCGAAAGGAGGCCGTTATGGGCAGAAAGATAACGAAAATTGAATCTGCGGCACAGATGCCAACTAGACAACGGGTCGCGGCGTATGCCCGCGTTTCCTGCGGGAAGGACGGAATGCTCCACTCCCTTGCGGCTCAGGTCAGCTTTTACAGCAACCTGATACAAAGCAAGCCCGAATGGGAGTATGCCGGCGTGTACGCCGATGAAGCGGAAACCGGCACGAAGAGCAGCAGGCCGGAGTTTCAGCGGCTGATTGCCGACTGCCGGGCAAGGGCTGCAGTACGCCGCATATCATTGAGGACGAAATCAAATCCCGTTTCCTCACGGCGTTCAACAGCCTGATGAGCGACCGCAACGGGTTGATCGAGGACTGTCGCCTTGCCCAGGGCGTCCTCTGCGACACCGCGGCGATTGATGCGGAACTCGCCGAACTGCACCGCGAGATTGAGGTAGTCACAGAACTTTCCCGAAAGGCCATTTACGAGAATGCCCGAACCGCTGTCAACCAGACGGAATGGGCGGAGCGCAACAAGGCCTACCTTGAACGCCACCGCAAAGTCTTGGAACGGATTGACGAGTTGGAAGCCGCCAAACGGGAGCGGCTCGGCAAAGCGAAGATTATCGAGGGCTTCATTCGGGATATCGAGAGCCGACCGCTTGCCATCACCGAGTTTGACGAAAAGCTATGGCTCGCCGTCATTGACCAAGCGATCGTCAGCAGGGATGGCACTTTTGTCTTCAGGCTCAGGAACAGCTCAGAGGTCACTGCTTAACACTGAGAACCATAATTGCAGCCAAGTACGGCTCGCCTTCGGGCGGGCTGTTTTTCTTTGCCTGAAGCCTTAATTTTAACGGGTCGGTGTATCGTTAAAAGATAGCCCGATTTTCGGTGCAAAGTTTAACGATTACCTTTCTTTTAACGATTTGCCTGTGTACCTGCCCTGAAAACCGCCACGGTTCAAGTCAAGTGTCCTCCAAAAACGGCGATCCAACACAACCACCTATTGCTACAAGGCAGAACGCACAAAGCCCGAAAGCGGCTGGTTTCAGGCACTTTCAGGCAAAACAAAACCACCCACCGATAAATACTTTTTATCAATAGATGGTAGATTATTTGGTGGAGGCGGGGGGAATCGAACCCGCCGTCCGGAAGACCGACCACAGAAGCTTCTCCGAGCGCAGGCTGCAGTTTAGTTTTCGCTCCGCGGGCGCCTGCAGCCGGGCTCCGTTGGAGCTATCTCGATGAATCTTGCTTTAGCCCTCCGAGAATTGGACTAAAGCCAGCCCGTTTAAATGACCCCCTGTCCCGGGCCACGGGCCCGGCGCGGGCAGGAGGTTAACTGCAACTAAGCAGCTAAGGCGTATTCGTTATTGGCAATTATGTTTTCCCACCGTTTTACGGGCTGATGGAACCCCGGCTCGCTTCTCCTGCCACCGCTTCCCCCGTCGAAACCTTTACGCCCCCATGTTTTAAATACGCATCCTTTCCTTTACCGCCCGTTCAATTTCCCGTTTGGCATCCCGGGCGGCCATATCTTCCCGCCGGTCATAAAGCTTTTTCCCTTTTGCCAGGGCCAGCTCGATTTTGGCCCACCCGTTTTTGAAATAAATTTTCAGCGGGATCAAGGCCAGCCCCTTTTCCCTGGTTTTCCCCAGGAGCCGCATGATTTCGTTTTTGTGCAGCAAAAGCCGGCGGGTGCGCTTCGGCTCGTGGTTAAACCGGTTGCCCTGATCGTAGGGACTTATATGCATATTATACAATAAAAGTTCGGCGTTTTCAACCCTGGCATAACTATCCTGCAGATTGGCCCGGCCGATACGCAAGGACTTTACCTCGGTACCGGTGAGGGCGATGCCCGCCTCGTACGTTTCCAGGATATGATATTCGTGCCGGGCCTTTCTATTCTCCGAGACAATCTTCACCGGTATGATCCGACGCTCCTTCCGGCAGGCTTTCCGGGTAAAGCTCACTTTTCTTAACCCGCAAAAATTTTGCCCTGGCCCGGACGGCCACCCTGCCGCCGGGCAACAACAGCCGCCCTTCCAGTTCTATCAGCCGCCCCCGCTCCGACAAAAGCCGGCTTTCAGCCGTCAACTCCCGGCCAATTGGCACCGCCAGGCTGAACCGCGTGGTCATTTCAGCAGTCATGGCCCAGATATCTCTCTGCCATAACAATTGGGCCATCACTTCATCCAGCAATGTGGCAATCAGGCCGCCGTGCATGTAGCCGCTCCAGCCCTGGTGCTGCTCACCGGCACAGAAGGAAGTGCGGCAGACGTCCCCGTCCATTTGAAACTCCAGGCGCAGGCCGATAGGGTTGACCGGGCTGCAGGCAAAGCACATATTGTTATACACGGTAACAGCTTCTTTTTCTTTTTTCTTCGGCATGTTCACTATTTTACCAGGATTCCCGCTAATTAGCAAGAAGGGGCAAGGCCAAAAGCCCCGCCCCGTTCCAGCAAAAATCTCTAACGTACGACCCCGTAAATAAGGGGTACGAGCAACAGCGCCACGATATTCACGATCTTGATCATGGGGTTGATGGCCGGACCGGCCGTATCTTTCAGCGGGTCGCCGACGGTGTCCCCGGTAACCGCCGCCGCGTGTGCCGGGCTGCCTTTTCCGCCGTACATGCCTTCTTCAATGTACTTCTTGGCATTGTCCCAGGCGCCGCCGCCGGCGGTCTGGAAGATGGCCATAAACAAGCCGCTGACAATGGTACCCATCAACATGCCGCCCAGGGCGTCGCGCCCCAGGGCAAAGCCGATAATAACCGGCGCCAGCACCGGGATCAAACCGGGCAGGATCATCTCTTTCAGCGCCCGTCTGGTCACAATGTCGACGCAGCGCCCGTATTCGGGGCGGGCCTGTCCCTCCATAAGGCCTTTGATCTCACGGAACTGCCGGCGCACTTCGTCCACCACCTCGTGAGCGGCACGGCCCACGGCGCCGATGGCCAGCGAGGAGAAAAGGAACGGCAGGGCTGCGCCGAGCAGAAGACCGGCAAGCACCCAGGGGTCATTAATAGAAAACGTAAGCACTTCTCTAGCCTTTTCTTCCAGGTGATGGGTGTAGTCGGCAAACAGCACGATGGCCGCCAGGCCGGCCGAACCGATAGCATATCCTTTGGTTACGGCCTTGGTGGTATTGCCCACTGCATCCAGCGGGTCGGTTATGTTCCGCACTTCTTCGGGCAGTTCGGCCATTTCGGCAATGCCGCCGGCGTTGTCGGTAATCGGGCCGTAAGCGTCAATGGCCACCACGATACCGGTCATGGAAAGCATGGCCATGGAAGCGACACCAATGGCGTATAATCCATCGTTCCCGCCGCCGCCGACCAGGAAAGAAACCAGTATGCCGGCAACAATGGTTATGGCCGGGATGACGCCGGCCTCCATGCCCACGGACATACCGGTAATGATGTTGGTCGCATGGCCGGACTGCGAAGCGTAAGCAATCGACTTGACCGGCCGGAAAGATTTAGAAGTATAGTAGTCCGTAACGTAAACCATCACCATCGTAACAGCCACGCCTACCAGCGCCGGCCAGAAATAAACGCTTGAGCCGAGCAGGGAGGTCGTCACCGGGTAAAACCCGAGCAGGGCCAGGATTGCAGAGGCCCACAGACCTTTGTAAAGAGCGCCCATAATGTTCTGCCCGGCGCCCAAACGCACAAACAAAACTCCGATAATGGAAGCAACGATGGCTACAGCACCGAGAATAATGGGAAAAACAATAAACAGCGGATTGCCGGGAAAAACCAGGAAGCCGAGGAGCATGGTGCCGATAGCCGTCACCGCGTAAGTCTCGAACAGGTCGGCCGCCATACCGGCGCAGTCGCCCACGTTGTCGCCCACGTTATCGGCAATAACGGCGGGGTTGCGCGGGTCGTCTTCCGGAATGCCGGCTTCCACTTTCCCCACCAGGTCGGCCCCCACATCGGCGCTCTTGGTAAAAATACCGCCGCCCAAACGGGCAAACACGCTGATCAGGCTGCCGCCGAAGCCCATGCCGACCAGAGAAACAGGGTCTTTAAAAATAAGATATAAGCCCGCTACTCCTAAAAGCGCCAGGCTTACACAGATCATCCCGGTTACCGCCCCGCCCCTGAAAGCCACCTGCAGGGCGTGACCGATACTGGTTTTAGCCGCCTCGGAAACACGGGTGTTGCCGCGGGTGCTGACAATCATGCCGATGTAACCGCACAGACCGGAAAAAACCGCGCCCACTACAAAGCCGACCGCCGTCTTCCAGCCCAGGCCGAACCAGATCAAAGCCGCCACAATTACGCCCACACCGGCAATGGTGCTGTACTGCCGGTTCAAGTAGGCCATGGCGCCTTCCTGGATGGCCGCCGAAATTTCCTGCATCCGCTCCGAGCCAGCCGGTTTACTCAGCACCCAGAAAATAAGGTAGACCGCAAACAGGATTCCCATAACCGAAGCAATAATACCGGCATAAGTTACCGTTACCGCTAAAGCCGCTAAATCAAGACTCAATAAATTCACCTCCAACCAAAATCAAAAAGAAATCAAAAAAGCTGCTTCTGCCAGAATCCCAGGATCAAAGACGTCAGTGCAAACAACACTGCTACGACAATGGTAACCTTGCTCAAAAACTCATCCAATCCCCTCTTTTTCCCGAAAAAAGTCTCCGCTCCGCCGGCGATAGCCCCCGACAGTCCGGCGCTTTTCCCCGACTGCAAAAGGATCACTACAATAAGGGCCACCGATAAAACCACATGAAAGGCTGTCACCAGGCCGTTTAACATATCTCCACCCCCTCTCCGCCAGTTCTTGTCTATAAACTTATAGGAATGATTATAACATGGACAACAAAAAATGACAATCAATCTGTGTGAATATCAGCACAAACTTTTTATATCTTCAAGGCAGCCCTTCCACCATATCGCGCCAGGTCGCCCAGTTCATCTTCAATCCGTAGCAACTGGTTGTACTTGGCTACCCGGTCGGTGCGGCAGGGCGCGCCGGTCTTGATCTGCCCGGCATTGACAGCCACCGCCAGGTCGGCAATGGTGGTGTCCTCCGTTTCCCCCGAGCGATGGGACACAACAGCGGTGTAACCGGCCCGCCCGGCCATGGCGATGCAATCCAGAGTCTCGGTAATAGTACCGATCTGGTTTAATTTGATCAAAATCGAATTGGCCGCACCGGCCTTGATCCCCTTCTCCAGCCGCTCCGTATTGGTCACAAAAATATCGTCACCGACCAGTTGCACCCGTTTGCCCAATCGCGCCGTAAGCTTCTGCCAGCCCTCCCAGTCGTCTTCCGCCAGTCCGTCTTCAATGGAAACAATCGGATACTTGTCAACCAACATGGCATAGTATTCCACCATCTCCTCAGCAGTACGGCTCATCCCCTCGGCTATAAACGTATACTTACCCTCTTTGTAAAATTCCGTGGCCGCTGCGTCAACAGCCAGAGCCACGTCCGTACCGGGCTGGAAACCAGCCGCCTTAACCGCCTCAACCAACACGGCCAGGGCTTCCTCGTTGGAACCCAGCATGGGCGCAAACCCGCCCTCATCGCCAATGGCGGTGTTCAACCCCTTTTTCCGCAGCACACCCTTCAGGCTGTGGTAAACTTCCGTTCCCATGCGCAGACCTTCGGAAAAACTTTCTGCGCCCACCGGCATGATCATAAACTCCTGGATATCCACGTTATTATCGGCATGCCGGCCGCCGTTCAAAACGTTCATCATCGGTACCGGCAACACCTTGGCATTTACTCCACCCAGGTACTGAAAAAGGGGCAGCCCCAGGGCTTCCGCCGCCGCCTTCGCCACCGCCATGGACACGCCGAGGAGGGCATTAGCCCCCAGTTTCCCCTTGTTCGACGTACCGTCCAGTTCAAGCAAAAGCTGGTCGATTCCCAGCTGGTCGGTAGCATCCATTTCCACAATTTCCGGCGCCAGAACAGTATTGACATTCTCCACCGCCCTGGTTACCCCTTTGCCAAGGTAACGTTTATGGTCGCCGTCCCTCAATTCCACCGCCTCAAAAGCACCGGTGGAGGCCCCCGACGGCACGGCCGCCCGGCCTACGGCGCCGCCTTCCAGGTAAACCTCCACTTCTACCGTCGGGTTGCCCCGGGAGTCCAGGATTTCCCGGGCGTAGACATCAGAAATAATAGTAGACATCTGCAGCACTCCTCTCATTTAAATTTATTTTCGATCAGCGATTCGCCGGTCATTTCAGCCGGTTTGGGAATACCCAGCAACTGAAGAATGGTCGGGGCCACGTTTTCCAGCCGGCCTTCATGCAAGGCAATCCCTTCCACATCCCGGCAGATTAAAATAAAAGGCACCGGGTTGGGGGTATGGGCGGTATGTGGGCCTCCATGCTCGTCTTTCATCCGCTCGGCGTTGCCGTGATCAGCGGTGATCAGCACAGTGCCGTCCTTTTCCAGCACCGCCCCGACCACCCGGCCCAGGCAGCGGTCCACCGTTTCCACGGCCTTCACCGCCGCGGTCATATAACCGGTGTGGCCGACCATATCGGGGTTGGCGTAATTCATGATCATTACCCGGTGCCGGCCGGCAGCCAGTTGTTCCAGAAAAGCGCCGGTTACTTCAGGCGCACTCATTTCGGGTTTCAGGTCGTAAGTGGCCACCTTCGGCGAAGGAATCAAAATCCGCTCCTCGCCCGGGTTCGGTTCCTCCACCCCGCCGTTAAAGAAAAAAGTCACATGAGCGTATTTTTCCGTTTCCGCCAGCCGCAACTGGGAAATACCACGCTTGCTCAACACCTCGCCCAAGGTGTTGAGCAGTACCTGGGGTTTGAAAGCCACCGGGGCATCAATCGTCTCATCATAAAGGGTCATGCAGGCAAAATGCACCTTTGGCCGCCCGGTCCGCCGTTCGAAACCGGAAAAGTCTTGATCAACAAGCGCGTGGCTGATCTGGCGGGCCCGGTCCGGGCGAAAGTTAAAAAAGACAACGGCATCGCCGTCAGCAATTCTGGCTACCGGCCGCCCGTCTTCCCGCACAACCACCGCCGGACTGATAAACTCATCGGTTTCACCCCGCCGGTAACCGCCTTCCACCGCTTCCAGCGGCGAGTTTACCGCACATCCTTCACCGAAAACCATGGCGTTATACGCCTTCTCGGTGCGATCCCATCGCCGGTCCCGGTCCATGGCATAGTAACGGCCCATCACCGTCGCCACCGCCCCGCAATTCAACTCCGCCAGTCTAACCGCCAGAGCCGCAAAATATTCGCGGGCATTGGCCGGCGGCACATCGCGGCCGTCCAGAAAGGCATGGATAAAAACATCATCCAGACCCCGAGCCTTGGCCAGTTCCAGCAGGGCAAAAAGGTGCTCGATATGGCTGTGCACTCCGCCGTCGGATAAAAGGCCCATCAGGTGCAGGGAGCGGCCGTTCCTTCCGGCAAAATCCGCTGCTTCCAGCAAAACCTCGTTTGTAAAAAAACTGCCGTCCCGGATAGCCTTAGAAATACGGGTCAGTTCCTGGTAAACAACCCGCCCCGCCCCCATGTTCAGGTGTCCCACCTCGGAGTTGCCCATCTGACCGGCCGGCAGGCCGACATCCTCCCCGGAGGCGGAAAGAACGGTATGCGGGCAGCGGGCCAGAAACCCATCCATGTTCGGTGTAGCGGCCTGCGCGATGGCGTTCCCCCCGACCCCCGCGCACAGACCCCACCCATCAAGAATTACCAAAACCAGTGGCACATATGCTGCCGTCACCGGGGCACCCCCGCCTGTTTCAAATTTTTACTCCGGCTCCCTTAACAATAGCCGCAAAGCTGTCCACCGTAAGACTGGCTCCGCCGACCAGGGCGCCGTCGATATCCGGCCGGGCCATCAGACCGGCGATATTTTCCGGCTTTACGCTGCCCCCGTACTGAATCCGCATCCGGCCCGCCGCCTCCAAACCATACATGCCTTCAACCAGGGTACGGATAAAACCAATCACCTGCTGGGCATCTTCATCAGACGCCGTTTTACCGGTGCCGATGGCCCAAACCGGCTCGTAGGCGACAACCAGTCCGGCTGCCTGTTCCGGCAGCAGGCCGGCCAGAGCCGCTTCGGTCTGGGTGCGGATTACCTTTTCGGTTACGCCGGCTTCCCGCTCCGCCAGTTGCTCGCCCACACAGACAATCGGCGTAAGCCCGTGCGCCAGGGCCGCTTTGAGCTTGCGGTTGACCGTCTCATCCCGTTCGCCGAAATACTGCCGCCGCTCGGAATGACCGATAATAACGTAACGGCACCCCGCCTCCTTCAGCATCAGCGGTGATACCTCACCGGTATAAGCGCCCTGTTTCTCCCAAAACACATTCTGGGCCGCCACTCCGATATTGCTTCCCTTCAAAGCTTCTATTACCGGCACAAGAGCCACAAAGGACGGACAAACCACCACTTCAACCCCGTTTTGACCCGCAACGGCCGGACGCAGTTCCTGCACAAAGTTAACCGCCTCGGCGGCGGTCTTGTGCATCTTCCAGTTTCCGGCAATGATTGGCGTGCGCCGTGCCTTTAGCATCTCCACATCCCTCACTTTTCTTGTAAAACTTCTATTCCGGGCAGCTTTTTGCCCTCCAGAAACTCCAGCGACGCCCCGCCGCCGGTAGAAATGTGGGTTATCTTGTCCGCCACCCCCACCTTTTTAACAGCAGCTACTGAATCACCGCCGCCGACAACGGTGGTAGCCTCCATGCCGGCCAGGGCACGGGCAACGTTCTCCGTTCCCCCGGCAAAAGGAGCCATTTCAAATACCCCCATCGGGCCGTTCCAAAACACGGTTTTTGCCCCTTTCAAGGCCCCGGTGAAAAACTCCACCGAAGCCGGGCCGATGTCCAGGGCCATCCATTCGGGCGGAATCTGGTTTACCGGCACAACTTTCGGCTCGGCATCGGGTGCCGCAGCCAGGGCCGCTACCACATCCACAGGCAAGAAAATCTTTACTTCTCTAGCCCTGGCGTCGGCAATCAAGCCTTTTGCCTGATCTACCTTGTCCACCTCAAGCAAAGATTTCCCCACATCAAGGCCCCGTGCTTTCAAGAAGGTATTGGCCATCCCCCCGCCGATAATCAGGCTGTCCACTTTATCCAGAAGATTGGCAATAACGCCTATTTTATCCGAAACTTTGGCCCCGCCGAGAATGGCAACAAAAGGCCGCTCCGGCGCCGCCAGGATTCTTTCCAGCACCGCCAGCTCCTTTTCCATTAAAAAGCCGGCCACGGCAGGCAAAAAATCCGCCACTCCTTCGGTGGAAGCATGAGCACGGTGAGCGGCGCCGAAGGCATCATTTACGAAAACATCGGCCAACCCGGCCAACTGGCGGGCAAAACCTTCGTCGTTTTTTTCCTCTTCGGCATAAAAACGAACATTCTCCAGCAGAATCACGTCACCGTCCCGCATCTCCCCGATAGCCGCCTGCACCGCATCCCCTATGCAGTCATCCACCTTCCGTACCGGCCGGCCCAACAAGTCCTGCAGCCGCAGGGCTACGGGATCCATTTTATAGCGGTCGTCTACCTTTCCTTTCGGACGGCCCAGGTGGGAAATCAAAATCACCCTTGCCTTTTGCCCGCTCAGATAACGGATGGTAGGTAAAGCCTCCCGGATACGCGTATCATCGCTTACCGCGTTATCCTTATCAAGCGGTACGTTAAAATCAACCCGCACCAGCACCCGTTTACCTTTAACATCTACATCTCCTACTGTTTTCTTGGGCATAAAACTCCTCCTCTCCGGATAGTATACCCTGCCGCATTTAATGTCACCCGCTTCTCCGTCTTAGAATTCTCCGCCGGCCCAAAAAGTTCCTCCCTTGGACCAAACTTTCCACACATAAATCAACGCAGACAATAACGTGAAAAATTCCTATATTTGTGTTAATATTAATCAGGAAAGTATAAGGGGTGGTGTTTTTTGGCAACGGCAATTGTCATCCTGGTAATCATAGCCGGTACCATCTTTGCTGTCATAGCAATATACAACCGGCTGGTCAGACTGAAGAATACCATAGAATCCTCGTGGTCGGACATTGATGTACATCTCAAAAAAAGATATGACCTGGTGCCGAATCTCGTTGAAACCGTCAAGGGTTATGCCGCGCATGAGAAGTCCGTCTTTGAAAAGGTCACCCAGGCAAGATCCATGGCCATGCAGGCGTCGTCTCCCGCCGAGAAGACAAATGCCGAGAACATATTCAAGGACACCTTGAAGAGTTTATTCGCCGTGGCGGAGGCGTATCCCGAATTGAAGGCAAATGAAAACTTCATCCAGCTCCAATCCCAACTAAAGGAATTGGAAGATAACATTGAATACGCCAGGAGATATTACAACGCCGTGGTCCGGGACTACAATATTCTTATTGAATCATTCCCGTCCAACATAATCGCCTCGCAGTTCAAGTTTAAAAAAGAAGAATTTTTTGAACTGGAAGCGCCGGAGGTGGAAAGAAAGCCCGTAAAGGTAAGCTTTTCGTGAATCCTGTTAAATGGTTTATCCTTAGTTATAAAAACAAACGGAAGTGAGCGCAGGTGCCGGATTTCTTTCGCAAATACCGCTGGCGCACCGGCAGGACATTAATAATCTTATTTTTTCTCCTCACTGTCTTTGCTTCTCCTGCTTTTGCCCAGGACTTTACAATCAACAAATTCCGCTCCGACATCGTCATCTTCGAAGATTCCTCCTTTACCGTTAAAGAAACCGTCGAGGTAGATTTTCACAGACCGAGACACGGCATTTACCGGGAAATTCCGTTTAAGTACGTAAATGAACCCGGCAAAACAATTACCACCCCGCTGGAGGTGCTGTCCGTCACCAACCAGTCGGGAATAAACTGGAAATACAAGGTTTCCCGGAGCGGTAATGTAATAAACATAAGGATTGGTGACGCAGACAAATATGTAAGCGGCAAACAGACTTACGTTATTAATTACAAGGTGGAAAACGCCCTGCTCTACTTCGACGATCACGACGAGATTTACTGGAACGTCACCGGTAATTACTGGAAAGCAACCATCAAAAAAGCGTCCGCCACCGTCCTTCTGGCTGCTGAAGGCAAAAGCGAAAAACTCCAGGGCGCTCTCTATACGGGCATTCCGGGCGCAAGGGAATCGGCCGGTAGCTTTGAGGTACACGACAATTACGGCGAGTTCTCCGCAGCCAAAAGCCTTGCGCCCGGCGAAGGGCTCACCATAGCCTTCGGCTGGGACAAAGGGCTCGTATCCCCGCCGTCATCATGGAAAAAGTTCTTGTGGGCCTTAAATTTAAAAGAAAACTGGGTTTTCGTGTTTCCCATTATTTCGCTGCTGTTTATGATCTACCTGTGGCGCACGAAGGGAAGGGACCCCAGGGTAAAAGAGTCCGTTGCCGTAATGTACAAACCGCCCGAATACGACAACAGGCCCCTTGCGCCGGCGGAGGTGGGCACAATCGTTGATGAAAAACTGGACCCGCGGGACATAACTTCAACCATTGTCGGACTGGCCGTAAAAAAATACATAAAGATCGAAGAAATAAAAAGGGAAGGACTGCTCTTCGACTCCACCGATTACTACCTGTCAAAGATTAAAGAGCCCGACGACGACTTGAGTTCCTTTGAAAAAGAACTGATGAAAAGAATACTCCCGTACGCATCGCCCGGCATACTCGTTTCCAATATGAAAAACGATTTCTACACAAACCTGGATTCGTTAAAAAACACCCTGTACGGGGAACTGGTACGGAAAAAATACTTCCTTACCAGCCCCGAAAAGGTAAGGGGCTTTTATACGGCTGCCGGCATAGCGGTGATGATTTTCGGAATCCTGGCACTCATCTTCCTCGCGCCGCACTCCGCAGTCAAAAGCATCCTCGCGGGAGCCCTGACCGGCCTGCCGGTACTTTTATGCGCCAGAATAATGCCCGCCAAAACCAGGACCGGCGCCGGCGCACACATGGACATTCTCGGTTTCCGGGAATTCTTAAACCGGGCCGAGAAAGACCGGCTGGAGCGAATGGGAGATGCAGACCTTTTCTCGAAGTTCCTGCCTTATGCCATCGCTCTGGGTGTGGCCGACAACTGGGCAAAAGCCTTCGAGGGGATTTACCAGAAGCCGCCGGAATGGTACGTGTCGCCCGGAGGATTCGCCACATTCAGCCCCTACGGCTTCTCCCGCTCCATAAACGCAGCAACCGCGAGCTTCGCTTCGGCCATGTTCAGCGCGCCGCGGGGAAGCGGTATCGGCAGCGGCACCGGAGGCGGTTTTTCCGGGGGAAGGTTCTCCGGCGGCGGGTTCGGCGGCGGCGGCGGGGGAAGCTGGTAGACAAAATTGCCTAATACCGCCTGCGCTTCGCCACGGCCTGTATACCGAGTTCATCCCGGTATTTGGCCACCGTCCGCCGGGATATCTTGATTCCCTTCTGCCGGAGCATATCGGTTATCTTCTGGTCATTCAAGGGATTTCCGGGATCCTCCCCGGCAACAATTTCCTGCAGCAATTTCTTGATGCTCTCCGCCGAAGTGGTGGTGCCGGCAGCATTATGCAAGCCGGTAGAAAAGAAATATTTCATCTCAATCACACCCTGGGGGGTTTGTATGTATTTATTTGAAACTGCCCTGCTAACGGTAGATTCATGCAATTCTACCAACTCCGCCACATTTTTCAAGTTTAACGGCTTCAAGTATTTAACGCCGCAATCAAGAAAATCGCGCTGCAAATCAACCAGACACCTGGCTACCTTGTACAGGGTCAGGCGGCGCTGTTCAATACTCTTGATCAGCCAGACCGCAGCATTTAGCTTTCCTTCCACAAAACGGCGGGTTTTGGGGTCATTATTATTCTCTCCCGTCAGAACGGACCGGTAAGTTTTATTAACGGTAAGACGCGGGATAAAAACATCATTTACCAGGATAATATACTCCCCTTCCACTTTTTCCAATACAATATCCGGCACTATATAACGGACGTCGTTGGCGTTGGAAAAATTGCGGCCGGGTTTTGGTTCCAGGGTTTTCAAAATATCCGCCGCCTGTTGGACTTCACGCACGGGCATGTTCAAATCCTGGGCAATTTTATTTAATTTACCCTGGGCCAGATCATCCAGACACTCCTCGATTAAGACCGGCAGAATTTTATTGTTTATTCCCAGGTGGCCGACCTGAATCAAAAGACATTCCTTTAGATTTCGGGCGCCGATACCGGGCGGATCAAAACCCTGAATCACGGTCAATAACCTGGCTACCTCGGAAATATCTACTTTAAGCTGGTCGGCCACTTCCTGCAGGGAAACCTGCAGGTAACCGTTCTCATCCATGTTCCCGATCAGATATTCCCCGATCACCCTGTCCTGTCCGCAACCGGTACTGAGCTTGAGCTGAAACATCAGGTGTTCGGTTAAAGTAGGCGCCCTGGTTAAAAAACTTTCATAGCTGAATGCAGGTTGTTCCGTCCGTTTCTCCAAGCGGTTAAAACCAAGGTCACTGCTATCCTGGAAGTAATCCTCCCAATCGAGGTCGTATTTATGCTCATCCTCTTGTTTTTCCTCTACTACACTCTCTTCCTCTTCAGCCTCATTCTCCTGCATCTCCAGCATCGGGTTCTCCTGCAGTTGCTGATCAATATACATGGTCAGTTCCAGGGCGGGAAGCTGAAGGATAGTGATCGCCTGGCGCAACTCCGGCGTTATAATTAACTTTTGACTCTGCTCAAGATTAAGATTATACTCCAGACGCAACAGCACTCACCTTACTCTTCTTCCGATGCTTTACCCTATCAGAGTATTCGAACTGTGCCTTTCGCATTCACCCTGCCGCAGCTTTTCTGCAATCTCTTCAAGCTTCCGGAAGCGGTAGTTAATCCCGGACTTGCCGACCGGAGGAAACATTAATTGCCCCAACTCCCGCAGGTTAACATCAGGGTACTGTAACCGCAATTCTGAAACCTCCCTGATAGTTTCAGGAAGATTCTTCAGTCCAATAGTTTCTTTCACCAGATTAATATTCTCCAACTGGCGGACGGCTGCATTTACCGTTTTGTTCAAATTTGCCGTTTCACAATTCACCAGCCGGTTAACATGGTTCCGGACATCCTTACAAACCCTTGCATTTTCAAATTTAAGCAAAGCAGAATGGGCTCCCGTAATATTCAACAGAGCAACTATCTGCTCACTTTCCTTTAAATAGACAACATACCGCTTTTTACGCCTGCTGATCCCCGGCGCAAGGTGAAACTTGCGCATCAGGCGGCCAATGAAACGGGCATGCTTCTCACTGCCGGCAACAACCTCCAGGTGGTAAGTCCCGGCCGGGTCGTTAACCGAGCCGCCGCCGAGAAAAGAGCCCCTCAGGTAAGCCCGGCGGCAGCAGTCTTTTCGTACCAGATCCTCCTTCAATTTATCACTCACATGCAATCTGCCGGTTTCATCAATTATACCCAGATCAGCCATAATCTTTTTTACTCCGGATTGGGAAGGAACACACACCAGGTATACGTTATTCTTTTGCAGGCGGGGCTTGCGCTGGATCAGCACTTCAGATCGCAAGCCATATAAGCTTTTACCCAACAGAAAAATCTTCCTGGCCACCGCCACATTTTCAGTACCAACATTTAAGGCCAGCCGGTTTTTACCTCTAATCTGGATACTGCCACCCATCTTCACGAGAGCCGCCAACTCGGCCAAACGGCAGCAAGAAGATGGTCCAACCACCCTGGCCAACTCATTTTTCGTAACTTCCGAGAAAGACAACCCTGCCCCTCCTCTTCCCCCAGAAAAAACACCAGTAGTTTTCATTTTTTTGTTTCTATTCTGAATTCCGTCTCCCGACTCCTGGATATCTGCAACTATATTATATCATAAAAAACAACGGGGGTTGCCCGTTGTCCATATCAGCACCTATTACTACTTACGGTAATTGTTTAAATAACTCACTGGTTCTATCCTGTGCCTGGTTGCAAATATCATGCGCAGCACAGTCAAGGCCAGCTTCTCCGGATGATGACGGATCGCCTCCGTCTGCATGGCCAGGTTTTCAGCCGCCACCTGCACACCCAGCTTTTTAATTTCTGCCAGGCCGGGTTCAACCGGTTCGGCCCCTTCCTGACGGTAACGGTCCAGCAAGCGGGACGGGATTGGACCGGTATTAACTACCACACAATCCACCACCTGCCCGGCGTGATCAAAAATTGCCTTTAAGTGATCCCAAGCAGTATAACCAATAGTTTCGCCGGGTTGGGTCATAAGGTTACAAACGTAAATTTTGACCGCCTGGGTTTTAGCCAGCGCCTCCGGGATTCCCCGCACCAACAAATTGGGAATGATACTGGTATAAAGGCTACCGGGTCCCAGCACTACCGCATCAGCTTCCCTGATGGCTGTAAGCACCTCAGGTGGGGGGAAACAGCGAGCTGGTTTTAAGAAAACCCCCTTAACAGGCTGAAGGCTTTTCGGAATATTAGACTCTCCCTGAACCACAGTGCCGTCGGCCAGTTCTGCGCAGAGCGCCACGTCAGTCAGCGTCACCGGCAGCACCTGCCCGCGGACAGCCAGTACTTTACTCAGATCCTGCACCGCCTGCTTAAAGCCGCCGGATACATCGTTTAAAGCAGCCAGGAGCAAATTACCTATATTATGACCGGCCAGTTCACCGGCAGAAAAACGGTACTGCAGCAGCACCTCCATCAGCGGTTCTTTATCGGCCAGCGCCACCAGGCAGTTGCGGATATCACCGGGCGGCAGAATACCCAGCTCTCCCCGCAGCCGCCCCGAACTGCCGCCATCATCGGTAACCGCCACCACGGCAGTGAGATTGCTGGTATATTTCTTCAAACCCCGTAACAGCACCGATAGTCCGGTACCGCCCCCGATGACCACAATTTTCGGTCCCCGCCGCAAATTACGCCGCGCGTAAACGATATCGGCCACCTGCTTTTCCTGCTCCGGCATCAGAGCGGCAGCCAGTGAGTAAAAAGCCTTCAAAAGGCCGGTAATCAGGACAGCCAGCCCTGCCGCAAAAACCAGAAATCCAAACAGCCCCTGCTGGTAGAAGCCACCTTTAAAAAATAATCCCAACTGATATATAAAAGCAGCAAAATTACCAGCCAGCCGGCCATTAAATAAAATATCCAGACCAGCAACAGCCAGCGCCAAACCGGCCAGTGCCAACGCCAGCCAGCGTTTTATCCGCATCCCGGGGTACAACCACTTCAAAAGGTTCACTAAAATGCCAGCCCCTATGCTCGCTTAATGTCCCGGTGCCGTACCGCCACCCGAAAATCTTTCGCCCGCAAGATCTTCTCCAGTTGATTGGCCAGGGCCACAGAACGGTGCCTGCCACCGGTACAGCCAATGGCAATCTGCAAAGTAGTTTTGCCCTCTTTAATATAGTGCGGAATAAGAAACTCAACAAGGCCGGAAAATTTTTCCGTAAATTCAGCAGTAACCGGAAAATTAAAGACAAAATCCCTTATTGCCGGATCATTGCCGGTAAAAGGCCTTAAAGACGGATCATAATGGGGGTTGGGCAGAAATCGGACATCCATAACCAGATCGGAATCAAGTGGAACGCCATACTTGAAACCAAAAGAAATGATCGTAACAAAAAGTCTGGAGGTGTCGGTACTATCAGCAAAAAGCCCGTTGATTTCTTCTTTCAACTGCAAAACCGTTAAATCCGACGTGTCAATTATTTTATTAGCCCGACCGCGCAATTCCCGTAAACGGTTTCGTTCCTCCCGGATTCCCTCTAAAACTTCCCCATGCATACTTAAAGGGTGGCGGCGCCGTGACTCCTTGAACCGGCGCACCAGCGTCTCATCGGAAGCCTCCAGAAACAAGATTTCATACCTGATGCCACGGGCATCCAGATCGGCCAACACTTCAAAGAGGGTGTCGAAGAATTCTCCACCCCTGATATCAACCACCAATGCTATTTTATTAATACTGCTGGCCGCTTGTGCACACAAATCAGCAAATTTAGGAATAAGTGTGGGAGGCAAATTATCTACACAAAAAAAACCGATATCCTCCAGGCTGCGAACAGCCTGCGTCTTCCCGGCGCCGGATAACCCCGTTACAATAACCAGCTTCGGTGTAAGCACACCGATCCCCTCCAGCTATTTTATGGCAGTCCGCAAACAGGACCACAGCTCTGCAACTCCTGTTTAAGCCTGTCTATTACCTTCACCGGACCAGGATCAACACCGTAAAGAGCAGCCAGATAAACACTGGTACAGTCTCCAAGATAAATAAGGGAGTAAAGACGGGACAGGTCACCTTCCCCGGAAGCATAGACCTCGGAAATGCCGCCAACTCTGTCCTTTATAATCTCCTTAGTAATATCGATACGCTTTTGCACCCGCGGGTGATCCTCTTCGTCTCTGAGCATTACCAAGTGCAGTTTCTTCAACAACTCTCCCGGTACCTGGAAGCCGACAATTTCATTGTGGTTCAGTTCCGGGAACACGTTCCAGTAAGCCGGAGCCTTGGTATTTTCGTTAATCTGGCCTTTCCAGCGCTGGGCCACCACCTCGGTGCTGCCGCTGGTACCCCAGATTACCGGAATGCGGTTAAATAATTTCTGGGCCAACTGCTTGGCTAAATTCTCAGTAATGGGCGTCTCCGGTTTAAGCTTCTCCCATAGTTCCTTTAAATGGTCAATCATGGTGGCAATAGAGCCCTCCATCCCGGGTAAAAACCCCAACCTTTCCATTACCCGCAAGGTCGGAATAAAAAGAAACCCGGTAGCCGCTCTCGGTGCAATACCGCCCGGGATGGTTATCAGCGTCACCCCGTCCCGCAGAGCCATTTCCTTCAACTTGCCGCCGGAAGTTATAACAACAATAGCAGACTCTCTCCTCCGGGCATCCTCATAGGCGCTTAAAGTCTCCTCGGTATTGCCGGAGTAACTGACGGCAAAAACAAGGGTATCCCGGCCTACAAAACTGGGTAAGGTATAATGGCGGTTTACAGTAACCGGAACGGGAATTTTATCATGACAGTACACCCGCAGCAGATCTCCCCCGATCGCCGAACCGCCCAGTCCGGTAACAACAATGTGAGAGATGGCTTCAATCGGCGGCGGCTCAATCCCTGCAGTTAAGTTCCAGCAGGCGTCTACGCATTGTCCGGCCAGGCCCCCCAGGGCGGTCATCATTCCCGACGAATCAAGCCGGTAAATCGCCTTTGCATTATTTAAATTAAAAGCCAGTACTTCCATTCAATTCCCTTCCTCTCAACTCATCAAATCTATTCACCGACGGCGGCTCGATCTCCAGAACATCTTCCACGCAGGCCCTCAAGACCTCGGCCACTCCCCAGGCCTGGGCAAAACAACCACGTGGCATTACCGGCTCGTTGCCGTCAAAAATCTCCGATATATAGCCCACTCCATGCTCCCGCAGGTGATTGTAAAAAGGCTCGATAAACCGGGCCGCCTGTTTGCGGCTGGCCGGAGAATAACTATGCGCCCGCCGGCAGGCAGTAACAAAAGGCCCGATCAACCAACTCCAGGCCGTCCCCTGGTGGTAACAGCCGTCCCGTTGTACCCTGTCCCCCACGTAGATACCGCAATAATCAGGATCGTCCGGAGACAGGCTCCGAATGCCATATGTAGCGTAAAGCTCCTGCCAGACCTTGTTAAATACCAGCAGCCCCTGTTCCCGGCTTAGCATGCTGAAAGGCAGGCTGACTGCCAGAAGCTGGTTTGGCCGCAGCTTGCCGTCTTTCTTATCGCCGTCAATCACATCATACAGGCAACCCCTTTTTTCGTCCCAGAAAAAATGCTGATAGCTCCTGGCAACTTCAGGAATTAAATCGGAATAATTAAATTTTTCTTTATAAAAGCCAGCCAATAGTTTTAAAATATTAAGCGCATTATACCATAAAGCATTGATTTCTACTGCCTTGCCGTTACGCGGCGTAATCACCCGGCCGTCCACCCTGGCGTCCATCCAGGTAAGCTGCACATCCGGTGAACCGGCTTTAAGCAGGCCGTCATCATCCACGCCAATATCAAGATCAGTGCCCTCCATATACCACGCCACAATATCCTTTAATACCGGGTAAATATGTTCTCTTATAAACTCCAGGTCGCCGGTATACTGAAGGTACTTAAACACAGCCTGAAAATACCATAGGGAAGCATCAACCGTATTGAAAAGCGGCCCCCCGGCGCCCGCTTGAAAGGTGTTGGGCAAAAGGCCCTTCCGGCACTGGCGGGCATAGGTAATTAAAATCTCCCGGGCATCCTGGTAACGCCTGGTAACCAGAGTCAGCCCCGGCAAAGCAATCATGCTGTCCCGGCCCCAGTCGGTAAACCAGGGATAACCGGCAATCACCGTTCTAGAATTGGTGGAACGTCGCTGTACAATAAAAGCATCGGCCGCCCTCACCAGCAGGCGGGCCAGGCTATCCCCGTATCCGGCCGCATCAATCAGAGTCGCCAGCCGGCTTTTTTCCCGCTCAAGCCATAATAAACCGTCAAGATCGCTAAAACCGTCTACCGAGGCAACTATGGTAACGATCTTTTCTTCTCCCGGTAGCAAAAGTACGACAAAATGACCCGGTATATAATGATCCTCTAAAGAACTTTCGCCCCGCTCCCGCT
Organism: Deltaproteobacteria bacterium; assembly: GCA_020062745.1. Taxonomy (GTDB): domain Bacteria; phylum Bacillota; class Desulfotomaculia; order Desulfotomaculales; family JAGUVT01; genus JAGUVT01. Next base: position 20,882 of record JAGUVT010000104.1, read on the forward strand.
CAACAGCATAGGCCATCCCTGTAAGCCAATTACCGCCAGGCACATATTCTCCCGCGCTGCATCTTAAATGCAAGGGCGGAACGCCTTCGCGGCTTTTAATAGAAACCCCGCCCAGGATACTCTGCCCGCAAAACCGTACCTCGCCCCGGGTGGTTATGAAGTGATAGCCCCGGCAGTTGACCAGCGGGACAAGACGAAGGACGCCTGCTTCAACACCGTTATAGATACGATAAAGAATAATTGTGGTGTTCTGTCCACGTACCATAAAAACCTGCTTCTGCAGGGTAATATCGGCAAAACTATAAATAAAAGTAGGTATGGGATCAATTATTACCTGCTGCAGGTGAATGTGGCCGAACTCCGTGACCCCGCCGGCGGTTTCGTTGGTAGCAAGATTATAAACACGGCCGCCGGCTTCAAAACGCTCGTCCAGTTTGGCCAGGTGCAGCATCCGCCGGCCGGGCGGGTCATGAGCGGCTACCAGCAGCCCGTGGTACTTGCGGGTATTGGCGTTTATCAAGGTGCCGGACGCAAAACCGCCGATCCCGTTGGTTACCAGCCACTCTTTTTCAATACCCCGTTCAAAGGTACGCCAACTGTCCTTGCCGAAAGAATACACCCGCCACCCTCTCTCCAGGCTATATCATCGCGAGCCTTTCCTCTGTCATTGCGAGCCCTTCTTATGTCGTTGCGAGCCGCAGGCGAAGCAATCCCCCGCTCCTCTTTGCCATTACAGGCAACCGCACCTGTACTTCATAGATAGAATAACCAGCCCCCCGTTCCTTTATGAACCAGCCATACCCTCCGGTACCAGGCACTGAAGAGCCAGCGCCACGGCGCCCATCGCCCCGGCCCGGCCGCCCAGTTGAGCCGGCACCAGCTTTACCCGGTCATACGCCGCCGCCAGGGCCCGCTTCTGCATTTCGCTGCGGGCGCCTTCAAAAACCACGCTGCCTATTTTCATCGCCCCGCCGCCCAGGATAACCAGGGCCGGGTTGAGTAAATTTAGCACATTCGCCAGGCCGATACCCAAAAAACGGGCCGCCTCTGCGATAATAAATATAGCTTCCGGATCTCCGGCTGCGGCCGCCGCCGACACCGCCTCCGCATCAACTTCGGGGCGCCCCCCGCCCGCCGCCAGGATGGCCTTTCCCTTCCCCTGCGCCACCAAGGAACGGGCCTCCCGGGCAATGGCCGAACCGGAAGCCATGGCTTCCAGGCAGCCCCGGTTGCCGCAACTGCATGGCGGTCCGTCCGGTAAAACAGTCATATGGCCGATTTCCCCGGCGCCGCCGCCAACACCGCGATACAGCCGTCCGTCTAAAATCATCCCGCTACCAATACCGGTACTCACCGTAATATAAACCAGGTCGGTTTCCCCCCGCCCCGCTCCGTACACATGCTCGCCCAGAGCAGCCAGGTTGGCGTCGTTTTCCAGCCGGGCCGGGATGCCGGTGGCCTCTTCCATCAACTGGGTCAGCGGAACGTTCTGCCAGCCCAGGTTCGGCGCCTGGTAAACCACTCCCCGGCTCGCATCCAGCGGGCCGGGCGCTCCCACGACAGTTGCCCGTACCAGCCGGCCGGGCACTCCGGCCTGCTCCCTCACCTGCTCCATGGTCTGCATAATTCGCTTCAGCACATGGTCACGGCCGCCGGCAGCTTCGGTGGGAACCTTTACCGCCGTCAGCACCCGCCCGTCCGCACCGGCCAGCACGGTATAAATCTTCGTGCCGCCCAAATCCACACCGATCACAAATTTATCTTCCAAAACGGCACCATCCGCTAAAACATATTAATTAATAGTTACTAACAATGTTACATTATACCATAAAATCGTTAAATAAATTAACTATTTCCGGAAAAATTCATACACCGCCCGGGCCGCCCTGCTGTTCATGCCGGGGACGGCTGCCAGTTCGCCGATTTCCGCCTTTTCAATGCCGGCCAGGGAACCGAAAGCCCGGAGAAGCGCCCGGCGGCGCACCGCCCCGATACCCTCCACCTCGTCCAGCAAAGATTTCAGGCTTTGCTTTTCCCGCCTCCGGCGGTGGTAGGCAACGGCGAACCGGTGCGCTTCATCCCGCAGGCGCTGCAGCAGACGCAGGGCCGGGGAATCACCGGGTAAAATAACCGGCTCCGGCCGTCCCGGCACAAAAATATGCTCCTCTTTTTTTGCCAGGCCGCAAGCCGGTATGTGGCCGAAACCCGTTTCCTCCATCGCCTCCCGCACAGCCGAAAGCTGTCCCTTGCCGCCGTCCACCACAACCAGATCGGGTAAACGGTGGAAACCAGCCCCTCCGGCAGAAGACCGCCCCTTCCGGCTTACAGGTTTCTCACCGTCATCCGGCAATACCCCGCCGGAAACCGCCAGGCCGGAAAGTTCTTGTCCCTCCCGCGCCCGGATAAAACGCCGGCGCGCCACCTCGCGCAAGGAAGCATAATCGTCGGGGCCCTCCACCGTCCGGATTTTAAACCGGCGGTACTCACCCTTAGCCGGCCGGCCGGCTTCAAAAACCGCCATCGAGGCCACCGCTTCACGGCCCTGGATGTTGGAAACGTCAAAGCATTCCAGGCGGCGGGGCGGTTCCGGCAGTCCCAGCACCCGGGCCAGTTCGGCCGGCGCTTCCGTCCCGCCGGCAGGTTCTTCAGCCCGCCTCTGCTCCAGCTCCAGCGCCAGGACGGCATTCCGGGCCGCCATCTCCACCAGCCCCCGTTTCTCCCCCCGTCCGGGCACTTTCAGACGCACTCCGGTCCCCCTTTTGCCGGTAAGCCACTTTTCGATAACCGCTTTTTCCTCCCCGATTTCAGCAGAAAGCAAAACCTCCGGCGGTACGAGGTCCACCCTGCTGTAGTACTGCTTGACAAATGCGCCGAGCATCTCCGCGCCGTCCAAATCGCCCTCCAAAACAAACTGCTCCCGGCCGATCAGCTTGCCCCCCCTGACTAAAAATACCTCCGCCACGGAAAACGCCGGGCCCCCGGCCAGGGCTATAACGTCCCGATCGGCAAAACCGGTGGATATAACTTTTTGTTTTTCCAAAATCTCCTGTACCGCCGCAATCTGGTCCCGCAGCCCGGCGGCCTGTTCGAACTCCAGCTTTCCGGCGGCTTCCCGCATCCGTTCAGTCAAGCGCCTGACCAGGTCGTCCTGCCGGCCTTCCAGGAACAGGCACACCTCGTCAATCATCGCCCGGTACGCCTCCCGGTCCACCAGCCCGCAGCACGGCCCCAGGCAGCGCTTGATGTGGTGGTTTAAACAGGGCCGGCTCCTGGCGGCCGGTTCCCGCTGCTTGCAGGAACGAAAGGGGAAAACCTTTTTCAACAGGCTCAAAGTTTCATTAACCGCCCCCACGCGGGTATAAGGCCCGAAATACCGGCCCCCGTCCTTAACCACCCGCCTGGTGACAAACACCCGCGGAAATCCCTCGTTTAAGGTGACCTTTAAGTAAGGATAGCTCTTGTCGTCCTTCAGCAAAACATTATAGCGGGGGCGGTGTTCCTTGATCAGGTTCTGCTCCAGGATCAGGGCCTCCACTTCGGAATCGACGACAATCCACTCCAGGTCGGCCGCCTTCTCCACCATGACCCTGGTCTTAGGCTGATGGCGGGCGCCGCTTTGAAAATACGGACGGACGCGGGACTTAAGGGAGGCGGCCTTGCCCACATAAATCACCCGGCCGGCGCCGTCCCGAAAAAGGTAAACACCCGGTCCGGCCGGCAAATGATTGAGTTTTTCCCCCAGCACCGTGCCACCTCCTAATCATCCGTTTCCCGGGATTTGCTCAGTCCAATTCTGTTCTCCATGCGCAGCATCACCATTTCGTCGTCCAGGCCGTGGCGTAAAAGGTCCAGGCGCGGAGACCCCGCCAGCAGATTCTCCGCGGCGGCCTCTTTGATGCGAAACGGAAACAGGCTCGTGCTCCCGGCCAGTTCCTTCAGCGGCGCGCATCCGTTGGAACGCGCATGTAAAGAAGCTTCCATCAACCAGGCGGCCAGTTGGAGATCATCAATGCACACGGACAGCCCCCGGCAGTAATTCCTTTTGTTTCCGTTTCGCCGAGTACGCCCCAATCAATGTAGGAGCGCAGCACGCGGCGGGCCGCCCGGGATACCGTCTCCCGCTCCCCGTACTGCTCACGTATCCGCTGCTGGATGTGCGCCGCGGCCGCAGACCCCTGGAGATTCAAAAAGCGGCCGGTGTGGCCCGCCACGGCCGCCCAAAACGGATAAACGGCCATCACCATCCCCCAATGGACAGCGACCCGGTCCGTTCCGGGAAGGCGTTTCAGCAGCTCCAGTCCGTCGGTTCGCAGGGCCGCGAGTTCAAGCGGCACATTATGCCAGACCTTCATTAGAATTGTAATAATCTTCTCGCGGTTGCCGCGCTCAGCCTTGCCGCCGACGGACACCTTGTCTTTCAGCAGTTCCTGCAAGGCTTCACTGACAGCGGCTCTATTGTTGCCGGCCAGGACAAGATTGGCGGTTGTTTCCAGCCACTCCAGGCGGACCCGCTGACTAAAGCCGATTTGATTCGTGCGGTTGTTCATATGCTCTTCCTTTCGATCTGGATAAGAGGAACGATCAGCTCCTCGACGGAAATACCGCCGTGGCTGACAATACGTTCTCCCACCGGGACAAACGCCTGCCGGGCCGGGGCAATTAGAGGAAGAAAGGTATCCGGCAGACCTGCCGGCGGCCATTCTACAGCGGCCGGGAAACGATCCTTTACTTTGTCCCGGAGGATCTTGTCGGAATAGATCCGGACCCGTTCGCCGCGCAGGCCGGCAACCGCCCCTTCCGCGGGACGTCCGCAGCCTTCGGCTTCAATATTGCCGTGGTCGGAGGTCAGGAAAACGCAAAAACCCCGGTCCAGCAGCAGGTCCAGCAGCGCAGCCAGGTACGGCTGCCGGGCCCACTGACGCACTTGATTATACATGCCGGCGGCGCCCAGTTCCATCCCGTGCATAATTTTGTCCACCTTGTCGATAACCAGTCCGGCAACCCTCGCTCCGGGACGGGAGAGCAGTTCTTCGACAGAATCCAGACTACCGTCGCCCAACCCTCTGGCATATACGGCTTCGTTCGGCGCAAGCCCCTGATCGGCCCAGAACTGCGCCCACAGAGCCGGTTCTTTGTCCGTACTCCGGATGCTGTCCGGAAAAAAGATGGGCGGCCTGCCGGCAAAGACAGCCTGGCGCGAAACCGGAGTGATTGACGGAATCCAGGCGAATACAGCGTTTTCACGGAAACGGAGACGGGGTTGCCGCGCAGCCAGCGCCTCACGGACGACAATCCACTGGTCGAGGGAAAGCCCGTCCACCAGGAGCAAAGCAAGCTTCGCCGGCGGTGACGCGGGCTGAATGCTGAGTAATGAGTGGGCCAGAAAGCGGGGAATATGGTGAAGCATTACCGGCGGAGCGGCCGGAAGGTTGATCAGTCCGGCATAACGCTTCCGGACCCAGGCGGTAAACCGCTCATCAACGGCCCGGACGAGCGCCTGCAAGCGGCCCGAAACGCCGTTCATTTCACTCAGTTCCCGGTCTTCATTACTTATCACTTTCGTTTGCGCCCAGCCGCGGGCGAAGTGGAGCCATTCTCCGTGTCTGGCGTCTTCAGCCGGAATGGAGGGCTCAAGACTTTCGACAAGTTTGGTTAAGCGACAGAGCCTGTCTTCAGCTTGACCGGTTCGAACACCGACGCTCACCCAGGTATTGGCAAGCGTATCCGCATTCTCGTGGGGTACGGAATGTAGAAGCCCTTCGAGGAACAGATTGTCGATGTAAACCCGGACGTCCTGGTGCTCAAAAGGCAGATCAAGAGGGCCGTCAATTGCCGGGTCATACGGCTTGCCGGCTTCCCGCAGGTCCGGTTCCCCTCCGGCCGCCACCCGGTCGAGAAAGACCGGCCAGCGCTCCTGCAGAAACGCAAAGAATGCTTCCCGGTCCGGAACAAGGGCTTCCAGCGACCAGTCGTCAAAGGTATTATTCCGGCGTAAAAGCTGGATGAACCGTTCGTCGAGCATAGCCGGTACGCGTTGCCCGCGGTAATGCCGGCGGAGAAGCACGCGGAGCAGGTCGGCCGGCTGCTTGATGAACTCGGGCGCAATCCCGAAGACGTGCCGGAGGACGAATTCCTTCGTGGCGTTGTCCCCAAGTTGTCCGGGCGCGTGCTTTTGCCGCGCCTCATTCAAAGCATCGAGGTCGCCCCGGTCCAGGGCCGCTACGACCGGATAGCTGAGATGCGGGAAAATATCGCCGAGGTTGAAGGAGAGCCGGCGGCCCGCCTGCAGCAGATCAAACGGCAAAGAACCGGGATCGCCGGCTTCAGAACGCAATACGACCACCAGGTCCGTCTCTTCGCCCCGGTCCCAGCGGGAACGGAACCCGGACTCATAGGCATAGCGGAAAGCAACGTGATCTTCAAAAGGGATCAGCTCAAAGCCGCGCTCCCGGATGCCTTCGAGCATCCCCTCCTCAAGCAGCAGACCGTCCGGGTCGGCCACCAGGGTGAGCCGGGCAACCCCGGGGGTAAAATCCCGCAGAATCCGGCTGCGCCAGGAATCTTTCATTTTACGTCGCACCTCTTTTTTACGGAAACCCGAAGGCCGCCGGCAATACGTTACGGCTCTATTACCAGGCTCATCAACTCATCGCAGCTCAAGGGCCGCCATGAACGGCAGCCCCTTCAAGTTTGATTCAGGCGTTAATAATGTCAGGTTCTTTGACCTCCGGACATGAATTGTATAGTTCTTCAGGATCAAGATCAAGACAATCTGATGGATCGTAGTTTCCTGATATATCCCAGCAACGGGATCTCTATGTGCCTATGTGCCTTTGTCCCTATGAACCTGAGTAGTTACAATATTTTAATGCCATAGATCTTCCTCTTTGCGAATAACTGCGGTAAAAATTCGCACTGCCATATCAGAGCACCTCCTACGGGGATTATACCCCTAAATACATCCAAGCTGCAAGCTGAATGTAAGATAACGGTATTGGTGCAAAATAAAGTAATTTGTTATGCCCGTTCTCTTGATTCGCGTATTGCCTCCAATATTCCCTCCCGTGTAATCCTTTTGCCCAGGCCCGGCACATCGAAGGGAGAACGGCAAGAAATACGCTTGCATCCGCTACAATTTCCATAATTTAATTGTGCAACTCAGATATTGAGTTGTCAACATGTGTTAGAAGCATATCTCATTTTAAACAGAGGTGAACAGACGCAGACGGTTCCGTTGTTTGCGCTGCTTGTAGCGACCAAACACAAACAAACAATAGAACCGTCCCTCTGTTTACATCTGAGATTACCGGCATCCAATATTTCCAACCCACGACATACAACTCGTGACTTGTGACCGAGATTTGCCAGAGGGACCAGAACCCCTGGATTTCTTGAGCAATTCCCAGGATCGAGACGACTGGAACCGGTTGCCCCTGGACGAAGCGGGGAAGCTGCAGCACCAAACCTCTGACGATCGGTTCCTCCAGGGTAAGGTGGCGGGCGACCGGAATCTCTCCCGCTGAATGGTTATAATAAAACAAACTATTGATGGTTCTAAAAAACTTAACATGTTATAATAAAAGTTAAAAAAACTATAACGTTACATTCGGGGGGATAATGATGCTGCCAGTAAAAAAGAGGATAGAACCGGATGGTAGGATTGCAATTGGAGAGGTGTTAAAGATGGCTAAAATTCAACCGGGAGATTGGGTAGAGATTACTTCGGCTAAAAATAAAATAACTATTAAGATGACAAAACGAATCAAACCCAAAGGAGCAATTAGGGCTGCTGCAGGTATCTTGAAGAATCGGAATAGCTTGGTGGCGGAAATGTTACGAGTTAGGGAGGACGAAGATGATCGGCCGGGAACCAGTATCCAATAGGTATGTAGTCGATACTAACATTGTTATCTATATCCTCCAAGGGTTGGAAGATATAGTTAAAGCAATGGAAGAATTAGAGGATGATAATATAGAGGTTTATTATTCAACTATAGTTGAAGCAGAATTGTTTTCCTTCCATGAATTAACAAAAGAGCAAAGAGTGAAGATTAGAGGTATCTTAGATCTTGGAGAAATAATCGATGTAACCTCTGAAATTGCTTTAAAAGCAGCCGAGCTACGCGCTTTAAGCAGAAAAAACTATCAGCGCAAGCTCAAACTGCCGGACGCAATTGTTGCTGCAACAGCTTTTATGCATTCCGCAGCCTTGATTACACGTAATGTCGAAGACTTCAGCCATCTACGCGCTCATGGTTTGTGTATTTGGAACCCGTTTGAGTGATGACAATAAGAATAAACTTGGAATTTTTGCCCACATAAAATTTGGTAGATTATTCTATTTACACTAAAGAATGTTCACACCCATACCGTTCTTAGAAAACACCTTGATCAGGACCTTTCCTACGTCGATGCCGTCAGTTTTGTTATCCTGGAAGCCGTGAATATCAAGGACATATTTGGATTCGATTCCCACTTTTACATTATAAAACGTAATCTGTGGCCTTCCGCTTGCCCTGTTTAACAAGTCGCAATGCGACCGTATGGTTTTTATTTCACTTATTGAGGATAGCAATAATGGCGCTGGTATCAATCAGTGCCCGCAAGTTAATTTCCCCAGGTCAGGTAGTAATCATGCCGCTCAGAAAGATCTTACGGTACCTCAAAAGAGCCTGCGAGGCGCAACAGACTCGTTCCCGGCCACAGTACATTGCGTTGCCTCTTCTTCGCCCGCAACCGTTTAGAGAGCCTTACTTTATTATCCAACCATTCGCCACACACCAAACGGCCCAACCTCTAAATCAAGTTCGCGACCGACTATGCTCCCGGGAGCAAAGCAGATTCCATTGAAAACAACGTATTGGCCGGTGTGTCGGTGACTGGTGGCATCCGACCGCCATTCGCGTCCGACAAGCGGCTCTATGTCACCGGTAGCCGGCAGATTCTCTGCCAAAGCATGAGCCAGTAATCGCGCAGTCATCTCTTCAGTAGCCGACAAGCGGATGACCGGATAATCGTACCCATCGTTGAACAAGGCCGCTCCCCCAAACAGTCGGTTATCCTCGGGTTCACAAAGCCGAACCAACTCAATATCGCCCCAACCGTAGCCCCGTTCACCACCTATCTGCAGTCGTTCGCAAGCAGCTTGCCAGTCCAACTGGTTATCATCTCTCTCGAACACGTACCCCACCAAAAAAACAGGCTCACATCCATCTACGGTTTTAGGCGATATGAACTCAACCTCATGGAGCATTCCCACCGCCGCGGATTGATCCGGATAGTTAAGCGCTGTTCCGCTGTAACTGCTGAGAAAACGTTGTCTGAAACTGGCCGCGTCTTGCCAGAACCAGTCAACCCGGTAATCCTCCCCTGATTTTGTAGCCGGGTAGAAATAAGTAAAAGCCAGGGATTGATGAACCTGTTGTCCAACACGCTGGTAGTCACGGGAATCGATGGCCGGACCAAGTCCGCTGGCTTGGTCTCGCGTCAACCGCATGGCAAGCGCCCCCCACAGCACGCGGCCGGTAATATAGGGACGGGTACGCTGCAAGTTGCCCACTTTGCCACAACCAATATGCAGAGAAGAGCGCAGGTGAAAGATAACTTGATACAGGCGCCAGGTCATGATTTCATTCCCCCTAACTGCGCGCTTTTGCGCCATAACGGGCGTAAATCAGCATTTGCTCCAGTATTTCTTTCACCAGCAACAGCCGCTCCAGGTGGTCTGTGTCCGTCACTTTCTCGGTGATGTGGCGCAACACATCTTCGGCCTCGTTGGATGGCGGTTTACCCCAGCCGAAGCCCAGGTTATCCAGTAAGTTAAGCATCTCGTCGACCACAATATCGCCGTTTCCCTTCTCTTTGGCCTTCAAGTAAAGGAAGCAAGCGTAGACGCCATTTTCTTGGAGAACGCCTAACGCTTTGGTGACGGTATTATCTATATCGGCGGGTTTTTTGTCGCTGGTGCGTTGAATAATTTCTTGCGCGTGCCGCGCGGCTAACCGGTCCAGGTTGGATTGCGTCATACTGCTGCTCATTGCCATACCCCCTCGCCATATTTTTGTTCTAAGGGCTTGCCGACAATGGCCATGCGGCCGAAACCGCGCGTGCCCATGCCACCGACTCCCAGCCATTCAATCATGCGCAGGCCGGCTTCCGCCACATCCAGCGGTCCATTCCAGCAGCCTCCGGGCAGGACGTTGTTCTTTGACGTTTTATTCTTGGGAAACGGCCGGCCATCCGCGCCATCCCGATAATCATCCAGTACGGCTTCAGCCACCAGAAAAGTGGTGCGGGGTATCGCTTCGTAGGTAAAAAGCTTCTTGTCCTCGGCCGCGCCGCGTTCCGGATCTATGGCCACTGATGTGCGCACTTCCAGGTTGCTGTTTACAACCTGACTAAAGAGCACCTCCTGCACCAGAACCAGGCGCTCTTGCATAGCCTTCCATCGTGGTTCGTCCTTCCACTTGTTTGGCGCGGTCACAGATACTTTACCTCGCATACTCAACATTATCCAGCCCAGATTAAGATCGTCCTTGTGCTCCCATGTCAACAAAACGGCACTTTTATCCCAAGTATCAGGCACGCCGTTAACGGTAAACCCCGCTTCTTGAAGCCGATCAACAGTGCTCACCCAAACCGGCCCGGCCATGGAATGCACCGGGAAAAGCAGTACATGGGCGTCAAAGACATTTACTACGCCGGAGAAGGCAACAGTTTTATCTTCCTGTCCCGGCGCCTTTTTCAGATAACCAAAGGTGTAGCACACCGGGTCCTGGTCCGGGTTATTGACTTCCCTATGGTCCTGGCCGGCGGCAGCCGGATTCTCGTACAATTGGGCAGCGTAGGAACGGGCCGCTCCATGCAGGCTGGTGCCGGGTATTTTAGGCACCCTGGTGCCTGGTTCGCGTACAATGCTGTTGTCGACGCGTCCCAGGCGGTAGCCTCCGGTACCGACATGAACCGGATCGGTGGTCATAAACAGATAACGTCGGCGTTCATAAGTTGCCATTCGGATCTACCTCCTTTATTCCTTTAAGATTTCCATATGCAGCTCAGCCAGATCGGCCAGTTCGCCGCTGACGCCAGCCGCTGTGAGTTTTTCCTGCCATTCTGAAGGGATGCTCGTCCAGGGTTGATCTTTGAACCAGGTGGCTCCGGCCAGAGTATCGGTTACGAATTGCCGGAACACACCATCACTTTGGGCCTGGTTACCGTCATTGCGCCCATACCATGTCTCGCGGGTGGTCTCAATGGCACGAATCACTTGATGACGCTGAGATGTAGCCATGCCCAGCATTAATTTCCAAAGGGCGTCCAGGCGGTCCAGGTCTTCCAGATAGAAAGGACGGGTTCGGCGCGGGCGGCGGCCATCCTTGCCGTAGCAAATCTCGAAACGCCGGCCGGTAGTGTCCAGGAATTCAAAATCAAAGCGGCTGGGCCGGACCCAAATTTTCCACGGCTGATATTTGTTTGGCACCCGCAACTCCGTTACATTTTCCGGCTTTGCCTGTTGCCAAGTGTCATCAGGTCTGCTACTGATGTGTAAACGTGGATACCATTCATCATGTGTCTTGCAGTCGCCGGCGAGTATGGGCACGCGCCAGGTGATACCGTTTTCAAAAAGAAGCTCACATTGGCCAGGATTGGGTAAGTCCTTGTCTTTCAACCTCCAGTCTTTCCATTGTTCATCGCCAGCCATATTAAGCATTGAGCGGCCGGCTTCTAAAACGGCGCGGATGGGCGTGCGACGGGTGCAAAAGACCAGCCCCAGGTACAAGGGAAGCCGGTCGCGCACCCGCCCCATTTGTCGTTCGTACTCGCCTTTAACGGCCCGTGCCAGGTCCAATGCTCTGTCGGCCGGCACCAGGATCATGCACACCCACGGTTCAGCCAGCAAGGAAATATCCGGCCGGTAGCCCCCCAGTTGCTCAACACGCTCGATCTGCACAGTATTCTGACCGGGTTGCTGGAAAGCGGAAGGTTCTAGAATGTTAAAAGTTTGCCCCTGAATGAGGCCGGCCAGTTCATCCTGGTTTATCCCTGAGCGATGGGCAAAATAAGTCAGGTTTTCGGCCGTCAGGAACCGGTCCTTGGACTTGTCCCAGACGACGCTCAAGGCTAGACCCTCCACACTAAGTTTATAGGCGTGATATTCGCCCAGATCAGGCAGACTGTTTGCCGCCGGGTAGATGGCCAGGCGAAACTGCCGCTGCCCTATGACGCTGGACGTCACCTTAGTTATTACCTGCCGCCAGAAATCCCGGGCCGTTTCGACAATGCGGTAAAGCCGTGCCGGTGAAGGTATTTTGGTTGTACTGCCGGTAACCTTAATGGTATTCAACAATGTTCCATCCAGCCATCCTTCCAAACCCAGCTTGCTGGTAAACAAAGCCAAACGGCCGTTGTTGTCGGCCACCTCGTCGGTCCAGATGGTGTTTTGTAAATCACTTGTTGCCCATTCTTGGGAGCGGCGGCCGCGCCGGTCCAGGCAAACGCGGCAGATATTACGTTGTTCGGCCTTTTCCTGCGTGGCCCATCTCGCCAGTTCCCGCTCCACTTCAGGGGTAGTCCCCCGGCGCGGATAACCCAATGGCCGGATGCCACAGACCGTGCAGGTTTCGGCGTTCTCGGGCCGTCCTTCGGACCACTCATCTTCAAAAAGGTACAGGTTGTTATCAGCCTGCACCGGAGGTTCTTGCAGTGCCCGTGTCCTTGGCTCCGCCACCAACCGGCTGACAGCTTGATAATATGATGCTGACTTGCCATCTAACTCACCGGCCGTGACCCGCGCGCCCAGGTGGACCTGAGGGCACAAATCGGACGGAAACTGGGCTTGAATTTTATTGCGCAGGGCGGCCATCTCGCTGTTACTATATAAATCCGGAAAAAGATAATAATCGCCGGTTTCATCATGATAAAAGCGGTTCGCCAAGGCATAGGTCTCCTCTAGTAGCTCTCTTACCTGTTCAAAAGACTTGTCCAAAACCTGACGTATGCCCAGAGCGTCGCTGATTGTTTCGCAATACATATAGCGTTCCAGCCTGTTCAGGTTAATGCGCAAGGTACGGTAGGGCAGATCATCAAGCGCCGCCGGCCAGCCGTTCTTGAAAATCCAGGCTGCGGCCGCCTTGGTCATGGTAGCCACAGTATACCCCCAGTCCCATAGCGATACTTCGTTATGAGGCCGCCGGTTGTCGGCCAATCCGCAGCGCATCTCTGCTTTCATCTTTTCCAACCATTCCTGCCGAACCGACGCAATTTGCTCTATACCAGCCAAAGGCAATGCTATCAGTGCAGCAGTTGTAGTCCCCGTCCCGATCCGCTCCTCCAAACCAAAAGGCGTAGCGCGAAATACATCGCTGTAAGGCTGCTTATATTGATCAGGTTCGCTTTCTTTCTCGATATGTGCTGCCCCGTGAAGACAGCCGACCAAAAGACCCGGCTGCATCTCTTTGCCAAGGGTTTTTTGCCATTCCAGCGGCGAAACCGCTTTTAACCCTATTGCCAGGCCAGGCTTGGCAACAAAGGGCGATAATTCGGCAAAACTATACACCTGGCCAGTCCAGTCGGTGAACTGAACATTCTTCAAAATGGCCGTCAGATCAGATCGTTCGCCAAAGGCGCAAGGGATAACACCTGCTTTATTCAGCAAATTTTGAAATTCTTGAACCCCTTCATTGGCCCCACTGACCGACACTGTTATAAATTTCTTATAAATGTTAATCTGACGGGGATCCGCCAACAGGTTATGATTATATTGCATAGTAGATGACGGTTCCTGGCTTTTCAGGAACGTATCGCTCAACTTGCCCAAGTCATGGATCAACCCCAGCGCTTCCAGCAACAAAATCGTGCGCCGTTGTTTATCTGATGGCTTCCAAAAAGAGTCGCTCATGCTTCGCTCACCCCCTCTCGCAACCGGTCTGCCACACGCTGGGTTATTGTCCTCATCTCGCTCAAGCTAGAAAACGTCCATTCCGATACTGGCGGTGTTTCAATTGAGGTTGGCTCTGTTTTATGTTCTGTTTCTTCAATCGTTGCTTCTGCTGGTTGTTGCCCTTCTCGTTCCCACCAGCTTTTTGCCTTGGCGTATAACTGGCTGTCTTTCCTGGTGTATTTCTTTCCGCGATTCTCCAGCAAAGCACGGTACTCTGCCTCCAGTTTTATACTGCCGTCCGGCCGGCAAAAGTCAGGGTGCAGTTGCGTGGGTGAAATCAGATAACGGGGCAGAGCAGGCGCTGGTTGCTCCGTTTCGGGCGAGGTGAGGGTTGGAGTTGCTACATCAGGCAGTCCAGCCCTGAGAGCGATTTTTCCTCTACCCATCAATTGGTCCTGTGCCATACCAAAGCCGCTGCTTGTTTTAGCCCCAAAACCGTAGGTGATAAGCATGGCCTGAACTCCTTCAGCCAGTGCTTCTAGGTCCTGAGCTACTTCAGCGCGCCTTTCGTCCTCTTTTTGTTCAACGGGGCCAAAGGGTACATACAGGAGCAAGAGCGTACCGACTCCTTCAGGCACGCATTCCATCAAAATCGGCCCCCGCTCGCCCACGCCGGTTTCACGGCTGTGCGGGTTGATCACTTCCAGGCCAATCTTGTCGAAAAAGGTCGGGTAAAAGTAGAGGCGTCCAGCCTGATGTTCGTCGCTGTCGCGCGGGCTGCCCAGCAACCGGACGGCGATCTTGTCTTCTTCCTTGTAATTCAACTGCCACATAGCCGCTCGCAGCGCGCCTTTCCAGCTTGTAGCAGCGACCATTGGCACCCGGAAAATTTTTTCTTTGCGCAGCGGGTTGTCAAGAAGGTAGAAGTCTTTTTCATCCTTGCTGATATAGGGTTTCTGTAACTTAAAGGGGATGTGAAACATAAAACTGAGCAGCGGCATTTGTTTGATAACTGATATATCCGGGAACAGGTGAAAAGCATCTGGGATTGTAGTTGTCTGTAGCTTCTTCTGCCAAACATCACGGATTGAATTGGCAATCTCGGATGCGCGCTTGCTCCAAAACCATAGATAGGCCAAGTGGGGGTCAATATCCACTGCGCTCTGTGCTGCCTTCGTCATACTATCCTCAGCCTGCCGGCACGCAACCTTGTCTCTTATTTCTCTCGCCTGATTAAGCGCCATAGCTGTTTGCTCAAGTTCGTTAAAAACATTAGTCAGTCCTGTTTGCCGGAAGGCATAGTAGTCGCGCTGCATCATCTTCACCTCCCAGACCCAGTAGACTCTGCGAAAATACCTTAATATCGACGTTGTTAGGCGTAACGGAGTCCCTGGGCGAGTTCATTTCACGCCACACTTGCAAAGTATAATTTGTGCTCAAGTGTTTATAAATGGCATCTACAACTTTCTCCCGATCCCATTTATCACTGTCTACATCCGCCTGGTCCGGAATCCATCCCCAGATACGCATCAAACCACCGCAGTAAGGGCGGGACATTTTGACTTTGGCCGCCATCCTCCCGTCCTCGACCGTACCCATGATGAAATGGCGCAGCTTCGTGTTTTGCTGCCCGGCAAAGAGCTGGCGCAGATCGTATTTGAGGTTAAAAGTGCTCTGATCCGTAGCGTTTTGCAGTTGAATACGGGCCAGAAAAATGTTTTGCAGATTGGGCAGATTGGGCAGTTTGGGGTATTGGCGGTTGCCGGCCGCAGCTACAAGCCAGTCGTAAAGAGGGCGGGTGTCAACCCGGCCGCTCACCGGTTCAACCACGCCAAACCCCATTTGCGCTTTTGCTCCCACGGCCGCCCAATCGGCCACAAATTGTAGCAACCCACCAATGACCCCGGCAGGAAAATATCGATCCAGGCTTTGCATTTGAATGGTCAGGTTACCGGATCGCGGCTGGTCTGGGAACCACCAGGTAGGTTTTTTGTTTGTCCTCGAATTAGTGCGATCGGCGCTGATCGGCGTAGGTAATGAAGTATCCCGTTGAGTTTGATCGATGATTGTCAGGCGGAAGCGACGACGCCAGCCCGTAGCCCCGAAAACCTGGGATACATCACAAAGGCCGGCATCACGCAGGCGGGCACGTTCATCAGTTGCTTGGGATTTCTTATATTTCTCGGAATCAAAGCCACTGCGTTCATCTTTAGTAGGGTCATTCACCATCCCGCCGAAGCCACGCATAAATACTTCAAACCACCAGCGCAGACTTCCAATGATGCCCGTCTCGTGGATACGTTCCATTTTGCCCGCTTCTACACCACCTGTCCACAGGGGCGTTAACGTTCTGAATGCCAATTCCAACTCCTTTTCCACCTCCCATATAATATCGCCTTGAATGACCTGACATTTATTTGCAAAACTATATTGAAGAGTTCATCATCGCCCGGTTTTACTCTTTTTCAATTCTCTTGGCTTCAATTTATCTCTACCCATACTTTCGATTAAACCAGCCGCTTTCATTACGCATTCGAGGCTAATCGACGGCACTTGTTTTTCATCCCTGACATAACAAGCCAGGTATTGTTCGGATGGGTTATCAATGCCCAAGCGGGCACAGACCATATACGCCACCGATTCTGCTTCAAATTCCCTGACTTGTTCACTCAGACCACGCCGTTCCCGCCACCACTTATCATTAGGTGTGCCTAAATGTCCACAATAAAGATGGGCCAACTCGTGGACAAGGGATGCATAACGTGATTCCTTGCTAGCTTTTTGATCAAGTTCTAACTCGTAGCGAACGGGAACACTTGACTTTCTAAATTTTATTTCTTTACCTGGTTTAGCAGTTCGTATCGAACCACCTTGTTGTGAACCCATACGAGTAGTTTGGATGAATACACCATCCCGCTTACTATTTTCAATGGTCATGTTTATTAAATTGTCATTAATCTTTCCTTTGCGGACCTCAAACGGCTTTTCCACTTCCGGAGGCAGAAATTCGCCCTCGGTATCGGAGACATCAAAAACGAACATTACCGGCCCCATCGGCTGAAGGATGACCATCGGCCGTGCGCCTGGTTTAACCCGGCGGCCATAATCACGCAGCCAGCGATATGGTGGCGCGACAAACTTTGCCCCCGGCATTTGAACATGAACCAACATAGCGTTAAATGGCGAGTAGAACCGGAAGCGAGCAATAAACTGCATAAGATCGTAGTACGCCTTGCTGGCACGGTACTGGTATGTCAGATTAAACAGTTCATCCAACGCACGCTTAGCCGCATCCTGGTCCCACACATCCGCAGGACTCAATAATAAATCTGGACTGCTGACCCCTTTTTCTATTGTCTTTTCTCCTTCAGGACTTGACATAGTTACCTGCCCTCCCCCATTCGCGTCAGCGCCTGGTCATACCACATCAGCAGCTTGGGATCTTCTTGAAGGACGTTTTCGGAAATCTTGCCGGCCACGGCGATGATGGTGGTGTAGTCATGCTCCTGCCACGCCTTCTTGAACCCGGCGCGGACGGCCTCCAGGCGGAATACCTTCAGGCGCTTCTGTTTGGACTCACGGTACTCCTCGAACTCGCGCAGCAGGGCCCGCTCGCGCAGCTTTTCCAGGTCGCCGGCTTTGTTCGGATCGGGTACGTACCAGCGGTCCTTTCCCTTGCGCTGTAGCTCCGGGGCGTCCTTGGGCAGGTTGCGCAGTTCCTTGAAGTTGGTGGACAGGTAGCCGTGAATCTGGCCCGGTACCCCGCCCTTGCCGTCGTAGCGCAGGAAGTTCTGCTCCAGCAGGACCGAAAGCTCCAGGGGTTTTTCGTGTTTCTGCCAGCCGCCGATCTCTTTAATGAACTGCGGGTGGAGTTCCTGGAAGGTCTGCGGCTTCCTGGTGAGCTGTGCTTTTAGCCACTGGATGGCGGAAGCTTCGTCGGTGACAAAGAGTGAAAGCTGCAGCACTTCTTTTACGGTCATGCGCTTCTTGTCGTACTCGGCCACCTGGCCGGGGAGGAAATACATCCCGTCGCGCACCGGGAAGCGCTGCTCCAGCCCGGCGTAAAATTCCGCGGCGGACAGGGGAACGATTATCCCGCGCTGGACGTGGAAGGCCACCATGCGGTCGAAGAGGAGGTAGTTTAAGCGTTCGGCGACGATTTCCAAACGAAGTCCAATGTCCAAAGTCCCTGGTCCAAAGTCGTTCTGACCTGAGACTTTGGACTTGGGACCAGAGACTACGGCAACAGGCAGTTGCCGTAAGTGGGTGCGGACAAAGTCCCAGACGCCGTTTTCCGTGCCGGCTTCGAGTTTGAAGCGCTCTTCAAGGCCGCCGTTGGGTTTGTAGGCGGAGATAACAAGGTCTTGCTTTACTGCACCGGCCGTGGTCATTTGGTTAAAAGTACCCTGTTTTTTATCAATTGTCCGAACATCGGCGACGACAAAGCCTGCGGCTTGAAGCGCTTCCTGAATAGCATTCCATACCCGGTTCTGGGAATTGTGGAATTCGACCGTCATCCAGCGGCCGGGTTTAAGCACGCGGTAGTATTCCTGGAAGCAGCGGGTCATAAGCTGCTGGTATTCCATAGGCCCTTTGCCTTGAACTTTGTTCTCTATGGTTTCCGGTTTATTGTTAGTAAAAACCTTGAGCCAGGCTTCCCAGAGAAAGTTTAGCTCGGAGTACATCAGATTGCCGCCGAAGGGCGGGTCGGTGAAGATGTAGTTAGCAAAAACGGTCTCATGCATCGATGATGTTAGATCCGCTGTAAAAAGCGAAAACGGGGATGCTACGGGTCGTCTCAGCTCACGTTTTACCATCCGTTGAAGCTTGCCCCTCAGTATGTATTCCGGCGAGACCTCAACTTGTTGGGAACCAACGTAAAGCGTACCGCTAAGATATTGGTTGACTTGAGAATAATGCGTAGGCACATATCTAGAGATTTTCGAAAATCCAAGGGACGCGTATTGGACAAAAAACATGACGATATTCAGAAGTTTATCCAAAGGGTTTCTTGCAGTTTGGTACAGCGCCCCCAGCACCCACAAATTCCGCTTCGTATAAAAATGGTGCACATGGGTGAGGCCTATGTCATCGTTGCGCCGTGACTCTTCCCCCTCCGGCATCCGGTCGGTCGGGAACCAGCAAGGGATTTCGCTGCTTTCGATTTTTTCGATCAGCGCCAGGTCGAATTCGTCGGGCGTTTTCTCGTACCGCTTTTTACCCGCGCTGTAGTTGATGAGCACGGGGACCTGTTTGGCCTGGCGCACAGTCTGGTTGACGGCCTGATCGAACCGCGTCACCCAGGCGCGTTCCATGGTGCGCTTGGTGAGGCGGGCCCGGCAATGGGGGCAGGAAAACGTGTCGCGCACTTTGCCGGCGCCCTTGTCCACCGCCGCTTCCCAGAAGATCACTTCGCCCGTTCAATCCGGGCAGACAAAAACATCCGACCAGACGGTATAATTGATAGTTCCGAGTCGCGAGCCATAGGCCGCGAGTCGGTCTCTGATTTGCTCTGGTGTCGTGGACTTCCGGATGACCGCGGCAAGTTCTTGTGCGAGCGACCCGTGACCCGCTGACCCGTGACCCGTTGACTCGTGACCCGTTGACCCGTGACTCACGATGGTGGCGTACATCCAGCCGCATTCTTCCTCCACCTCCTGTAGAATGCGCCCGGCCTCCTTTTCAAAGGCGGCCACATCCACCGGCGTGTTGTAATTGTAAGCAATGAAGGTGGCGGCGGGCGACAGGTCGTTCAAAACAGCCCGGCGCGCCCCGAGCTTGGAGAAGGGCCTCCATACCGTGTGGGCGTTCTCATCCGGCTCCGGCGCGTAAACCGTACCGTCGTCTTCCACCCGGTATCCCAGTGATTCCACTGCTCTCCGATCGCCGCACAGTTGGGCCGCCACCCCCGTCATGCCCGTCCCGCAGAAGCCGTCGAAAACCACATCCCCGGGTTCCGTGTAATGCAGGATGTAGCGCATGATCGCCTTGTGCGGCACCTTGGTGTGATACGAGTGGGCGTTGTAGATCGGGTCGTTCTTGCCCTCGCTCACATCCGCCGCAAACGGTTCGCGCCGGTAGTTGTCCGTTACCGGATCATACGGCCTGCCGTAGTGCTTGATGAAGTCCGCGACGAACGGATTCGGACAGGCGGTGTAATACGGCGGGTCGGACAGGGCCAGGATGTCCTCGTCCGAGCCGATGGGGAACCCCTCGATCTTGCGAAACTCCGGGTCGCGAAGCTTCTCGCGCAGCTTCTCCAGAAAATATTTCCGGCGCTCCTCGTCGTTCGGAAACGTCATGCCGAGGCAAGTTACAGGTCCCGAGTCGCGGGTCGTGGGCCGGTCCATTTCAAATAAGGTCTGCTGATAATGTTGTGCATTCTTTTTGGTCATGAGCTGCCCCCCTTGGTAAGGTACCGCATGAAGCCTCCAATGAGATTTCCTGCTTCGGTTGCCATTCTATAGAGTGAATCGAATTGGTCTTGGTTGATCAACCCGGCATCAAGCGCTACATACAGTTGCGCTTTCACTTCACCGGCCGAACCCTTGGCAATGGAGAGGAAGCGCCTGAACTCGACATCGCCTCCGCGCTCGAAACCTTCCGCGATATTGGATATGACGGATACGGCGGCACGGCGTATCTGGTCGCGAAGTCCGAAGTCACGCGCGAACGATCCCTCATTGGAAACGGCGTAAATTTCCTGAGTCAGTTCCCGCGCCTTCTTCCAGGCTTCGATGTCTTCGAACCTCTTGATTTTCACCATCTTCATTCCTTCCACCCCTGACCCACGACCCGTAACCCGTGACCCACGACCCGTGACTCGTAACCCGTGACCCACGACTATTCCAATACAATCCGGACTTTTTCAAGCTCCTTGCCCCTGGTGAGTTCGTCCAGGTATTCCTCAAACCGCTTCTTCATCTCCGCCAGGGTGGCGGGGGAACCGCCCTTGAGCAGCCCGGCGCGCAGGCCGGCGGTCTTGACCGTCACCTTGAGCAGGCCGGAGAGGGCCTCCTGCAGGGCGTGGATGAAGTCCTGGCCGGGGTCCTGCGGCAGAGCCCGCGTCTTGATGAAGCTGTCAACGAGGTTACGCGGCTCTGGCTTGAGCAGGTCCAGGTTGCCTCTGGTCGCCGGGTCTTCCAGGTTGGCAAGCAACGCCGCAGTCCATTCGGCGATCATCTTATCCAACTGCTCATCAAGCTGTTGCAAGACGGAGGCGGCGTTGATTGGACTTTGGACCATTTCGTCCGCCGGCCGGAACCCGCAGTGCGGGCACACGGGCGAGGCGTTCAATCCCCGTTCGGTAAGCGTAAAGCAGCTCTTCAAGCCCGCCAGGCGGTTTTGGAAACCGGTCAGTTGCTGGCGGGGCATGATGTCGATGGCGGAGAGTTTCTGCAGCGCCTTCAGCCGCTCATCGTTCATGAGCCGGGACTTGTGCTTGTCCTCATTGACGCCCAGCCGCGCCCTGGTATGCAGGTCGAGATACGCCTGCAGGTACGCTTTTTTCAGGCCGGTAAGCTCGCGCTGCGTCTGCTGGCGGAAGTCCGCCGCGCCGCGCCCGGCTGGATCGCTGAGCTGCCCGAGGACATCCTCGCGCACCGTCTTCATCCTGCCGCTCCATTCGTGCCCGGCGGGCAGGACCGCTTCGGCTGTGGAGAGGTACGCAGCCGTGGTCCCGAGGGCGGCCGCCAGTTCCTGCAGGGACTCGATCTCTTCCAGAGTCCGGAGCCCCTCGCGGTGGCCGTTTACCTCCGGGGCGTCGTAACGGAAGTTTTTCAGTTTGCCCGGTGAATTGAACGCCTGTAAAGATTCAAGGAACGACTTCGTTTTTTCCAGTTGCGAGTTCCGGGCTGTGAGTTCCGGGTCGGAAAACAGCCGTTGCCCCCAGAAGACCGGCCCGTCCCGCAGGTTTTGTATGGCCAGCGCGATGCGGTTGACCGTGCCGGTCACGGCCTTTTGGAGTTCGGCAACCGGCTCGTCTTTGTTTTGAGTAACCAGTTGCGCCATGCCCGGCGTGAGCCCGAGCAGCTCGAACAGTGCTTTAAGCGCCGGCAGGTTCCAGTCCCTGGGGCGTTCGATGTGCTTGAACTGTTCCAGTTCTTCGATGCCGGTCCCGGCCAGTTGGGGAAGGCCGGCGGCGTCGAACTTCTTGCCCGGAACAGCCAGCACCAGTTCGCCGGAGTAGACCAGCGCCGCCAGGACCACCACGGCCCACGCGGGCTCCAGTCGCAGGGTCTGCGGCGCCAGGTACTCCACCCCGAAGATTTCCTGGATCAGCTCGGAGCGGTTGACCACCTGGCCGTGGCCCTTCTTACTCAAGATGTCGAGGATATGCCGGGCGTATTTCGATTTATACGGATCAAGCCTGTCGCCGTCAAGAAGCTCAAGGGCGTCCAGCACTGCGGTGGCTTGTTTGGTCGGCTTTTGCCCGGCGATGGTCCGCAGCGCGTCCTGGACAGCCTGGGCCTGGTTGGCTCCGGTGATGAGCACTGGAAAGACGGGGTATCCGGGAGCCTGTTCCTGGAAGTGGGCCCCGAGGCAGATGCCGGCAACGGTGTTTATCAAATTGCGGAAGTTGATGCGTTCGTGGGAGGCGATGCCGGACAAATCGCGGACCGGCTTGTCCCTGGACCACCCCATTATCGACCTGGTCCGTCCCTGGTAGGTGACCTCGAAGGCCTCATACATGTTTTCCTTCAGCCATTGCAGCAGGTCCCGCAGAAAGCCCGACGCCTTGGACTCATAGGTTGACTTGGCATGCCCCGAGGCGGTGGAGGCCAGGTCAAGGGCCGCGGCAAAGCTCTTGAGCGCCGTGCGAAAGGCCTCATCCTTGCCCGCCAGACGCAGGAACAGTTCCTCGGGCTTCTTCTCGTCCTTGAAGCGCGGGGGTTCGAAGGGCTGAATGAAATAAATGTAGAAGTCCCGCGGCGGGACGGCGGTGGAGCGCTCGTTGGGCGCGCCAAAAAAAAGGTACCCCTGGCGCGCGGCTTTCCGTTCCAGCCATGTAAGCTCGTGCTGCCAGATTTTATAGCCGGTGACGTAGGTCTGGTCGGTGCACTCCATGACCCGCTTCAGAGCCTCGTAGTAGTAGCGGTCGAACTGAGAAGCGTCAAGACTGTCGGCGCGCTTTTCGATCAGGGCGTCGAAATCGTCGGTTTTCTTCAAATCCAGGTAATACTGGCGGTTTTCCGGGTTCGATGAGATAAACTGGCCGCTTACCGTCCTGTGGATCTCGCGCAGGACGGTCTCCACCTGGGAGAGCAGGTCGTCGGCCGGGTCGCCGCCCAGGTCTTCGATGCCGGGCTGGTACAGGCAGAGAGTGTCTCGCAGTTCCTCCGCCGTCGCGCCCAAAGGGGCGTAGATATCGCCGGTGGTCAGCCGGTGGACGGAAAGGGCGTGGATCAGCCGCAGCGCCACAGGTTTGTAAGCGGGCCGGGTAAAAGCCGCCGGATGCGGGCCTCCAGCACCTGGCTGCAGTCGATCACCGCCTTGATGTCCGGCACGGCGCGGAAGGAGGGGTTTTCGCACAGGTTCGTCCAGTAGCCGTCGTAGGCGATCAGCCCGGGCGGAAGAAGAGGTTGGGGGCCGGGTGATGAATCAATCGCGGGCAGATCGTATTCAAGTATCTTTTTAATTTCGCGGCTGAGTGTTTTCAAGACTTCGCGTTTCTCTATCGCGGTGACCCGCTCAAAGGTGTCGATATAATCGGGATGTACTGGGAACAGCCGGACGAACTCGTCCATGCGCTCGTTCATGCGCCCGTAAAATCTGGCGAAGGGGGTGAGGTAGGCACGGATTTTGGCCTGCTGCTCGCCGGTTTTCTTCAGCAGCCGTTCGGCCACCACGAACTTGACGTCCTTGCGGGCAATCAGGATTTGCTCGAAGCGGTCTTTTACCCGGCGGATGCTGTCGGCCACGAAGGAGAAGCGGGGGCTGTCGAAGATAGCCTCCTGCACCCCGGCGATGAAGCGGAAGCGCAGGTCCTTGCAAACTTCGCCAATCTCCCGGAGGAAGTTTAAGTCGAGGATGAGCTCCTGATCCTTGCGGCTGCGGAGGTAGTCGAGCAACTCGTCCACCACCAGGAGCAGGCCGTGGTCGGGGTAATCCTGGTGAAAAGCGGCCATCATCTCCTCGAAGGCCCGCTTGTTGTTGGACACTTCCGCCGCCGATGGAAACGAGTAGTTTACCCCGATAGACGACAGGTACTCCTCCAGTTCGCCCGTGAGAATGTCGCGCAGGGACATGGTGGTTGCTCCGATTTCGGTGCGCGCCACCTTGAAGCGGCCGCCGATTTTGCCCGCCGCGCCGGCGACGCTGCCATCGTTCAGGTACGGGGAGAGTTCCCCGTTCTCCGCCAGGGCGGAGATTACCGACATAAGGTGGGACTTGCCGGTGCCGTAGTTGCCGACAACCATAAGTCCCTTGTTGTCGGCCGGCTGGTCGAACTGAAGCTGGGGAATGACGAGGCCGGTCAGCTTTCCGGCCATCTCCCCGGAGATGACGTAGGTCCGGACAAGCTGCCGCGCTGCGGCCGCCTCATTGGCGTCCCGCAGTTGCACCACGGTCTCGATGGGTTCGAATTGAATCAGATCTTTGTATTTCATCACGTTTAACCCCCATGCGATTTTGCCTGTATATGGCGAGATTTGAGAACTGATTGGTAAGTGAACGTTTCTTCGCCCGTCACCCGTCACTTTTCATTCATCACTTCCGGCTCCGCCGGGCTCACGATCAGCAAATCGTTAACTGCGTATCGCCTGTATTCAGGGTGTTCCGGCACGGCGTAAACCAGGAAAAGCGACGGGTGGATGCGTCTGATTTCGCCGTTCCAGGCCACGACGAGCGTCTTGTTCCGGGACAGTCCCTGCAGGAGCCGGAGAGGGTCCTGTTTGAGGGAAATATCGAACAGCAATTCAATATTGTCGAGCAGGATAACTTCGCCGCTGAAGGTGTTTACGATCTCCGCCAGCAGGCGGGGAAGTTGCAGCGCTCGCAGGCGCCCGGTGAGATCGAGCATGCGGCGGGAGAGTGCGAGGTTGATGTTGACCAGCGGCGCGCCCGTACGTTCCTGAACATCCCGGAGCGCGGCGGTTTTTCCCGCCCCGGCCGGCGCCGCCAGGATAACGAGGCGGTGGTACAACTCGGCAGCCCGGTTGATTTTTTGCATCACCCGATCGGCAAGTGATTCCGGCATTACTGCTCTTCTCCCGTCTACAGTCAAAATTTATTCCAAAACCGGCCACAATCAAGTTTCATCCTTAAGCTTTATGACAATGCAAACATTTCTTCAATATGAACGGGCCGATGTATTTGATTAAACCTTGCGCAGATTGTGGAATTTATTCTTCTTTTTTTGTCAAATTTCCTGCAGGATGGAAAAAATTTGTTCCATACCGGCCGCTGCCCCGGCAACCGGTGCGAATACCATCCCCTCAAAAATATTTGTCTTGATTATACCTGACTACCCCGACATATATTGTCGCATGGGAAAATAAAAACCATTTATTAAATGTGCCTGCGATACGGTATAAAAATGAGGTGAGCCCAAAATGGGTGCTGTTGAACATTTAGTCGAAGAAATAAGAAAACTGGACCCGCAACAAAAAAAGGAATTATTCCGTAAGTTGGGAATCACTCCTGTGGAACCTGAAGAAGAATTCCGCGGCGGTCCCGACGATCCCCTGGCGGAATTAATCGGGATGTTCAAAGGACGCGGTACCGGCTCCCGTAAATATAAGGAGGATCTTTATGGGGGTAAAAGGCCTTTATAAACTGTTTATTGATACAGTTTCCAGTCGTTTGTGGGCGGTAAACCGCCCTCCCGCCTGGAGGGCAGGGACCTGCAGGATTTTCTGAATTACCTCTTCGACGCCGTTGCCCCCATCCACCTGAGCACCGCCGCTCTGTGGGTGCCAGGCGTCAAGCCGGCCCGGAAAATGTTGGCGGCATTACAATCACTTCCGGGGAACCGGGCGGCCGGATGGGGGTTGAGTTGGTTTCTCGGCGATTACAGGAGAAACTCATACTTTCTTCGTCCATACAAGATACGGCGTATTTCCACCTGCATACCGTTTACGATATAAAAAACAAGGTAGTTATGCACTACCAGCGCGCGATAACCATTTGCCCGCAGTACAGGATTTTTGAGCAACGGACAGCGCAAGGGCATCTGCCCAAGGGAACCGATCCCTTCTACGATTTCGTCATACAGTTTAAGCGCGGCATTCGGGGAAAGCTTATTGACATAATCTACAATGTCTTGCAAATCATGCTGAGCGGAAGGAAAAATCAGTAACTTATACTTTTCTACTGACATGCGTCCTCAATTTCCTGGCATACTCGAAAAAGTCCTTACCTTCTGCGCCGTTCGCAATCTCCGCTTCAGCCTCCGACAGCTTGCTATATAGTTCAATGAGCGACTGCTGCCGTTCATAGGCCTCTATGCTCATGACTACTATATCGCCTACGCCATTCCTGGTAATAAATACCGGCTCTTGTTCTCTGTGACAAAACTCGGAGATCTCGTTGGCGTTATTTCTCAAATCTGAAATAGGACGGATGTTTGGCATAATAACCCTCCCCTGACATCAATATTTATGCATTTAATATAGCATAATTTTGAGAGAATAACAATCTACGCCGGCAGGACAAGAAATTTAGCATGGTGTCCCTTGGATGGAATGCCCTTCGTAGCTGTAAAATAACTGTGGGGTTCATTGAGTGCCTAAACAAAATTGCCTGCTCCAACGAGCAGGATAACCTCTACCCATTCGTAGAGGAACCACACACCCGACAGCGCCTTCCGGCATTTGCTTTTTTAGCGCCACGTGGCTACCACGTTGCCGCACCTGTACGAAACCCAGTCTTTCCAATGTTCGGATGGCTTCTTGCCCTGACACCCGGCACAGTTTAGGCATGAATAGCCACCTCAAAAGTCGTTATCAAAGGTCGAGTGACTTCTGGCAAGGGAAATTCCTCCAAGTATAACTCTGTTGCCTCCTTGAGATTGGCGACGGCTTCCTCAACCGTGTACCCCTGACTAACTGTTCCAACTTCGGGGCATTCTGCGACGTATAGATCTTCCTCTTTGCGAAGAACTGCGGTAAAAATTCGCACTGCCATATCAGAGCACCTCCTACGGGGATTATACCCCTAAATACATCCAAGCTGCAAGCTGAATGTCAGATAACGGCATTGGTGCAAAATAAAGTAATTTGGATTGTGTCATATGAATATGCAGATACAATAGAGACAAATATCATTAAGAAGGCGAGGATGGATGTTATAATAATTAAACTGGGGCTGTCCGGCTTTGTATTTCTTTGTAAATCTCGCCAATGCCGTGTTCTATCCCGGCAAGGGCTAAAATGATTCCGTATGCGATAACAATGATCTTTGTTGCTTTATTTATCTTCATTTTTCGAAACACCCTGCTCTAACTGAAAGAGTCTTCGGGCGACCAGGATCAACCATATTGCCCAGGGTACCAAAGACGCCAGCGAGAAATAGAGGCCTAACGTTCCTGCTGAAGATGGTACTATCATCAACACACCGGCCAAGATTCCCAAATAAGCGGTTGTTTTGCTAAAGAGCCTGCTCCGAAGCATGATGGCTGAAAAAATAAAGAGGACAATGGTATTGAGGACGTAATATATGTCGAAAGCGGTGCCCGTATATGTCTCAAGCATTACTTGACCGGCTGTCAGGAACATCGTCCTCTGCGCTTCTGTTGTCGCTGCAGCATATTGGTTGCTGAGAGAAAGTATCTCAAAAGCCGTATTCGACGAGAAGTAGGCGGCTATTCCAATGAGGCCAAGGACCACAGCAATCAGCATGGAGGATTCACCGGCCCGTTTTAAAACGGCATAGAGGGCGAGATATATGAGAATTAAGAGTACGCTATCCACAATATACAGAAGATCAAGGCTCAACAGTCCTAGAAGCCAGTTGTTGTGAAATAGAGCGAAATTGAGACATTTAATTCTCCTCCTTTTTGCCTTTCTTAGGCACAGCTTTTCAGATAATATCGTATAAACAAACCAGTTCGTTTATACTACTATCTCTTTACCAATCCAGACAATCTCGATTCCTATTTCTTTGGCAACGATATCAATTTCGGGGTCCCCGGTAACTACCGGAGCCATTATCTCCCGGGCCAACCCCAAAACGAAAGCGTCAGCGTAAGAAAGGCTGATATCCGCCACTATTTGAGCACCAGGTTCATCCTCTAACAACGCCAGAATGGCATAAGTATCAAAGACGAACTTTTCTTCACTCACAGCTCCTCGCGCTCTCTTTCCAGGGCCCGTTCTTTTAACAGTAAAGCCGTTAGTTTTTCATGGCCTTTGCTTTTGCACTTCCCCCGCAAACTTAAAAGGGGATGCTGTGGAAATGGGCGTAACACAATGGCCCCATCTGCTTCCTCTATAATTAATTTGTCACCCTTTTTCAGATCATAGCGTTTTCGCAAGGAAACGGGTATTGAAATCTGGCCTTTCTCAGATAAAGTAACTTTCAGCATCTGTCTTACCTCACAGTTAAATTTCTTACTACCAGTTTATTATACTACCTTACCGCTTCACCGTAAATGAGAACAACAACGCGAGATACAAGATATTGTCCCCTGAATTATGCCTCCCAAATTTAATATGGTGTCCCCCGAATTGCGCCTCCATGTAAACCTTCACCCATCGCTGCAGCCATCAATCTGTTGTCGAAAGTCAATAAGTAAGATTCCGGGATTCTCTTTTGTAACGTTTTTGCAGTGGTCAGGTGCCATAAGTCAGCGCCCCGCAGCGGCCATTTCTGAGATAAGGCTTTAAAACCGTCCCAATCCGGCATTAAGTATAAACGCCTCCACGGGCCTTCTTCCAGGGATTCATAAGCGGCATTTATAAGCACATCAGCCAGAAGACCTTCACGCCTTATGCGGGATATAACCGCATAAACCTCGGCGCAGGAAAGAGAAGAAATGAGATGGACACCTTCCCGGTGCGACCAGTTTATCGCCTCTTCACTGTGTTTATCCTTGAAAAGAGCGGACAAGACGGCTGAAGCATCCCAATATACGACAACGGGATTATTGTTATGCACTAACCTCTGTCCTCCTCCAACATTCTGCGGGCCGATTCATCCGGTAAGGGCAAAGGAGGAGGTAAATTTCTCGCCTTTTTCTTTTTAGCAGGTTGGATCAAGCCCTCTCTCTCCAGGCTTGCTATGCGCTCGGCGAGGGGAATATCCTCTACCGCAGAAACCGGAACGATTCGACCCACAGGCTTGTTCCGGTCGGTAATAATAATTTCCGCTCCTTTTTGAACCTCCTTGAGCAATTTGCTGAGATTTATTTTAGCGTCGCGGATACCAATGCTTACAGGTCTCATACCCAACCCCTCCTTTAAGGTAACTATAGTAGTTACAAGTAGATTATAACTACTATGACTACAAAAATCAAGGCCTCTTTGATAAAAGCCATTATTTTCCAAAAAACCCTTGCTACTATGCTAATTGTCCTATATATTAACATAATATGTTTTATTATGCAGGAAATATATAAAACAGAATATTGTTATGCTAAACGAATTCAAAACGTTTCTACAGCAAAAGGGTTCAATTAAGTCCCGGCACATTCCTTTCTACGTCAAGTGGGTAGCGGATTGTTACGCCATACTTGATGTATCGCCTACCGCACGCCTTCGCAGCGAAGCGAAGAAAGAGTTTTTGTCAAAGATAGCGAAAAACCATGAGGACCGGTAGGTCAGGCGGGCCGGTGCGGCGCTGCGGCCTTACGATTACTTCCTTGTTGACGAACTGAAATCTGCTGGGCAGGCGCTACGTGGATGAGATAACCAAAGAACGGTACCGAAACTGGAAATTAATTCGTCCCGCAGTCATGGTCAGTTTTGGGGTAACGCGGGTATTTCCGGATGACCCTTACTTGACTATGGTTATGTTTAAAGACCCCTTCCCCGTAAGCAGCCGGGCCGTTGACAGCCGGCATAATTCATTACAACTCCGTTCCTTCTCTAATAATGTTCATATAAGAATCATACATAAAAAGCCTGTTGCGTTTCTTTCCGCTTATCTCTTTTAGAATACCAAGCCGTTCCAGATTGTTTATTGCTTTTCTGGCCGCCGGGGAACTTACATCAAGTTTTCTTACCACTATTGGAACAGAAACCAGCGGCTGCTGATAAAGCATATCGAGTAAACGCATCCCGGTAGAAGAAGCCTTGCCTAAAGTGTTTACCAAAACTCGATGCTTTGCCTGCAAGTCCATGATTAACCTGGCTGCTGCCGTGGCCTGCTTTGATATATCAAGTACACCTCTTAAGTAAAACTTGATCCAGCCTTCCCAATCGCCATCCCGCCTGATAGCGGTCAGCCGCTCATAATACTCGTCACGAAACTGCTTGAAATAAAGGCTTAAATATAGCAGGGGTTTCTCAATTACCTGGTCATGACAAAGGATAAAGGCAATTAATAGCCTGCCAACACGGCCATTACCATCAAGAAACGGGTGAATGGTTTCAAACTGAGAATGGGCCAGACCCGCTTTTATCAATGCCGGCGTAGGGTTATTTTCATCATGCAGAAATTTTTCCAGATCTCCCATGCAGGGTAAAACTTCATGTGCCGGTGGAGGTACGAACCGGGCATTTGACGGTACAGTTCCACCTATCCAATTCTGATTTTTCCTAAACTGACCCGGCAACTTATGACTGCCCCGCGTTCCCTGTAATAATCTGGCGTGAATCTCCTTAATTAGACGCAAACTAAGCGGCAATTCTTTAAGCCTTTCCAGGCCGTAGTACATAGCTGCCACATAATTAGAGACTTCTTTTACGTCATCAGAAGAAGTATCATTATCCGGCTCGCCCTCGTACTCAAGGAGATCCGCCAGTGATGCTTGTGTGCCTTCTATCTGAGAGCTCAGCACAGCCTCTTTTCTGACGTACATATACAGAAAAAGATCCGGGTTGGGCAGCATATAAGTTGCCCCGTCAAGCCTGCCCAATGCCCTGTTTGCCTTTTCTACCAGGTTTTTCATCTCGTCATCGTATTGGAGCGGCGGATCGGGTGGCAACGGTCTGGGAACAAAAGCACTAAACCCATCCGCTCCAGTTTGCTGAACGACTAATTTACCTGCTCTTGGAGAAGCCTTCGCTAACATGTCCAAACTCCTTAAAAAGGATAAACTGTTTTCGTTTCTTTTTTTATGTTGATAAGAAGCTTTCGTTTCTTATCGATCATCACTAAGAAACGAAAGCCAAAAATCATTTCTTAGTAAAACATTATACCATTAAATCAATCAATTTAAACCCCTGGAATTGGTTGGCTTAATGCTTTATGCTGCCGGCAAAACAAAAAGCCAGTCCATAAACTGGATTCATTACAAAAACTAAATTTCCACACAATCGGTAAGCCAGTTAACCGCCTGGATGGCGGTATCCAGTTCCCGGTAAGCCCTGGCAACGTTATCAATTTCCTGTTGCAACAATTCCATGTCTATTGTTACCTGGAATTTGATTTCCAAGCAAGATATTGCTTCCAGAATTATACCTCCCAAATTTGATATGGCGTCCCCCGAATTACGCCCACTCCACATCCTTTTCGGAATCAAAGCGCAAACCGGGCTCCGGTAAGCGCCGAAGTCCGGTTCTTGTCAGGTAACATTTCGCTTAAACAACACTATTGGGGCAATTGAATAAATCCGGCAGTAGCGAAATGAATATCGAAAGCAAACGCTTCTGTAATTTTCATTTTCTTCATCAAGGCAAAAGTAACGGCATCGGTTAGGGAAAAGGATTGATCACTATATTTACGTAAGATTGTGATTGCCTCTCCAGTAAGATCCGAATCGGCATAAATAATTTTAACCTTTAGTGAGGAGGTAATTCGTTCCCACCAGCCCAGGGCTGTCTCCAGCCCACAATCCAGCCTTAATAAAATATATGTCTCGGCCACTACCAGATTGGTGGTCAGAAGCTCATGGAAATCTTTAAAAATTCCCTTATAAAAGCTACCGGCTGTTTCATGATATTGATCGCGGCGGTTGGTTACAGCTACCCAGGCGGAAGTATCCACAAATATTCGCTTCAAGCTTTCCAGTTCTCCTTTTCCCTCAAAACCAGGTAGTGGTCGTGCCGTTCGGAGAGATCCGGCGTTTTGCCGGTACCTAAACCGATAATGTCGAGGGCGGTGTCCTGTAAGCCGGGTTCTTTTTGCAACCCCTGGTAGAGGTATTTTCTAATTAATTCCGCCTGGGATACCTTTTTTCTTTTTGCGATCAGGCGCAATTGTTGATGTAACGCCTGATCCACATACACTTGCAGGGGGATCTTTTTCATCAATCGATGCACCTCCGTTTATTGTTCATGTACTTATATTACATGAATGCGTGGAAAACAACAAGTGTTAAGAAGTGTTCAACGGCAAAAATCTCCCGGGGATCAGGTTTTTCTGGACGTGATCTCCAGCGGAGTTCCCGATATCGTGGAGTCGAACGAACTCTTAAAGTCCATTGACCAGCTAATAAAATCGGAATAAGAGAAATGGCATTGAACGTTACATCAGCAATCTTAGCCATCGTGTTTTCCTTATTTTATACTCAGTCAAATGGGTAGCGGATTGTTGCGCCCTTCTTGATGTATCGCCTACCGCACGCCTTCGCAGCGAAGCGAAGAAAGAGTTTTTGTCACAGATAGCGAAAAACCATGAGGACTGGCAAGTCAGGTAGGCCGATGCGGCGCTGCGGCTTTAAGATTACTTCCTGCCAGGTATATTCTTGAAAAGGTTGCCTGTTTCCTTTTTTTCTCTTCTATTCACCCACTCCCTGGAGAGCGCTTCTGCCTGTTCCAGGACAAGTTCGGTGGCCCGGGCCTGCTTATCCGGCGGATAGCCGTAGCGAACGAGGCGCTATTTGTCCAGGCGCGGGCAGGCATAGTCCTTGGGCAGTACGCCCTTGAGCGAAGGGTTGTCACGCTCGAGCGAGCATGGCCTCATCGACAATCTTGCCGATATTGGGCTGTTTGGCGTTTCCTTTGACTACCAGTTTATTATACTACTTTATCGCAGTGCAATCAGGGATTTTTAAATGGGAGGCTTTCGATTTTGATCTCGTCCGCTAAAGCTTCGTACTCGGGATCTTTATGGAGCAAGACAGCGTCGTGCAACTTCGCATATGCCGCAATAACAGCGTCCGCAAGGGAAATCCGGCGGAATGCCTTGAAACGTGCAGCAGTCAGTAAAACAGCTTCATCAGTATTCCACAAGATTTTGACCGGTAATTGCTTCATTAACACATAGCGGCGGTCAGCGTCAGCCTGACCGCTTTCTCGGAGTGAGATATAGTAAACTTCAAGGAGCACCATATAGGGAAGAATGACGTTTTGTCGGCTTAGGACTTCCGCCACTCGATCGGCACCATCCTCTTCCTCCATTAAAGCAATGATGGCCGAAGAGTCCAAAACAAACCTTTCTGTTTTAGCGGTCATTTAATACATCTTCCCGTCGTTCCGCCAATAATTTCCTTCCGAGACCGCTCCCTCTGGCGCATCCCCGCAATGCCTGGATCGGATCACCGCTGACAGGAATAACTTTTATCGTCTGGCCGTCGTCCACCCATTCCAAATAATCACCCGTCCGTATGCCGAACCTTTCACGCAACCTGGCAGGAATAGCCGTCTGCCCCCGTTTCGTAACAGTCGTTCGCATTATAACCACCTCGTTTTTATGTTATCACATGCTATTCATATATGCAACAGGCTGTTTTCTAAAAATACATGTTTTTTAAACATTTTGCATCTCAAAAATCAAATATGACCTACCTGCGTTTTTCTCAATACGCAGCATCACCATTTCATCCTCCAGGCCGTGGCGTGAAAAGTCCAGGCGGGGAGATCCCGCCAGCAGGTTCTCCGCGGCGATCTGCTTGAGTTGAAAAGGAAGCAGGCTGGTACTCCCGGCCAGTTCCTTCAGCGGCGCGCATCCGTTGGAGCGTGCATGTAAAGATGCTTCAATCAACCAGGCGGCAAAAAAAAGAGTTAATGAAAGCTGTTTCTGGTTAGCAGGAAGGCGAACTTTTCTCCCAGGGCCAGGATTTCCTCAAACCGCGCCAGCCCTTCCAGCCAATTCCGGGGTATTGCGCCGTAGCCGTAACAGACTCCCGCCAGGCCACCGGCCACAGCGCCGGTGGTGTCGGAATCGCCGCCGAGGTTGACAGCCGAAAGAACGGTATCAGAAAAAGTGGCGTTGTTCAACAGGCACCAGATAGCCGCCTCCAGTGTGCTGACCACATAGCCGTCGGAGCGGATTTCCCTTTCGGGAAGGCCGGGCAGGGAGCCGTTTAAAATACGCTCAAAATGGGGCAGTTCATCGGTTAAAGCAGTTTTCGCGCCCAATTCAGGAGCCCTTTCCCTCATTTTTTCGCCGGCCGCCGCCGGTGTGTTTCCGGCGAGCAGTTCTTTGGCCAGCAGGGCGTAAAGGAAGCAGGCTAACTGGCTGCGCGGGTGTCTGTGCGTAAGGCAGGATATTTTGCAGACGGCCTCGCGCATCCCCTCCTCTTTGTTTCCGGCGAAGTACAGCGCCGCCGGCAAAATGCGCATGAGCGACCCGTTGCCGTTGCTCATCTCGTCGTCCGGTCCGGCCAGGGCGGGATCGACTCCGCCCTCCAGCCGCAGGATCGCTTGCCGGGTAGCGCCGCCGATGTCGAATGCCCTCCCGTAAGGTGTCCAGTAGCCTTCGCGGTACCACCGGACAAACCTCTTCCCGGCATCCGCCGGATCATACCCGGCCTCGACCAGGCTTTCCACCAGGCACAGCGTCAAAGAAGTATCGTCCGAC
>JAGUVT010000106.1 GCA_020062745.1 Deltaproteobacteria bacterium
AAAATAAAGGGGGGACGGCCGGCCCACGTAGTGACGCAGGTAATAATCCAGCTCCCGCTGGAATTCCGCATCGTCCCTGACCCGTTCATAAGCCTCCGTCAATTCTTCCAGGGCCGGCATCAAAGTTTCGGGAACGTACCTGCCGCCGTACGGCCCGAAGTATCCCCGCCGGTCCGGCAATGTTTCCTTCTTCAATTTAAAGCACCTCTTTTGCCCGTTGAATAAACAGGCGGATTTTTTCCAAATCCTTTTTGCCGTCCGTTTCCACGCCGCTGGAAACATCAACGGCATAAGGCCTGACGGCGGCAACCGCCTGCCTTACGTTGGCCGGGCTCAGGCCGCCGGCCAGGATAACCGGCTTTTTTAAACCGGCTTTAACCACCAGTTCCCAGTTGAAACTTTCTCCCGTTCCTCCCGCCAGACCGGGCACAAAGGCGTCAAGCAGCACCGCGTCTGCC
This sequence comes from Deltaproteobacteria bacterium, assembly GCA_020062745.1. Classification (GTDB taxonomy): domain Bacteria; phylum Bacillota; class Desulfotomaculia; order Desulfotomaculales; family JAGUVT01; genus JAGUVT01. The sequence goes on from JAGUVT010000106.1 coordinate 459, forward strand.
GGATAATCGTTTGCGCCGCGCAAAGAATGCCCGTCGCGCACCCGGAAAGCCTTGACCACCTTAAAGGGCAGGGAACGGCAGTAATCGGGAGGCTCGCCGCCGTGCAACTGCAGCACGTCCAGCCGGCAGAAATCCGCTATTTGCAGAACGACCGCCGCCGGAACATCCACGAAAACCCCCACCCTAGCTATAAAAGGAGGCAGGGAAAGGCTGATCTCACGCGCCGCATCCGGCGAAATGCGCCGCGGGCTCTTTTCGGCAAAGACAAAACCAAGAGCGTCGGCCCCGGCTTCAATCGCCGCCAGGGCGGTTTTTAAGTCTCTGATGCCGCAAATCTTAACCCTCATTCCGGTCCTCCGTCAAAACCACTATTTTTGCAAACTGCGCCTTCCGTCATTGCAAACCGTAGGCGGAGCAATCTTTGATAAGCTGTCAGCTATCAGCCGTCAGCAGAAGATTGCTTCGTCGACTTCTCATAATCCTGCCAACTCCTTGAGGCCGGCGCCGATATCCGGGCGGCACATCAGGGCTTCGCCGACTAAAGCGGCGTGGACGCCGGCCTCCCGCAAAGCAACAATGTCGCTGCGGCTTTTAATCCCGCTTTCGCTCACCACCGTAACGGAGTCATCATCTATCAGCCGGCGCAGACGGAAGGTGGCGCCCAGGTCGGTTTCAAAAGTGCGCAGGTCGCGGTTGTTGATGCCGATCAATTCCGCTCCGGCAGCCAGCGCCCGCCCCAGCTCTTCTTCATCATGCACTTCCATCAGGCAGGGCAGGCCCAGGGCGTCAGCCAGCTTTTTGAACTCCGCCAACTGCCCGCCGGAAAGGATGGCTGCAATGAGCAGCACCATGTCCGCCCCGATCAGGCGGGACTCGTAAACCTGATACGGGTCGATGATAAAATCCTTGCGCAGAAGCGGCAGGCCGGTTACCTGCCGCACGGCGGTCAGGTAAGCGTCATGCCCCAGGAAGAACGCCTCTTCGGTCAGCACCGATATGGCCGCCGCACCTGAGGCGGTGTAAATACGGGCGATTTCCACCGGGTCGCAGTCCTGCCGGATGATTCCTTTGGACGGAGACGCCTTTTTAATTTCCGCAATCAAGGCCACCTCGCCGGGCCGGCGCAGGGCCGGCAACACAGGGCGCGGCGGGGGAGCGGAAGATAACCGCGCTTCCAGCAAGGAAAGCGGAACAGCCTCTTTCCGGCCGGCCAGCGCTATTTTCTTACTATCGACAATCCTTTCTAATATGGAGTTAAATACAGGGTTATTACTAACCATCATTCTACGTTTAACAGTTAACACTCCCAAAAGTTTAATGACAAGGTGGGCGACATTATCAACGGCTGAAAGAAACCAGCGCCTCCAGCCTGCCCATGGCCGCACCGGAGTCAATGCTTTCCTGCGCCAGGGCGATACCTTCCGCCACCCCGGCGGCCCTCCCTCCGGCCACCAGTCCCAGGGCCGCGTTGAGAACCACCACGTCCCGCCGCGGTCCCCGCTCACCCGCCAGCACTTCTTTAATTACGGCCGCATTTTCTTCCGCCGTGCCCCCGGCCAGGGCGGAAACAGGCGCATAGGCGAAACCGTACCCGGCCGGGTCGAGTTCACCGTTGCGGACCGACCCGCCGCAGATTTCACAGACAACCGCCGGTCCGGCCAGGGAAACCTCATCCAGCCCCCCCGCGCCGTGCACCACGAAAGCACGCTCTGTGCCGAGCCGGGCCAGCACGCCGGCCAGCAGCCCGGTGAGGCGGGGCTCGTAGACGCCCAGCACCTGGGCGCCGGCGCCGGCCGGATTGGTCATGGGCCCCAGAATATTGAACACGGTGCGGATGCCGATTTCCCGCCGGGGGCCGGCCGCGTGCTTCATGGCCCCGTGCAGAAGCGGCGCGAAAAGAAAAGCTATCCCCACCCGGTCAAGGCACCTGGACGATTCTTCCGGCGTCATCTCGATCCGCACGCCGAGGGCTTCCAGCACGTCGGCGCTGCCGCACCGGCTGGAGACGGAACGGTTGCCGTGTTTGGCCACCGGCACGCCGGCGCCCGCCACCACCAGGGCGGCCGCCGTGGAAATATTAAAGGTGCCGGCGCCGTCACCGCCGGTGCCGCAGGTATCGACCACCAGGGGGTGCGACGAGCGCACCGGCGTCACCTTCCGGCGCATTACCCGGGTAAAACCGGTAACTTCCTCCACCGTTTCCCCTTTTAAACTCAGCGCCGTTAAAAACGACGCAATTTGCGCGGGGGTGGCCTCCCCGTCCATAATCTGCTCCATCACCATCACCGACTCTTCCTCGGTCAGGTTCCCGCCGGCCACTACCTTTTTAATGGCATCTTTAATCAACCAAGACCCCCTCCCATGTTCAAGAAGTTCCTTAAAAGCTCATGCCCGTGCTCGGTTAAAATAGATTCCGGGTGGAACTGCACTCCTTCCACCATCAATTCCCGGTGTCTTACGCCCATAATTTCCCTCTCTTCCGTCCAGGCCGAAATCTCCAGGCAGGCCGGCAGGCTTTCCCGCTCCACGATCAGCGAATGATAGCGGGTAGCCGTAAAAGGCACGGGCAGATCCCGGAAAACACTGCGGCCATCGTGGTGGATAAGCGAGGTTTTACCGTGCATCAGCCTGGCCGCCCGCACCACCCTGCCCCCGAACGCCTGGCCGATGGCCTGGTGCCCCAGGCAGACACCCAGGATCGGAATGACGCCGGCAAACTTCTCAATAACCGCCAGGGATACACCGGCTTCGTTCGGTGTGCACGGCCCGGGCGAAATAACGATGCGGCCGGGGTTTAAAGAGCTTATTTCAGCGCAAGAAATACTGTCGTTCCGGAACACCCGTACCTCCTCCCCCAGTTCCCTCAGGTACTGGACCAGGTTGTAGGTAAAGGAATCGTAATTGTCGATCATCAAAACCATTTACTTAAACCTCTTCCCCCTGCAAAGTATTTAGAAGCGCCCTCGCCTTATTGACGGTCTCCTGGTACTCCCGCACCGGGTCGGAATCGGCCACAATTCCCGCCCCGGCCTGAACGTAAGCGTAGCCGTCGTGAAGCAAAACAGTGCGGATGGTGATGGCGGTATCCATATTGCCGCCAAACCCGAGGTAACCGATGGCGCCGGCATAAATGCCGCGCCGGGTCGGCTCCATTTCATCAATGATTTCCATCGCCCGCACCTTCGGAGCCCCGCTCACCGTGCCGGCCGGGAAACAGGCCTGCAGGGCGTCAAAACTCGCACGACCGGGCTCCAGGCGCCCCTGCACGGTGGATACCAGGTGCATAACGTGAGAGTACCTTTCCACTTCCATAAACCTGGTCATCGCGACGCTGCCCGCCGTGCACACCCGGCCCAGGTCGTTGCGGCCGAGGTCCACCAGCATCAGGTGCTCCGCCCGTTCCTTTTCATCCGCCAGCAACTCGCAGGCCAGAGCCCGGTCCTCCTCCGGATTTTTCCCCCGCGGCCTGGTCCCGGCAATGGGGCACGTCTGAACCAGGTCGCCTTCCACCCGCACCAGCATTTCCGGCGACGAGCCGATGATCACCGGCCCTTCGCCCCGGCCGGGGAAAATTCCTCTAAAGTCGAGGTAATAAAGATACGGCGAAGGGTTGATGGCGCGCAGGTTGCGGTAAACCCGGAAACAGTCGCCCTTAAAAGGAACCCGGAAGCGCTGCGACAGCACTACCTGCAATATATCGCCGGCCCTGATGTATTCTTTGGCCCGCTCCACCATGCCGGTAAAATCTTCCCTGGTCATGTTGGCTTCCGGCAGCCCGGCATCCGCCGCCACCTTAAAACTTTTCTTTTCACCGGGCAAATCCCTCTGCAGAGCGGCCGTGATCTTCTCAATCGCCATCTCCGCCCGGTCGTAGGCCGCGCCGGGGTCGCCGTCCACAAGACTATTGTGCACAATTTTAAGAGTGTGCCGCACATGATCGAAAATTAAAACCGTGCCGGCAAAAACAAACATGCAGTCGGGCAGCCCCAAATCATCTTCCGCAGCATCCGGCAGTTTTTCAATCAAACGGACCAGGTCATAACCCAGGTAGCCCACCGCCCCCCCGTAAAAACGGGGCAGTTCGCTCAACTGCGGCGCCCGGTACCGCCCCAGCAATCCCTTCAGCACGGCCAGCGGCGAACCGCCGACTTCCCGCACCCCTTCCCCGTCTCCCAGCAGGCCGTCCTCCCCCCGGCACCGGTAAACCATAAACGGATCCAAACCGATGAACGAGTAGCGGGCCAGATTTTCGCCGCCCTCCACGCTTTCCAAAAGATAGGCCGGACCGTCGGGAGACACCTTTTTAAAAATAGTGATCGGCGTTTCCAAATCCACCAGCAATTCCCGCCAAACGGGAATAAGATTGTATTCTTTACTGAAGCTGAAATATTCTTCCCGCGTCATTTTCCCCCTCCAAAGCAAAAACCGGCACCCAAATGAGTGCCGGTCGTTTTTTCTTCAGCCAAAAACAAACAAAACTCCCGCCTCATCTCAGCTCAGCTCAATCTAAACTAACACTCATCTCAGCTGCTATAGAAACTATAGCATAACTTTAAGCCAATATAAACTTCCTGTCAAGAACTTTTTTGCCGGAACGGCAATTCAGCTTTCCAGACAGTCAAAGTATAATGATTACGCCTTTGCATGTTGCAGTAAAACTTGGATTCCTGGAAGCCTTGGTATTGCTGGTGGGCGGGACTGGGATTGAACCAGCGACCTCTTGCGTGTCAAGCAAGCGTTCTCCCACTGAACTACCCGCCCGTTTTTGATAAACCTATTATGCCTTATGTGTGTCTAGAAGTCAAGAGCCTTGCTATTATAAACCGTCAATGAATTTCCAGCGGTAGCCGCCATTAATAATTTTAACCCCAGCGTTATTTTTTACTTCGGCCAGCAATGGTGCAGATATCTCCATTACTTCCAGTTCCAAGGTATTTTTTATCCGCACTATTTTTAATTCTGCAGAAGTCGCCGTGTTCAGGGAACGAACAGCAAAACAAATAGCTTCTTCAGCATTTACAAAGTAAGCGGGAATTTTTACCCGCTCGAGAAAGCCGGTAGTTAACGCATTGATGTATGTAACCCGGCGGTTCATTTTTTCTACCAGGCAGGCAGTGGTGAAGTCAGCCAGTCCAACGCCGTAGGCATTTCCTTCCGAACCATCCGATAGATTTAAAGCTACAATTCTCTTTATTTGTGGTGATACCGGCTCACGTTTGCCGGGAATGCGTAACCGTCCAATCACCCTGGTATCCATACCGGTACCGCTGAAATTTTTGCCTATCTCATCAACCACCAGCAGATCAATTTGCGAAAACGGTATTGACGGGGTCAGGCTCTTTGCGTATTTTAACAACTCCGGCTCCCGCGTCAGAATATCTTCTGGTTTCAGCCCCTCAATAAGTACCGTTTGCCGCCGGGCATTTTCCACAAGGGCCACGGCGAAAAGCAGGGGTGTGTTCTTAATGGCCACTGCGGTCATCTCGGGAAGCATGATCCCCAATTTATCCGGTCCATTTTCATGAAAAAAAGCAGCGCCGGCAGGGTTTCCCAGACCAACTACCAGCATCTTGGCAATACCGCTCTCAAATTTACCCTCAAAAGAAGTATGCTCTTTAATCCGGTTTACAAGCACCACGCCGTCGCTGGCAGCCGCAAGGCTGTTTTGATAAACTGCCTGCCCGACGGCAGTATGCCCTACCTTCACCGCCTCCGCCGTGGCATCAACAACCGCACCTGTCGATGCTTCGGTAATTCCCAGGGAAGCCAGCAGATTTTTTTGACCTTCGGCCGTCCCTCCTCCGTGTGAACCCATTGCCGGCAAAATAAAAGGAAAAGCGCCGGCTTTTTTTAGTTCTGAAACAACTGTTTTTACTGCCGGCACTAGATTGGCTATGTTTCTGCTGCCCACCGCCACAGCAATCCGCGCTCCGGGTTTTAAATCCCCCGGTATAAATTTACTCAATTCTCGCCGTATAAAAGCAGAAACATTACTTATTCCGTTATCTTCAAACAACTGTTGAATCAGGAAAAACTCCGGTAACAGCATAGTCACCCCTATGCAGTGATTAGATTGCCGGGCACGTTTTAGATTGCTTATTCTTAAGATGAATAATTGATTTCCTCAGAATCGGTTACGTCAGCCTGAACGTTAGGTAAATTTAATTTCCAGTTCATTAGTTTCTTAAAATCAAAATTCGTTAAGAGATAAAAAATTAAAAAAGGCAAATAGCTTCTGGACAAAAACAACAATGAAAAAAATCTCTTGGCAATCGACTTAGTAGAGTAAAAACTATAATAAGCCCATCGGATGCCGTCTTGCAATTCTTCAACGGTCATGTTTTTCGGCCTGAAAACGACGTTAAAAGCGTCATAATAATCCCAGTTATAGGTGATGAGCCGGTTCGCTTCTTTCATCCTCTCAAAAAGCCTGGTTCCTGGAAAGGGGGTCAAAGCTGTAAACTGGGCAACATCTATTCCCGTCTCATGGCAAAAATCAAGCGTTTTCTCAAAAACATCCTTGTCATCATTATCAAAGCCAAAAATAAAAGCTCCTTCCAGAACAATCCCGTGATCATGAATTCTTTTAACCATTTCTTTATATTCTCTGGCCTTATAAGCTTTATGCACCTCATCTAAAGACTCTTGTTTTAATGACTCAAAGCCAATAAGCAGAGCCGTACAGCCGCTCTCGGCAGCCAGTTTTAAAATTTTTTCATTTTTGGCAATAGTTATGGAAGCCTGGCTGCCCCACTTTAATTTAAGTGGTTTAATAGCCTTAAATAACTCCTCACTATAAACAGGATTGCCTGCAATATTGTCATCCGTAAAGAAAAACATTTTCTTCATCAATCCTGTTTTAAAGTTATCTATTTCACTTAAAATATGTTCAATTGGACGATGCCTTATTTTCACTCCGTTGTACTGGGAAACCGAGCAAAAATCACAACCGAAGGGGCAACCCCGGGAAGTTTGAACTGAGTTGGGGAAAAAATATTTATTCTTGATCATCGAATTGGCTTTTATAACTGGTAAACTAGATAAATCAGGAGGAGAATCAGTCTGATAAAATTTTTTTAGTTCATTATTTCCAAAATCCCTCAAAACCTCTTTCCATATTAAATCCGCCTCACCAATAACCACTGCATCAGCATGAGTAATTGCCTCCTCCGGCAGAATCGAAGGATGTATACCTCCCAGGATTACTTTTACTCCCCTTGAACGGTAACGGTCTGCAATTTCATAAGCTCTGTTTGCCAGCGAAGTCATCGCCGAGATGCCAACTAAGTCAGTATTATCGTATTTTATCTTCTCAACGTTTTCGTCAATAATCTCTACTTCATATTCAGGTGGGGTAACCGATGCCAGTCTCATTAAGCCCAAAGGCGGCATCCTGAATAAACGAACATCCCACAACCCGTGCTGCCATTTGGGTAATATTAAAGTTATTTTCACTTAAGCCCGCCCTTTCGTTTAGCGAAAATTCTAAAAAAATATTTATCGATAGTCTACTACATACAGCCATAGAAAACAATAAACAAATTTATACTAAGACTTTTCAGCCGGCTTTAATTTAGCATGGTAATAGTGGATGGCATAAAGGGCACCCAGCGGGTTGTGGGCCAGCACCCGGTCCTTTACCGCCAGTACCGTGACCGGCGCCAGCGAGTGTTTGATAAACAGGCTGTCGTGGCCGACGCACAGACCTAATAATATGTTCAATTCCGTACCTGTCTCATTAAGAATCTTTGCCTGGACAACAGGGTTGCACATGGCCTCAAATTGACCGGGGCGCACTTTTTCTTCGTCTCGCAAGCCAATCTCTTCTTTTGGCACCGATCCGGATTTGCAAATAACCGAAAACACCGTAAAACCATTTTCCCGAAAGATATTGCCGGCAGCAGCCGCTTCCCGCCGCAGCCCCACGCAAAAAGCCAGGCCCAGCCTTGAAAACCCGGCACGACGGGAGAATTCTATGATCTCCCGCACCCGGCTCCATATACCGTAGCCGGCAGCCTCCGTAAGAGCCGAACTGCGGGCTAGGTTAAGCATGGACGGGTCCTGATACGCCAGCATCGCCTTTTCATAAACATCAGGGTATTCTCTCATTGGACAATTCTTCGGGATTTTGTCTGGTTCTCCCTTATAGCAGGCATATATCCCGCAATTTGCACAACTGCTCATAACTTCACCTCCTGAGAATCTTATTGAATCATAGGTTAATCAATAAGATTATAATAAAATAAGTACTTAGTTTAAATACCTCTCAAATAGATCTATCCAGTGTTACCAAAAATGCAGGGCAAGCCTCTCAAGCTATTTGCTGCAATGAAAGGTGCCGCCCCATAGATTCCTGATAGAGTTGAAGGTATTCAACAGCAGATCGGGCCCAGGAAAAATCCAGTTCCATGACATTTCTAACCAGCTTATACCATTTCTCCGGTTCATCCCGGTAAAGTTTTAGCGCCCGGAAGATGGCCTTTTTCATGGCGTCGCTGCTGTATTCAAAAAATCCGAAACCGTTCCCGGAACCGGTAAGCGGATCATAATCACTTACTGTATCGGCCAGCCCACCGGTAAAACGTACAACCGGGATCGTTCCGTAACGCAGGCTGATCAACTGGCCGAGACCGCAGGGCTCAAAGCGGGAAGGCATTAAAAATATATCGGCTCCGGCGTAAATACGCTGTGCTAGAATCGGGTTAAAGCCAATATAAAGGCCTATCTTAGCGGGAAAGCGTTCTTTTATCTTTTCCAGCAGTTGCTCGTAATACCGGTCACCGCTGCCGAGAACTACCAACTGGATGTCTTCCTTCATTAAATCATCTATTATTTCCGCAAGCAAGTCGAGTCCTTTTTGTCCTACCAGGCGCGAGATTAAACCAATAACCGGTACCTCCTGGACAGGCAGGCCCATTTCCTTCTGGAGCGCATATTTATTTTCCCGTTTATTATAAGCAGTAAATTGATCATAGTTCCGGTGAATTCTCGGATCGGTCTTCGGATTAAATTCATGGTAGTTGATCCCGTTAACGATACCGTACAAATCCCTGGAACGCTTGCGTAATACGCCGTCCATGCGCTCGCCTAGTTCGGGCTGCTGGATTTCCGCCGCATAAGTACGGCTAACCGTACTGACCAGATCGGCATAAAGAATGCCAGCTTTCATGAAACTTACCATACCGTAGAATTCCAGCCGCTCCGGGTGATAAAACTCGCTGCCCAACCCGAGCAGGTTCAGCACTTCCTTTGAAAAGTTGCCTTGATATTGAAGGTTGTGAATAGTAAATACCGTAGTAATCCGGGTGTAAAAGGGGTGCTGATGATAATTAACTTTCAAAAACAAGGGGATTAAGCCGCACTGCCAGTCGTTACAGTGAATTATGTCAGGCTGCCAGTTTAACCGGGGCAACATTTCCAGGACAGTACGACAAAAGAAAGCAAACCGTTCGGCCTCGTCCGGAAACATGTACATCCCGTCCCGGTAGAAGTAATGGTAATTATTGATCATATAAACCGGGACCAGCCTGTGTTCACCTTGAAACTGGGCTTCAATGCTACTCTCCTGGATCACCGCAGTTTCCAAACGGTCACCAAACTGAACCGGGAAGTCCATCCGGTAGGACGCCCCCTCAATCTGCTTGTAATGAGGCATTGCCACCCGCACATCGTTGCCCAGGTTATCGTTGCCTACCGTGGCCAGAGCTTTCGGCAGTGAGCCAGCCACATCGGCCAGCCCCCCGGTTTTAGCAAAAGGAACCACTTCAGAAGCAACCAGAAGAATCTTTAGAGGCCGGTCAAACATAATGAAAAACCTCCTGTTTTTTATTCTGGAATTCATAAATTTCTTCAGTTTCCCTAAAAGCCTGAGCGGCTACTTCGGGAGGAGTAGGGTTGATATAACAGCCCGTGCCCAATTCGAATCCGGCCATTATGGTCAGGCGGGGTAGTATTTCCAGGTGCCAGTGATACTGATGCTCTTCCAGCACGTTAACGGGTGCGGTATGCAGTACCACATTATAAGGGATGTTTTTGATCATCATATTCATCTTACGCAGCGTGGAACGTAAAACTTTAGCCAGATCCTTCACCTGCTTTTCCTGGATTAGCCCAAAGTCATGCTGGTGTTCTTTAGGCACAATCCAATTCTCAAAAGGAAAGCGCGAAGCAAAAGGAGCAAAATTGAGAAAGTGATCACTATCTAAGACAACCCTTTCCTGGTTCTCACTTTCCAGTCTAACTATATCACAAAAAACACACGTGCCATGTCTGTCTGCGTATTCCTTAATACCCTTTATTTCTTTTTTAATTTCATCGGGTACTTGCGGTATGGCAATTAACTGTGAGTGGGTATGTTCAAGTGAGGCACCGGCTGTTGACCCCGTATTCTTAAAGATCTGGATATATTTAAGTCTGACATCTTTCCGTAAATCCTGGAGGCGTTCCTGCCAAACCCAAATTACATCTTCGATTTGCTTTTCCGTTTGAGAATCCAAACCTGGCTCGTGATCGCTTGATTCAACGATCACTTCATGAGCGCCAACCCCTGGCATTACCTGATAGATACCCCGTTTAAAAATATCGGACTCACCTTTGATACTTACAGCCGGAAACTTGTTAGGTACTACCCGCACCCACCATCCCGGTCCATCCTTAAGGCTGCCGGACTCCCGGCAGGACATAATTTCCGGCGGAGTTTGTTCTTCATTGCCGATACACAGAGGACATTCCTTGTTTTGCCGTTCCTCAACAATTTCCTTATAGTCAAACGGCCGTTTTCCGCGCTCAGTAGCGATGACAACCCACCGGTTGGTAATCGGGTCGTTTCTCCATTCAGACATTCTTAAGCCGCCTCCTGACCTGACTGTCTAATCTTGAGGTTACCGCAAAAGCAACTTTTTTATACAAAACTCACTTTTAATTTTCCTTTTTTGCAGGAAACGCACAAAAACAATCGAATTAAATTTTTTAAGGTCATAAAAAGACATTATCCGGGAAGGAGGCAGTTCTGAGTGGCCAGAAATGCCGTCAATATCAAAGGAACCAGAAACGGGCTGATAATCACCTTTGATGCTTTCAGCGAATTCGAAGAAATCAAAAAAAACCTGCGTACAAAAATAGAGTCGGCCGGTGACTTTCTAAAAGGCGCAAAGCTCTCTTTCTTCCATGACAGTCATCCCATTACAGATAATCAAAAAAGCGAATTGGCAGAAATCTGCCAGCAATATGGGCTGACTCTGCATGCAGAAGCAACGTTGCCAAAAAACACGGTGCGCTTCCGGCGCTTCCCGGAATTTAGTGCTTCGCCTGCAACAGAAGGAGAAAGCGCCTTGCTGATAAAGCGAAATCTACGTTCCGGACAACAGGTTGTCTTTAACAAGCATATAATAGTGCTGGGCGATGTGCATCCCGGCGCGGAAATAGTTGCTGATGGTAACGTATTAGTAATGGGTTGTTGCCGTGGTTCGGTTCATGCCGGAGCAAAAGGTGACCACACGGCTTATGTAATTGCCTATCGTCTTTTCTCGGAAAGTTTACGTATCGCAGATGTTATTGGCCAACAAAAGAACCCGTTTTCCTCCCAGCCTCTAATAGCCCGTATAGTAACCAGAAATATTGTTTTTAAACCATTAAACAAATTAAAAATTTAAAAGGGCCTTATAAAGGCCCTGGTATCAGCCAATCCATGAACTTGCCGTTTGGCATTGCTTGATACAGGCATCAATAGAAAGAAAAGCTTTGTTTAATTCGTCTTTTGCCCTCGGATCATGAGCCATATCGGCTACGTTTCGAATCATATTCTGGGTATTCTGGCACATGGCAACACATGAATAAATTGCTTGCGATTCCTTTAACGGCATAATTTTCCCCCCTCTTTGATAAATTTACATTGTTTTCGTAAGTGCTTCCTCACAGTGTCTGACGCATGCATTAATAGATTGCATGGCTTTGTTTAACTCGTCTTTTGCTCTTAAGTCCGCGGTAGCCTCAGCAAGACTTTTGATGTCATTAGCACTATTTCTACAATGCGCAATACAAGACTGGATCATTTGAGAATCTTTTAACACTCCTTCACCTCCTTTTACTTTCAGTATTATTTGTTTTAAAAATCAGCTTTATGCACAAATAAAAAAACCAGGATTGATCATACCTGGCTTTCTTTAACATATACCGGTATGGTAAAAGTAAACATACTGCCTTTACCGGGCTCGCTGACGACTTCGACATTGCCTCCATGCGCTTCGACGATCTGCCTGACAATAGCCAGCCCAAGACCGGTGCCGCTCCCGGTGCGGGAACGAGAACGGTCTGTTTTATGAAATCTTTCCCAGATTAAAGACTGCTCTTCCGGGGGAATACCGGGCCCGTTATCGCTGATCGAAACCTGAAGCATGCTTTCACTTTCCTGCACAGATAATTTAACCCATCCACCCTTTGGGGCCGCCCGGACGGCATTATCCAGCAGGTTGACCAGCACCTGCTCCAACCGGTCCGGATCGGCAAAAACGGCTGGTAACTGTTTTGGAAACAGCCTCTTGATTTCAACTCCTTTTTGCGCGGTAACAGGTTGAAACTTTTCAACAACGTGCCCGGCAAGAGCGGCAAGAGAAGTTTCTTTTCTGGCCATTTCCATCTGTCCCAGTTCCATCCGGCGCAAATCAAGCAACTCCGTAACCAGACGGCGTAACCTTAAAATTTCGGCCAGGATATTTTCCAGGTAACGTTGCCGGTCGACTTCGGATTTCGCCATTCCGTCCAACAAAGCCTCGGTAAACCCCTGCATAATAGTAAGCGGCGTCCTCAGTTCATGCGAAACGTTAGCCACAAAGTCCCTTCTGGTTTGATTCAGATGTTCCAGAGCAGCCACTTTCTCCTGCAGTTCTTTACCCAGATAGTTTAAAGAATAAGCCAGGGCGCCTACTTCATCCTCCGATTTTACTCTTACCCGTTGAGAATAATCGCCATGGGCCAGCGCCTGGGCAATCTTATTCATTTCCAGCAAGGGTCTGGAAATAGAACGGGAGAAAAGCAAGCTTAACAGAGTTGCCAATAAAATACCGCCCAAGCCGGTATAAAGGGTGACTTTTTGCAGGTTTACCAGCCGGCTCTGAATTGGCGCCAGAGGAGCGCTTAAAACCACCGCCTCGCCAATTTCCCCCCCGCGTTTTACCGGAACAGCTACCGACAGCACCTCGCTGTCGAGAAAGCTGCTATATCCCCGGGAGGATATACTCTTCCCCGCCCACACCTGCTCCAGGTCCGCCGTGCGCCAGGGCATTCCGTGATGACCGGCCATACCGATTCTTGCCCCCACTCCGCGCCTCATCATACCCACACCTTCACACTCTTTTACGGTACCTTCACGATCAATTATCATAAGGTTGGCACCAATCATGCCTGCCGTCATGGCCAAAAAATGGCCAAACTCCAAATCATTAGCGGCCAGGTTTTCCGCTATTTTTTCGCCTTCCTTTATTAATTGTTCAGCCTGCTGACTGTAATAAAGGCCTTTTAATTTTTCTGTCTGCAATATGCTCGATACTACAATTACTATTACCACCAGCAAAACCGTCAATAGCCACAGTTTCAGCAAGATACTCCTCTTTATAAGGTTCATTTTGCCACCTCAAATTTATAGCCGATGCCCCACACCGTAGTAATAAAAGAAGGGCTCTCCGGTATTTTTGCCAGTTTATCCCGCAAGCGGTTGATATGAGTATCCACTGTTCTGGCATCACCAAAATAATCGTAGCCCCACACTGCCTCCAAAAGCTTTTCCCGGCTGAACACCCGGCCGGGGTATTTTGCCAGGTAATAAAGCATTTCGAACTCTTTAGGGGTAAGCGAAACCGGCTGACCCGAAACCAGCACTAAGCGAGAAGAGGGATCAATGGTTATATCGCCGTAATCTAAGGCACTCGTTCCATCGGTAGTATCTCCCCGGACCTCAGATGACCCGGTACGGCGCAGCACGGCTTTCACTCTGGCCACCAGTTCCCGCGGGCTAAACGGTTTTACTACGTAGTCATCGGCGCCCAGTTCCAGGCCAAGTACCCGGTCGATTTCAGCCTCCCGGGCGGTCAGCATTATAACCGGCATGTCCGAAGTCTTTCTTACTTCCCGGCAAACCTCCCACCCGTTGCGTTTGGGCATCATTAAATCCAGCACCAGCAGGTCCCATTTTCCCGCCGCCAGGCAATCAAGCGCCTCCTGACCGTCAGCCGCTTCCCCGACCGCAAAGCCCTCTTTTTCAAGATACATCCTTGTTACTTCCCGAATTTTTTGTTCGTCATCGGCAACCAGAATCCTAAACTGCCGGGACAAAAACCATGCCTCCTCTCCAAACGTATATTTTTTGCCTTGCCTGAACATATTAACCGCATTAAAACAACCATGACAAGGAGGATCATTTTATGTCCAGAGTAACAAACTGCAACATCGAGGATTGCCGGCACAACCAGGATAAAACCTGCCAGGCCGAAGGGATTGAAGTCGCCGCCCGCGATCAAAACAAGGCCGGTTCAATGGAAAACACATGCTGCCAGACTTATAAGCCGAAAAGGTTGTAACGGTTCTAATCCCTTCCTTTGATTACCGCCAGGGGCTTCAACCTGGCTACCTTCCGGGTCATCCCGATGGCAGCCAGGGTTTCCACCACCTGGTCGATATCCTTGTAAGCAGCCGGGGCTTCGTCCAGAAAGTCCCGGTAATTACGTGTGTTTATAAGGACATCGCCCATGCTGCGGGCAAATTCTTCCTTTGAGATGGACATTGACGCCGCGGAGCGGGAAAGAGTCCTGCCGGCGCCGTGGTTTACCGAGTAAAAGGATTCGGCCGCTTTTCCGGCGCCGGTTAAAACGTAGGAAGCCGTGCCCATACTGCCCGGAACAAGCACGGGATGTCCGGTAGAGCGGTATGCTTGCGGATTTACCGGATGCCCCGGCGGGCAGGCCCGGGTAGCACCCTTGCGGTGCACCAGCACCCTGCGCCCGCCATGTTCCTCCCACTTGGCGATATTATGAGCCACATCATAAACTGTTTTCAGTCCGGATTTTCCGGAAGACAGGCCGAAAACATCTTCAAACGCCCGCCGCACGCAGTGGGCAATCACCTGCCGGTTGGCAAAGGCAAAGTTTACGGCACAGGCCATGGCCGCCCAGTAAGCCCGGCCTTCCGGAGAATCCACCGGCGCGCAGGCCAGGCCGCGGTTGGGAAGCTCAATGCCGTATTTCTTGGCCGCCTGCAACTGGCTCTTGCTGTAGTCGGTGCAGATCTGATGGCCGAAACCGCGGCTGCCGGTATGAATCATGACCAGCAACTGCCCCTCGAAAAGCCCGAATTTTTCAGCCACGTCCGGCTCGTAAATCTCGTCCGCCACCTGGACCTCGATAAAATGATTACCGCCGCCCAGGGTGCCAAGCTGCACCGCCCCTCTTTTGATTGCCTCATCACTTACCGCGCCCAGGTCGGCTCCGGCCAGGCAGCCTTCTTCTTCGGTGTTAACCACATCATCCGGCCGGCCGAATCCCGCCTCCACCAAAGCCTGCGAGCCGAGATGCGCCGCCTCTTCAAACACCTTCCCGGTGATCTCCTTTTGCTTGCCTCTTTTACCCACGCCGGTAGGCACGTATTCTTCAATGCGGGTGATAAACTGCCGCAAAACGGGAACTTCCACCTTCCGGGCCGGCAGGCCGGTTGCCAGCAGGCGCACCCCGCAGTTTATGTCCATCCCCACCGCCCCGGCGGAAATCAACCCGTCTTTGGCGCTGGCCATTACCCCACCGATGGGCAGGCCGAACCCCTCGTGAATGTCCGGCATGCCGCAGACCGGCCCGACCACGCCGGGGAGCGAAGCCGCGTCGGCCAATTGTTCCAGGGACCTGTCCCGGTAGGCCAGCGGCAACAAAGCCCTGTTTAAATAAACAATACCGTCCACCCGCATGGCTGCCGTGCGCTGCAGACGGTACCTGTTCGGCCCCTCCCTGATCAAATCCATCCGGGCACCTGCTCTCATCCTGTCTTACCGTTATCATAACGGAGCCGGGCCGGTGATGTCAACAAATCGCCCCGGTTCCGCGCGTGCTTTTTCCTACGGGCTTGTAGCCGGAAACATCCAAGGCTTTAACGCCGGGCAGGAATCCCCAGTCTTTCAGCTCCATGTGTATCCGGGAGAGGGCGGCTATCTTTGTTCTGTTTGAGACAACTCCTTTTGAATATTTCTTTTTAAAAATTGTTAAAACAGGAAGGAAGATTTTAGTTTTCGGCGAAGTTTTCAAGTTGACAACAAGTTTAAAAGGAAACGTTAGGTCTCACAAGGACGATGGATTGAGAGGGCCAGAATGAAGACGAAAAATCAGACGCTGTTTAATAAGAATCACAAGATCGCCGATAAGTTTGCACCATCGGAATCTATCGTCGTATACGCCGGCGACTGTCTTGATCTGTTGAAATCCATCCCGGATGACTCGCTCCAACTCGTTGTTACTTCGCCCCCTTACAACATTGGTAAAGAATACGAGAAGAAACTTCATCTTGATTTGTACCTCCAACAACAAGCCCAAGTCATCGTTGAATGCGTGCGGGCCTTGTCCCCTAAAGGTAGTATTTGCTGGCAGGTAGGGAACTATATTGACAGAGGGGCCATCATCCCCTTGGATACCGTCCTGTATCCTGTTTTCTCGAATCTTGGTCTTCGGATGCGGAATCGCATTATCTGGCACTTTGAGCACGGGTTACACTGCAGCCGCCGTTTCTCCGGACGGTATGAAACGATCATCTGGTTTACCAAGTCCGACGAATATGTGTTTAATCTCGACGCCGTGCGCATCCCCCAGAAATATCCCGGGAAGAAGTATTTCAAAGGACCGAAAGCTGGCCAGTATTCGTGCAACCCCCTTGGTAAGAATCCTGGTGACTTGTGGGTGATTCCGAATGTAAAAAGCAATCACGTTGAGAAAACCGAACATCCATGCCAGTTCCCCGTTGAGCTAATTGAAAGATTGGTGCTTTCTCTTACAAACGAGGGTGACTGGGTACTGGACCCATTCCTTGGAACGGGCACCTCAGTCATCGCCGCTATTCGCCATGAGCGGCGGGGTGTTGGAGCGGAGACCGTCCCCAAGTATGTTGAGCTTGCACGAGAGAGAATCCAGAAGGAACTGGAAGGCACACTGAGGACCCGTCCTATGGACAGGCCGGTATATGATCCTGTTGAAGCGGGGAACAGGCTGACCACTTCCCCCTGGAAGAAAAACCCCGAGCAGACAACACTGTTCGAGAGAGGACCGAAATACGGGAGGAAGGCAGTCCGATGAAGATCGTCGAAACATACTCTCATCTTAACGGGCTTGAGTTTCTTCTCGTTCACAAGCCAGCCCTTTGGGAAGAGATAAAAGAGGTCATTTCAGCGGTAGACGCAAAAAGGTGTCGGACGAAGGTCTCTAGAGAGAGGACCATGATAGGGGATCTTCTATTCAGCCCGATTGATATGAACGTGGCTTTCAAACGCTTTCTTCGCGCAAAGGCGTGGGAAGAAAACCGGGTGAGTTACTGGGTCACCCGTAACGAGAAACTCATCCGAAAGACGTTGACGATGTCGCCTGAGGAACAGAAAAAAGAAATTGAGGCGGCTGGTGAGAATCCAATTTTCAGTTACAACCAGACTGATTTCGTCAAGGATCGCGTGGCCGTCGAGGTCCAGTTCGGCAAGTATGCATTCGTCGCCTACGATCTCTTCGTCAAGCACCTTGCTTTCTACGTGGGTGATCGTATTGATGTAGGAATCGAGATTCTCCCAATGAAGTCCTTGCAAAGCCAAATGAGTTCAGGAGTCGCTTACTATGAAGGCGAATTTTACAATGTTGTTCGTCAAGGCCGTGGTGTGCCGGCGGTCCCACTTATTCTTGTCGGTATTGAACCATGAGAGCACGGAAACCTAATTATCCGATTAAACCCGGCGCTCGCTGAACATTGGAGTAACCGCCGGCTGACATCAGGCCGTTGCATAGGCTTAAACCGGCTAGAAAAGCGGGATGAGCATGGCGATAATGTTACGAATTTGTTACAACGGGCCGTACGCCCGGCGCAAGATTTCCGCCAGTTCGCCGACCAGCGGCAGGCGGGGGTTGGTCGTGGTGCACTGATCGGCAAAAGCCATTTCGGCCAGCACAGGCACCCTGCTTTCAAACTCCCGCCGGCCGACGCCCAGCCCGGCAATCGTCGCCGGAACTGCCAGTTCCCTGCTCAACTGCCGGACGGCTTCAATTAAGCCCTGTACCCCCTCCGCCGGCGTCGAAGCGGCCAATCCGAGATGCCGGGCAATTTCCCGGTATTTTTCCGGCGCCCGGTAGTACTCGTACTTGGGGAAAGAAACAAACTTGCCGGGTGTTTCCGCATTATAAGCAATAACATGGGGCAGCAAAACAGCATTGATCCTCCCGTGGGGAATGTGGAACTCTCCCCCCGCTTTATGCGCCAGGCTGTGGTTGATTCCCAGAAAAGCGTTGGTAAAGGCCATCCCGGCAATGCAGGAAGCGTTGTGCATCTTCTCCCGCGCTTCCCGGTTATCACCGTCCCTGTAAGCGGCGGGCAGATACTGGAACACCAGTTCAATGGCCTTTAAAGCCAGGGCGTCGGTGTAATCCGAAGCCATTACCGAGACATAAGCCTCGATCCCGTGCGCCAGCACGTCAAGGCCGGTGTCGGCAGTAAGCGCGCGGGGCAGCGTCATGGCAAAATCAAAGTCGATGATGGCCACATCGGGGGTTAATTCGTAATCGGCCAGGGGGTACTTGATCTCGGCGCCGCGGTCGGTGATGACCGCGAAAGCGGTTACTTCCGATCCGCTGCCGCTGGTGGTGGGAATGGCCACCAGCCGCGCCCGCCGGCCCAGTTTCGGGTATTTGTAAGTGCGCTTGCGGATGTCCAGAAACTTAAGTTTTAAAAATTCAAACTCCACCTCCGGATGCTCGTAAAAAAGCCACATCCCCTTGGCCGCGTCGATGGCCGACCCGCCTCCCAGGGCGATGATCACGTCCGGCCGGAACTGATTCATCAGGTCCCGTCCTTTCATGACCAGTTCGAGGGAAGGTTCGGGTTCCACCCCGGAAAACACTTCAACGGCCGGGGTTGAAGGCCTCTTCTTCAAGTGGTGGATTACCTTTTCCACGTAGCCCAGTTCCTCCATAAAGCGGTCGGTGACAATAAAAGCGCGGCTTACACCGGGCATTTTGGTCAGGTATTGAACGGAACCGGACTCAAAGTAGATTCTTTCCGGCACCTTGAACCACTGCATATTGACCCGGCGTCTGGCCACCCTCTTGATATTGAGCAGGTTCACCGCGCTTACATTGGCCGTGGTGGTATTCCGGCCGAAAGAACCGCAGCCCAAAGTCAGGGAGGGGATGTTGGTGTTGTAGATATCGCCGATGGCGCCGTGGGTGGCGGGTGCGTTAACAATAATCCGGCCCACCATGACCCGGCGGGCGAACTCCCGGATGATATCTTCGCTTTTGCTGTGAATCACTGCTGAATGTCCCATGCCGCCGAACTCGACCATGCACCGGCAGTGCTCGATCCCTTCCCGGTGGTCCGCAACGGTGTAGAAAGCCAGAATGGGGCTGAGTTTTTCCCTGGAAAGGGGAAATTCCGGCCCTACTCCATCCAGGCGGGCCAGCAGGATTTTGGTTTCCGGCGATACGGTGAAACCGGCCATGCCCGCAATTTCGGCAACCGGCCGGCCCACCACCTGCGGATTCATTGAGCAGGTGCCGTTGCAGGTCGCCAGTTGATCCAAAAGCTTTATTTCTTCCGCGTTCAAAAAATAGCAGCCGTTCTCTCTTAAAAGAGAGACGACTTCCGCCTCAATATCCCGGTCGACAATCAAACCCTGCTCCGAAGCACAGATCATCCCGTTATCAAAAGTCTTGCTTAAAATCAGGTCGGTAACCGCCCTTTTCAAGGCGGCGGTTTTCTCAATATAACAGGGGACGTTGCCCGGCCCCACACCCAGGGCCGGCTTGCCGCAACTGTAGGCGGACTGCACCATGCCGGTACCGCCCGTGGCCAGAATCAGGGCCACGCCAGGGTGGTTCATCAACTGCCGGCTGGCATCGATGGAAGGCTCTCCAATCCAGGTAATGCAATGCGGCGGGGCTCCGGCGGCAATCGCGGCATCCCGCATCACTGCCGCCGCTGCGGCGCTGCACCGCCTGGCGCCGGGGTGAAAGCTGAAAATAATAGGGTTTCTGGTTTTCAAGGCAATCAATGACTTGAACATGGTGGTCGAAGTAGGGTTGGTCAGCGGCGTCACGCCGGCAATTACCCCCATCGGTTCGGCCACCTCAATGTAGCCTTCCTCTTCCTCCTCTTTAATCATCCCGACTGTCCGGTGGTATTTTATACTGTGATAGATGTACTCGGTGGCGAAAATATTTTTTGTCACCTTATCTTCAAACACTCCCCGCCCGGTTTCCTCCACCGCCATTTTGGCCAGTTCCATGTGCCGCTCCAGGCCGGCCAGGGTCATGGCTTTGACAATCCCGTCCACTTCTTCCTGTCCCAGCTCCAGAAAATCACGCAATGACTCTTGAGCGCCGTCAACCAGCCTGTCGATTTCCGGGGCGACTTTTTCAGCCATACCATCCACTCCGTCATTTAAAAGTTGGTCTAAAATCAAGTATCTCCCGGCATACAGGTTATATTCAAAGACAAATTGTCAACCTCAAGGCAGGAATATAGTTTACAATGGAGAATAGTTTTAAATAAAACGACACAAATAAAGGAGGCCTTTTCATGCTACCCGCCTTGCTTTTCCAGGTGGGCGAAAAAGTGCTGAACGGCGGCGAAGTAAACTTCCAGGAAGCAGTGGCGCTTTCCCGCCTGGAGGGTTCGGATATTCCCTTCCTGCTGGCCCTGGCCGGCAAGGTGCGGGAAAAATTTTCCGGCGACAGCGTAAACTTTTGCTCCATTATAAACGCCCGTTCAGGGCGCTGCAGCGAGGACTGCGCTTTTTGCGCCCAGTCCGCCCGCCACCGGGCCGAAATAAACGTTTACCCTCTGGTTTCAACCGCTGAAATGGTCCAGGCCGCGAAGCAGGCCGCACAAGCCGGCGCCCACCGCTTCAGCATAGTCACCAGCGGCAGGGGAACGGGCGAAAAAAAGGAATTTGCCGCCATCCTGGAGGCGGTGGCCCGGATCCGCCGGGAAACCGGCCTGGAATGCTGCTGCTCGCTGGGCATCCTGACGCCGGCGGAAGCCGAAGCTTTAAAAGAAGCGGGCGTAAGCCGCTACCATCACAACCTGGAAACCAGCCGCAGTTTCTTCAGCCGGATCTGCGCCACCCACACTTTCGACGAAAGGGTAAAAACCATCCGGATTACCCGGGAAGCCGGCCTCAAATGCTGCTCCGGCGGCATCATCGGGATGGGCGAATCATTCGCCCAGCGCATTGAGATGGCCTTCACCTTAAAGGAACTGGGGGTGGATTCCATCCCCGTCAATATCCTCAATCCGATAAAGGGAACCAGACTGGCCGATCAGAAGCCGCTCCCGCCGCTGGAGATTTTGAAGACCATCGCCATTTTCCGTCTGATTCTGCCGGATAAGGAACTGCGCTACGCCGGCGGGCGGGAAGTGAACCTGAGAGATCTTCAGGTACTCGGGCTCGTGGCCGGCATTAACGGCATGCTTGTCGGAGGCTACCTGACCACCGCCGGCAGAGGCCCCGGCCTGGACCGGCAGATGGTGGCCGATCTGGAAAGAACACTGGGATGAGGGAGTTACTGGACAATGGATTTTCTGCAGACAGAACTGGAATATTTACAAAAGCAAAGCCTTTTTCGCCGCTTAAAACGGCTGGACGGTCCCCAGACGGCCAGAACAACAGTGGAAAACCGCCCCTGCATCCTTCTTTCTTCCAATAACTATCTCGGACTGGCGGACCACCCGGCGCTGAAAGAAGCGGCCGTGCAGGCTGTCGCCATATGGGGCGCCGGGGCCGGCGGTTCCCGCCTGACCACCGGCAATTACGCCTTATATGAAGAACTGGAAAACACCATCACCAGGTTTAAAAGGACGGCGGCGGCCATCGTTTTCAACACCGGTTACATGGCCAACACAGGCACAATCACCGCCCTGGCGGGCGATTGCGACGTGATTGTCAGCGACGAGTTAAACCACGCCAGCATCATTGACGGCTGCCGGCTCAGCCGGGCAAAGGTCATGGTCTGCCGCCATGCCGACACCGCCCACCTGGCCGAAATTTTAGAACAGTGCCGTCATTACCGCCGCCGCCTGATTATAACCGACGGGGTGTTCAGCATGGACGGCGACATCGCCCCGCTGCCGGAAATCATCGCCCTGGCCGAACGTTACGACGCCCTGCTGATGGTGGACGACGCCCACGCCACCGGAGTGCTGGGCAGGCGCGGCGCCGGCACGGCAGAACACTTCCATCTGGAAGGGCGGGTACCGGTTCAGATGGGCACGCTCAGCAAGGCGCTGGGCAGCGCCGGGGGCTACGTGTCCGGCAGCAGGGAACTGATCGACTACCTGCGCAACAAGGCCAGGAGCTTCATCTTCTCCACCGCGCCGCCGCCGGCTGCGGCAGGCGCCGCCCTCGAAGCCGTCCGCATGGTGGAGCAGCAGCCGGAACTGAGACAAAAGCTAAAGGAAAACGCCCTTTTCCTGCGCAAAGGTCTGGCGGCGGCAGGCTACCGGGTGCCGGACGGAGAAACGCCGGTCATACCGGTACATACCGGCGACGCCGCTAAAACCATGCAGATGGCGGATGAATTGCTGGAGCAGGGCGTATTTGTCACCGGCATCCGGCCGCCCTCGGTGCCGCCGGGCGGCAGCCGCCTGCGCGTAACGGTTATGGCCACCCACGCCCGGGAAGAACTGGCATACGCCCTGCAGGCTTTCAAAGAAGCAGGCAAAAAACTGGGACTGATTTAACATTTAAAATAGAAAGGTGCAAAAGATCATCGCAAAAGGCTTTTTTATCACCGGAACCGATACCGGTATCGGCAAGACGGTAATCACGGCCGGCCTGGCCGACTGCTTGAAACAGCGGGGCATAAATGCGGGCGTGATGAAGCCGGTGCAGAGCGGCGCTATAAGAAAAGGTCCCGTTCTCGTCTCCGCCGACGCCCTGCTGGCCGTGAAAACCGCCGGGGTTGACGATCCCCTGGAGCTGGTCAACCCGTACTGCCTGGAAGCGCCCCTGGCTCCAAAAGTGGCGGCGGAACTGGCAGGCGTGAAGATAAACCCGGACCGGATCACGGACGCTTACCACCAGCTCCGGAGCAGGCACGAACTGATGCTGGTGGAAGGAGCCGGCGGGATCATGGTACCCCTGGCGAAAGGGCTGCTGGTAGCGGATCTGATCCTCATGCTCGGCCTGCCGGCAATCATCGTGGCCCGTCCCGCCCTGGGAACGGTCAACCACACCCTCTTAACCGTAGAGTATGCCAGAGCCAGGGGAATCCGGACAGCCGGGGTGATTATCAACAACCTTATAAAAGAAACTGAAGAAATAGCCGAAAAAACCGCCCCGGCTTTAATTGCCGAATTTTCCGGACTGCCCGTTTTAGGCATCGTGCCCCACGCCGAAGGCGTGGATGTGGAAGCGTGCGAGCCGGGAGAAATTATTGAGCAGGTTAATCGTTCCATAAACTGGGACCTGCTATTAGCTAATCTTTCTTTTTAGCCATTGCAACCAAAGCCGCGAGCGCTGCGTGGCGGGCAGCGAAGCAATTGCATAGAAACAATCGTAGATGCTCACAGTCAAGTTAATATATTGGTTCTGTCATTGCGAGCGAAGCGAAGCAATCTCATGATAGAGCAAGCAGCTATCAGCGGTCAGCATAAAGTAATGAGTCAGCAGTCAAAATTAGCCAGAAAATTGCTTCGAGGAGGAGATAAGCCATGAAAAACGACAATTTTGGTCTGAAAACAACCCTGCTGGAAAAAGATAGAAACCATCTCTGGTACCCCTTTACCCAGATGCAGGAACACCTGGCCGCCGGTCCCCTGATCATCGAACGCGGCGAAGGACCGTTCCTTTTTGACATTGATGGTAAAAAATACTACGACGGGGTCTCCTCCCTCTGGCTGAACGTCCACGGCCACCGCAAAAAAGAAATCGACCGGGCCGTAACCGCCCAGTTGGATAAAATCGCCCACTCCACCATGCTCGGCCTTTCCCATGTGCCGGCCGTCGAACTGGCCGCCGGACTGGCCGCCGTTACCCCGCCCGGCTTAAATAAAGTATTTTACTCCGACAACGGCTCCACGGCAGTGGAAGTGGCCCTGAAAATGGCTTTCCAGTACTGGCAACACCGGGGCCAAAGAGATAAAACAAAGTTTCTCACCCTGGCCAACGCCTACCACGGGGATACCATCGGAGCAGTGAGCCTGGGCGGCATCGACCTCTTCCACCGCATCTTCCGCCCCCTGCTCTTTCACACCATCCAGGCCCCCTCTCCTTACTGCTACCGCTGCAGCTTAAATCTTGAGACCGACACCTGCGGCACGGCCTGTGCCGCCCGGGCGGAGGAAATCATGTCCCGGCGCCACCGCGAACTGGCCGCCATGGTTTTGGAACCCCTGGTACAGGGCGCCGGGGGCATGCTGGTCCAGCCGCCGGGTTATCTGAAAAAAATAAGGGAACTGTGCACCAGGTATAACGTGCTCATGATCGCCGACGAGGTGGCCACCGGCTTCGGCCGCACCGGCAAAATGTTCGCCTGTGAGCACGAAGGCGTGTCCCCCGACCTGATGGCCGTCAGCAAGGGCATCACCGGCGGTTACCTCCCCCTGGCCGCCACCCTGGTCACCGACGAAATCTACAACGCTTTCCGGGGAGCCTATCACGAACAAAAAACCTTTTTCCACGGCCATTCCTACACCGGCAACCCGCTGGCCTGCGCCGCCGCCCTGGCCAGCCTGAAAATCTTTGCCGAAGAACGGGTCATTGAAAAAATACAGCCTAAAATCCAGTTCGCGGCGGATAAACTGCAATCTTTCCACCAACTGCCGGCGGTGGGCGATGTCCGCCAGCGCGGCCTGATGGTGGGAATCGAACTGGTGCGCGACCGCCGCACCAAAGAACCCTTTCCGCCGGAAGCTAAAACCGGCGCCGGGGTCTGCCTGGCGACACGAAAAAACGGCCTCATCTTAAGGCCGCTTGGCGACGTGGTGGTCTTCATGCCCCCTCTCTGCTGCACCACGGAAGACCTGGGCATAATGCTGGATATTCTGCACCGGGCCATTAAAGAAACAACTTTATTCTAAACTTATTCTCAGGAATCCGGTTAGCCCGCAGGTAATCATAAGCCATGCGGGCCGATTCTTTAATTGCCCGGGAGGTAATTCCCATCACCACGAAGCGGTTGGATCCCGGAGAAGCAGAAACCTGAAGACGATATAGAATATACGACACCCCGGTTGCAGACAAAACGATTTTAGACTGCCGGTTACCCAGGCAGTAAGTCTGCATTATACTGCTTCGTAATTTACAGGCAATAATTTTTCCAGATTTACATGCCTGGAAGCATCAAGGATTTCGATGCCTACAATTTTGTTATCTTCTCCAATGTCCAGGGTAATATCTTCGGAAAACTGCTTATTAACCACCTGCTGCTTCCGGTCGTCCAGACGAAGGTAAAGCAAGTCTGTTTTAACGTTATATAGAATCTGCATTTTCTTCCCTCCATTTCCCATAAAAAACGTATACCGTTACAGTTACGATAATGTCCCTGTCAATAATATGGACAACTTCCACTCTCTTTTGTTCATAGTATTTACCGTGCCGCTCCTGGTTAAAACTGTAAACTTTGGCTTTTCTCATTCGACCGTGTTTTGCTGGTAAGGAGAACCCTGTATTAATTACGTCCTTTATTTCCTCTTTGTTTGTGCCCCGTTCCCCAGCACGTTCCAAAGTATGTGGGTCAATCTGGACTTCCATTTAGCTTCTCCTTCCTGTATGCATTGCTAACAGGGTGACACAATGGTAATTTAGAGTTTACCATATATGCTCTGTTACCTAACATGGCCTGTGGTACATTATGCTTATTCATCCGTATAGCGGCGGAGCTCCGGCAGGCACACAGCGCCTTCTTTTTCCCGCAATTCTTTCAATAACCAATAAACAGAAACCGGGTGGACCTCCAGCCTGACTGAAAGTTCTTCCAGGAAAGTTTCCGTGGGGATGGGGATGCGGGCGCCCAAAACAACCTCATTTTCCTCTTCTTCGTCCCCCTCGCCGGGAGTCTCCTCTCTATCAAAAGGTTCTTCCTCCTCCACTTTGGCGCCCGGCCCGGCTTCGTAAAGTAACCGCAAGCGGCGTTTTAAGTCCGCCAGTTCCTCCGGCGTGAGCTTCCGTCGCTTATGGGCCTTAAGATAATCGAACACTTCCGGCGGAATCTCCGGCAAGCCATGGGGTAACCCCGGCAAATCGTCGTAACCGGCAATCAATAGGAACCAGCCGGCGGGGGTGCCGGTTTCGCTAAAGATTTCATCCATTTCCTTACCACACCTTGGAAACATTATAAATCCATTAACAAAGTCATATTATTTATTTCGTCAGGATATAACAATTTCCTTTATTACCAGAACGGTCAGTCTTTAATATTGTTCTTCCCATTGCACAGGTCATATAAGCGACTACTGATGTAATACCCTTATCGGGCCTTGACTGATGGGCAGAAAAACTTCGCACTCCAAAAAGTCTGCGCCCAGTCCGTCTTCCAGATAGTAGATAAGGCAGTTTGTATCGATTAAAATAGTTTCGATGCCGGTAAGGTTCAGTTTTCCCATGCATCCCTCTCCTGTCTCACATAAAGCTCAACGTCTACTCCCTGCCAAATCTCCTTATGCAGACCGCGCAGACGCCTGGCAGGGCTGTAATGCTCCCTCCCTACATTATTACCTCACGTATATTCATTCCCCAATCACTTGAGTTCCGGCCTGCCGGCCACCGGCACACCGCTTAAATTCAGCAGCACCACGGGCGCGGGACGGCCGACCCACACCGCTTCCCCGCCGGCAAGCCGCACCCAGTCCCGGAGCGGAAGCCAGAACCGGCAATCGCTGCCGGCCAGCCGGAAGGGAGTTTCGGAAAGCGCAAAATCTGCCCCCTCGATGGTTCTGCTTCCTTCTTTTATTTTAATCAACCGGTTGTTTATTTTAACCGAAGCCGTCATAATTCCTTCGTATTCTTCCAGCTCACAGGAAAACCGGTACAGACCGGCCATCTGGTCGAGGGAAACAAAAGTATAACCGCTGTCCAGCGTGGCGTCAAAGTGCGTTTTTTCAACGTTCTGCCAGAGGTTTAAACCGGGTTTGTCGATTAAAATAGCCGTGACCACCCTCTTCAACGGTTTTTGCTCCCACAGGCCGGCCCACAGGTCCCGGCCGTCGCCCCGCCCGGCGATGCCGGCGTAAATCACCAGCGGAAGCGGACGGTTGTTTTTAAAGCGCAAATCTTCCCGGCCCCAGCTTACCGTGGCGTCGGTGCCGGGCGGGGTGTAGTGAACCGGCCGGGCGTGGGGATGTCTTTCCGTAACCGTAAGCCCGCCCGCCCTGGCAACTTGAAAAAGAACCGTGGACATGCGGCAGACCCCTCCCCCGATCACTGTATGGTTCCAGATATCTTTGCCGGCGATGAAACCTTTTTGAGTTGTTCTTTTACCGACCACCCGGTTAAAGGAAAACTCGCCTCCCGGCGCCAGCGACGTGCCGCTGACGTACCCTGCCGCGATACCGGCGTTATAAACATTCGCTTTTTCCCCTGTGTGGTTGGAGAAATAAATTTTCCGGTAGGCCGCCAGCCTCTCCGCCGGCAGGCCATTCGCGGGAATCCGGCACGGTTTAACTGCTGCCGGCGCCTTCACAGGCGGCAGGGAGCCGGCCGCCGGCAGACGCCCCGGCGGCCCAACCAGCACAGCCTTAGTTTCTTCGTCCCAGCCGGCGGCGTAACCAAATGCCTCAGCCAGCGGCCGGCAAGGGGCAAAAACCCTGCTGTTTATCATCAGCGGCGCGGCATCCATTTGCCGCTGTTGATCATTTAAATAAAAAACATTTTTATTGACCATAAACCGGATTTTTTTATCCGCCGTTGCAATCTCAACGGTTTGGGCCTTTGCATGCCAGGTGACGCCCTTGTCACTCACTCCCAGGGCCCGGGCAAGATAGCGCACGGGAATGAAAATGCGTCCCCGCTCAACAAAGGGCGCGGCGTCCATTTTATATAGCTTGTTATTCACACTGTACTCCTGCTGACCGGCCCTGAACACGGCCTGGTTTTCCGGCGCGGCCGAGGCCGCTCCCGGATGAAAAAGAAGCAGAACAAGAAGAAATAAAAAAGAAAACCGCCTCAAGATTTCAGCACCCGATTTTCATTTTCTGACCTACAAGCGGCCCCTTGCCGTCATTGCGGGCGCTTCTCGCGAAGCAATCTCATTTACCCGAAGGGGATTGCCACGGGCTAAAGCCCTCGCAATGACAGGTGAGATAGATGAATCGTTGTTGCGCCGCTTGCAGATGCCCAGTTTATAGAAAGCAAACCTCGCAATGACATGCGGGACATCCGCCGTTACCATGCGTCAGCGACGTAAGAAGTCTAACTGCGTTTCAGACGGATTAAAGCCATTTCCGGCCGGGCTAAAAAACGGAAGGGCAGAACGCTGGTGCCCAGGCCGCGGTTGACATACAGATTTGTCTTGCCCTGCCGGAACAAACCGGCGGCGTGCTTGGGAAAAAGTTTTCCGTCGGGATTGAACAAAGCCCCGACAAATGGCAGGCACACCTGGCCGCCGTGAGTATGGCCGGACAGCACCAGGTCAACCTCCTTTTGTGTTGCTTCTCTAAAGATTGCCGGGTCGTGGGCAAGCAGGACGTGTACCGTATCCGGCCGTCGCTCCAGGGCATGCGCCGGGAGATTGGAAAGGCCGGCCCGGCGCCAGGGATAATTGAGGCCGGACAACAAAAGGGTGGCTCCTCCCCTGCTGATTGCCACGGTACGGTTTTCCAGAACCTCTGCCCCATGCTCCTGCAAGCCGGCCCGCAGCTCCGGCCAACGCCTGCTGGCCACTTCATGGTTGCCGTTTACAAAATAGACCGGGGCCAGCGCTTTCATTTTTGCCGCCAGCGTTATGCCCGGCTGAACGTCCGGGTTTCTGGCGTCAACCATGTCGCCGGTAACGGCAACCAGGTCGAAACGCCGGTTTTTGACCATCTTGATCAACCGGTCCTGGTTTTTGCCGAAGCTTGCCCCGTGCAGGTCGGAAAGGTGTAAAATGGTAAATCCGTCCAGCCCGGCCGGAAGATCCTCAATGAAGACGTCAACTTCCGTTAAAACCACCATTCTGGTTTCATGATAGTACACCAGATAAATAAGTATGATAAAAAAGCTAAAAAAAATGAAAATCCTTGCCAGACCCCCTCTAAACATCTTCCCGGCCAAATTCTCTTCTCCCGCCTCTATCCTGAAAATTACCCTTTGCCGTGTCATTGCGAGCTGCAGGCGAAGCAATCTCATTCCTCCGAAGGGGGATTGACACGGGCTAAAGCCCTCGCAATGACAAGAGATTCTCATTCCTTCTGCTGGTGCCACATTAGCGGCATGTATGTCTGAATACAACAATGGCAACTGGCAGAAACTTATCCCGGAAATATACTATGAAATTATATCGCCTTTGATATCATGCCGGCAGGATAAAATTGCCCTGCTGACGAACAGTTAATCATTTCAAGTCAATATAAAAGGAGCATTAGATGAAGTATCTAGTTCTGGTAGGCGACGGAATGGCTGATTATAAATACCGGGAACTGGGCTGGAAAACGCCGCTGCAGTACGCTGAAACGCCGCACATGGATTTCCTGGCGGCAAACGGCGAAACCGGCCTGGTCCGGACAATACCGGACGGATTCCCGCCAGGCAGCGATGTGGCCAATCTCTCGGTAATGGGCTACGACCCGCGCCTTTATTACACCGGGCGGTCGCCCCTGGAAGCAGCCAGCATGGGTATTGAACTGGGCGAGAACGACCTGGCCTTTCGGTGCAACCTGGTCACCCTTTCCGCAGAAGAAATCTATGAACAAAAGTATATGGTAGATTACAGCGCCGGCGAGATTCCCACTGCAGAAGCGAGGATATTGGTCGAAGCCGTCGACAAAAACCTGGGCGGCGAAAACAGGCAATTTTTTGCCGGCGTGAGCTACCGGCACCTGATGGTCTGGCGTAACTGTACCGGTGATTTCGCCTTGACCCCGCCGCATGACATCTCCGGCCGGCGCATCACAGAATTCCTGCCCCGGGGAGACAAGAGCGGCGCCTTGCTCGACCTGATGAAAAAAAGCAGCCTGCTGCTGGCAAACCACCCGGTAAACATGGAAAAGGCAAAACACAACAGGCCGCCGGCAAATTCCATATGGTTTTGGGGGCAGGGAAAACGCACTTCTTTACCCCGCTTCCGGGAAAAATTCGGACTCCGGGGCTCAGTAATTTCAGCGGTTGATTTAATCAGAGGCATCGGCATCTGTGCCGGTCTTTCCGTAATTGACGTTCCGGGCGCAACCGGCAACATCCACACCGATTTCCGGGGCAAAGCAGCCGCCGCCCTGGCGGAACTGCACCAAGGGCGGGACTTCGTTTTCATCCACGTCGAGGCGCCGGACGAAGCCGGACACCAGGGAGACATGGAGACCAAAATCAAGGCCATTGAAGAAATCGACCAAAAAGTGCTGGGCGAACTCCTGCGGGGACTCGGCGACTTCGGCCGCTTCAAGATCATGCTCCTCCCCGATCACCCCACCCCTCTCGCGATTAAGACCCATTCCAAAGAACCGGTGCCTTTTGCCATCATGACCAGCGGAAATAAAACAGCGCCTCAAAAGATTTCATATGACGAAGACACTGCCCAAAAAAGCAGCCGGTACTTTCCCGACGGGCACCGGCTGATGGAATATTTTATAAAAACTACCGACTTAAAGCAAGTTCAAATTTATCATGCAGAGACTTGACCGCATTTTTTGCCTCTTCGGCTTTGATGATACAGGATACTTTAATTTCCGAAGTGCTGATCATTTCCAGGTTGATCCCTTCTTCAGCAAGAGCCTCGAACATCATGGCCGCAACCCCGGGATTGCTGGCCATACCAGCGCCGACAATAGATACCTTGGCCACTTTGTCATCCCAGGTGAAGCCCTTGCCGCCCAATTCGGGCAGGATATTTTCCACCACCTGCAAGGCCTTTTTCAGATCATCCCTGGTGCAGGTGAAGGAAATATCATTATGCCCGTTGCGCATGGCGCTCTGGACGATCATATCCACGTTCACCTTCTCATTGGCCAGGGCTTTAAAGAGCCGGTAAGCAATCCCCGGTTGATCAACAACATCAAAGATACCGATCCTGGCCACGTTCAAGTCATAAGCCACACCTGTTACGGCTAATGTTTTTTCCATGTTTCCGGCCTCCTTTACTGTAGTTCCCGGGTTATGGTTGAAACTGGAGCGCACATGAAGCGGGATGCCGTACTGCATAGCCAGTTCCACCGACCGGGGATGCAAAACCACGGCTCCGAGGTGGGCCAATTCCAGCATCTCATCATACGATACCGCATCCAGTTTTCTTGCTTCCGGCAGAACTCTGGGGTCGGTAGTGTAAACTCCGTCCACGTCGGTATAAATCTCGCAAAGATCCGCTTTTAAAGCTGCTGCCAGGGCCACAGCAGTAGTATCGGAGCCGCCGCGACCCAGGGTGGTAATGTTATTGTCTTCATCAATCCCCTGAAAGCCGGCCACCACTACTATATTGCCCTGTACCAGTTCGGCTTGCAGCCGGTTTTTACTGACGCCTAAAATACGTGCTTTCGTATGAGCCTTATCGGTAACAATGCCTGCCTGCGCCCCGGTCAGGGAAATAACCGGTTTGCCCAGGTCTTTGATTGCCATGGCCAGCAATGCTATGGATACCTGCTCGCCGGTAGAAAGAATGACGTCCATTTCACGCTCCGGCGGGCTGCCGGTAACTTCCCCGACCAGGTGGATCAACTCGTCGGTAGTATCTCCCATAGCCGACACCACTGCCACCACCTGATGGCCTTCCCGGTAAACATTCACCACTCTTTCAGCCACTTGCCTGATGCGGTCGGCGTCGGCCACTGAACTGCCGCCATATTTTTGCACAATCAACATCTTAGAATATTACCTGCTTTCTGCATGTTGTAATAATTTACCTTACTTCTAAAGCCCTTGCTCCAACTGTACCTGGTTTTAGAATCATTACTTTTACTTTTACATTGCTTTCCCGGAAAGTATCACCCATTACCCTGGCAATCAGGTCAAAATTACTGTCGGCAAAAGCAACTACAGTCGGTCCCGCCCCGCTCAAGGTAACCCCTCTGGCGCCGGCTAGTTTGGCTGCCGCCACTACTTTCCTCATACCTGGTATAAGCGTCGAACGGAAGAACTGATGCATTCTGTCTTCCATTGCCGTGTTTAACAGAGAAAGATCACCTTGATGCAAAGCCGCCACCAGTAAAGCAACCCTTCCCACATTAAATGCAGCGTCCTGAAAGCTGATCTGTTGAGGCAAAAGATCCCGGGCAGTCCTGGTGGGAAGAGCAAAATCAGGTACCGCCGCCACTACTTTTAAACCAGCCGGCGGTGTTATTTTTAAATACTTCACTTCACCGTCGGCCATTAAAGAAACCACAATTCCGCCGAGGAAAGCCGGGGCTACATTATCCGGGTGCCCTTCTAAAGACGCAGCCAGCGGCAGCATTTCCCTTATCGTCAGGTGCCCGCCGGAAATTATATTAGCTGCGATAATTCCCCCCACAATAGCTGCAGTACTGCTGCCCAGACCGCGGGCAACCGGAATTTGATTAATCAACCTGATTTTTATTCCGCCAGGAATAAAACCGACCTGCTGAAAAACCCGCTGAGCTGCCTGAAAAACTATATTTCGCTCATCCCGGGCTATTTCTGCTGCTCCCTCGCCACTTACTTCAATAGCCACACCATGAGCGAGAGGTAATACTTCTATTATATTATGCAGTTCCAGAGCCATCCCCAGGCAATCGAAACCAGGTCCTAAATTGGCTGTTGTTGCCGGAACCTGTACCCGGATCATGGGTTACCTCCCACAAAAGTTACAGCCTTATTGTTCTTCCAATGGCAAAAGTTTTAACTATGCTTCTACTCCTCACCCTCAACTCTGATCACATTTGCCACTTCATCCACACTTTGCAGTCCCTTGATAGTTTTCAGAGCTCCCTGCAGGTTCTTCTCTTTTACTCTGTGAGTAACAACTACAATTTCTGCCAACTGACCGGTAGTATGTTTTTGGATTACCGATGCCAGGCTTACTTCATTGTACCCGAAGACATGAGCAATATCTGCCAGCACCCCTGGGCGGTCGGCGACACTTAACCTGATATAATATCTGGTGCATATATCTCCCATTGGTTTAATCGTTTTTTCTTCAAAACAGGTACAACCGATAATGCCGGATACATTTTTAATCAGGTTCCGGGCCGCGCTCATAATATCGGCTACCACTGCGCTGGCAGTAGGTAACTCACCGGCCCCGCGCCCGTAAAACATAACATCGCCCGCTGCATCTCCCCTGACAAAAACAGCATTGTATACGTCATTTACTGCTGCCAGCGGATGATTTTTTGGTAGTAATGCCGGATGAACCCTGGCCTCAATACCATCCTCTGTTTCTTTGGCAATCCCAAGTAATTTAATCGTAAAATTAAGTTCATCCGCGTACGCTATATCTTCTGCAGTTATCCTCGTAATTCCTTCCACAAACACGTCATTTAATATGATACGCGAGTTAAAAGCAACTGAGGTTAAAATAGCCAGCTTGCGCGCTGCATCATAACCTTCAGTATCAGACGATGGATCTGCCTCAGCATAGCCCCTGGTCTGGGCTTCTTCTAATGCATCGGCAAAACCCAAACCCTCCCGGGTCATTCTGGTCAGCATATAATTCGTGGTTCCGTTAATAATGCCGATTACCTGGGTAATCCGGTTTGCTGCCAGGCACTGCTTCAACGGGCGAATAATCGGTATGCCGCCGGCTACACTGGCCTCAAAAAAAATATCTTTGTTCCCGGCTGCCTCAAAGAGTTCCCGGCCGTGCACGGCAATCATGTCCTTATTGGCAGTAACCAGGCTTTTGCCATTTTTTAAAGCCCGTAAAGAATAATCTAAAGCCGGCTGAATGCCCCCCATTACCTCTACCACAATATCGACTTCAGGTTTTTCAACTATTTCGTTAACGTTAGTGGTAAGAATACCTTCCTCCAATTCCACACCGCGGCTCCTGGCGGCATCCCGTACTAAAATCTTCTTGATTTCAACCTTAGCTCCAACCTTTTGTTCAATAACAGAAGTTTTTTCTTTCAAGGTACGATAGACACCAAGGCCGACCGTTCCCAGACCCATCAATCCTACTCCGATGATTTTTTTCACTATTCACCCCCCTCTACCCTGAAAATTACTTTTTATCCTCTGCTGATGCCATATCAGCAGCATTTATGCTTAATTCAAAGAAATTTAATCCAACCTGACAGGTACTATTATAACATGTCCCGGCCATAAATTCATGATTAAACAAAAAACCGGCTTTAAGGCCGGTTTGCTTCACAATAAAATCAGTGTTTTTATTTTAGCTAGCTTTTACTCTCGCTGACGGTTCGAATAATTTTGTCATCCCGGGCCAAAGGCTGGGTCAAATCCATATGACCCGCCAGTGTTTCTTCCTTTTTGCCCTCAATCAGAATCTGCACCTGCTGGACGGCAGGAAATTGGGTAAGGGTGTTGACGATTGAATAGACTGTCAAAAGCTCACCGGTAGACCCGCCGCGATGGTTGAGTTTGAGTTCCTTGCTAAAATCTACTGTTGCCAGGCCATTTTTGATATCAATATCCCGCAAAATAGTACCTTGCGGAATGGTTGGGTATAAATTGTTGCCGGGTGCAGGCCCCTTAATAAGTTCTTGCACGGCAACCCGGCCGATGCCCTCCATTTTTGGCACGGAACGCTTTTCTGCCGCCAGGTAGCCTTCATTGTTACTAAAAAAAAGCACTATCATGAGCTGTTCGCCTGGCCTGGTTAAACCGTTATCGTCTGGTATTTGTCCGGGCATTGCGGTTTCTGCGCTTTTCTTTTGGCTTTGAAAGGACGGATCGTTGGCGCCTGTACCTTTGCCTGGCCAGCAGCCGGACCACAAAGGTAAAAAGACTATAACCAGAATAGATATTCCTAAATACTTCCATCTTTCTGCATACCGCATGTTTAGATACTCCTCCTTGTTCGTACTTGAACTATTATATTTTTGAAAAATTAACTATATGACTGCTGCCGCACAACAATTTGTACTTGATTTATCAAAAAAATCAAAATACAATACAAGAGGTATCATTCAAAAAAGTATCTTTAAAAGCACCCAATAAAGAAAGGAGTTGTAAAAGATAAGTATCTATACTGAAGAACACGAAATTTTCCGCAGGACATTCAGGAAGTTTGTGGAAAAAGAGATCGTGCCGCACCTTGAAGAATGGGAAGAGGAAAGAGACGTTCCACGCGGTATCTGGAAGAATCTGGGTGATCAGGGTTATCTTTGTCCCTGGGTAGACGAGAAATACGGCGGTACCGGTGCCGGTTTTGAGTATTCAGTAATTATTAACGAAGAACTAGTGAAGGCCGGCAGCAGTATTTCGGTGGGGTTGCACAGTGATATTATTGCACCGTACATTAACAGTTACGGCACAGAAGAGCAAAAAATGAAGTGGCTTCCCGGCTGCTGCAGCGGCGATATTCTCCTGGCCGTGGCGATGACCGAGCCCAACGCCGGATCCGACCTCCAGGCCATCAAGACTTCTGCCGTCAGAGATGGCGATACTTACATTATTAACGGTCAGAAGACCTTCATCAGCAACGGAATGAATGCCGACCTGGCAGTTGTGGCTTGCCGGACCAATCCGAAAGCAGACCCCCCTTACACAGGAATAAGCCTGATTGCCGTTGAAGGCAACACACCCGGTTTCAGCAGGAATCGCCTGAAGAAACTTGGTCTCCATTCCCAGGATACCGCCGAGTTGTACTTCGAGGATTGCCGGGTGCCGGCATCCAACCTTCTGGGACAGGAAGGAATGGGTTTTGTCTATTTAATGCAAAAGCTTCAACAGGAACGCCTGGTTTCGGCCATCGGCTCTCAAGCAGCAGCCGAACGCATGCTGTCCGATGCCGTTGAATACAGCAAGAGCCGGGTGGCTTTCGGCCGGCCGATCAGTAAATTCCAGCATAATGCTTTTAAAATCGTCGAAATGGCTACGGAAATAGAACTGGGAAGGGCTTTTCTAGACAAACTTGTAGCTGACCACATAGCCGGAAAAGACATCGTGACGAAGGTTTCCATGGCCAAGTGGTGGATTGGTGAACTGGTCAACCGGGTTGCCTACCACTGCCTGCAGTTACACGGCGGTTACGGGTACATGGACGAGTACCCCATTTCACGATTCTATCGTGATGTCAGGATGCATACCATTGCTGCCGGCACCACGGAAGTTATGAAGGTTATTATTGCCCGTCAAATGGGCTTATAGAAAGGATGATGTGGATTGCTGAGCAACTACAATCTTACAGACGAACAAATGATGATCCTTCAGACAGTCAAGCGGCTGGCAAAAGAAAAAGTTGCTCCCCGGGCAGCGGAAATTGATCATGAAGCGAAATTCCCCTTCGACATTTATCAGCTATTTAAAGAAAACGGCATTCAGGGCATACCCTGGCCGGAGGAATACGGCGGCACGGGGACAGGCTTTCTGGTATCGATAATGGCCGTGGAAGAAATCTCCAAGGTCTGTGTTAATTCTGCCTTTGTAATGTGTTTAAATGAACTGGGCGCCCAACCGATCCTGGTAGGTGGTTCGGAAGAACAAAAACAAAAGTACCTTACCAAAGTCGCTTCCGGTGAACACCTGGCCGCTTTCGGCCTGACCGAACCGGAAGCTGGAAGTGACGTGGCTTCCATGAAGACCACTGCTGTTCTTAAGAATGGGAAATATGTTTTAAACGGGCGCAAGTGTTTTATCAGCAATGCTGATAACGCCAATATCATTTGTGTTTTTGCTAAAACCGACCCGGTTGCCGGAAGAAAGGGCATCAGTTGCTTTGTAGTGGAAAAACCATGTCCGGGGTTGTCTATTGGCAAGATAGAAGATAAAATGGGAAACAAAGGCATCAGCGCCTGCGAAGTGATATTTGAAGATTGTGAAGTTCCGGCAGAAAACATGCTGGGCAAGCCGGGACAGGGGTTCTTAATTGCCATGGAAACACTTGACCGCACCCGCCCCATGGTAGCTGCCGCCGGTCTCGGCATTGCCCAAGGCGCTTTAGACTACGCAATCGAGTACGCCAAGCAGCGGGTTCAGTTCGGCCGCCCGATTGCTCAATTCCAGGCAATTCAATTTAAGCTTGCCGACATGGCCATGGAAATAGAAGCAGCCCGCCAGCTTACCTATCACGCTGCTGCCCTGATAGACGACATCCTGGAAGGCAAAAAAGAGCTTACAAAAGGAACGCGCAGCGAGCTATCCAAAGTTGGGGCAATGTCCAAGTGTTTTGCTACCGACGTTGCCATGAAAGTAACCATCGAAGCCATACAGGTCGCCGGCGGTTACGGTTATATGCGGGACTACCCTCTGGAGCGCCGCATGCGTGACGCAAAACTGCTGCAAATCGTAGAGGGAACCAACGAAATCCAGCGCGGCGTAATCGCCAACTGCCTGCTGACGGACTAATCGGGTAGGAGGCTGACCCTTGTTGGGTCAGCCGACCTCCCACAGAACCGTACGTACCGTTCAGTATACGGCTCCTCCCAAGTTTACGCACGAACAG
>JAGUVT010000075.1 GCA_020062745.1 Deltaproteobacteria bacterium
ACCCCCACTTCTATAAGTGGGGATTACTCTTTTCACTTCAGATGGGGTAGAATCCCCATCTGAAGCCCCGATGTTCAGCGTAAGCTGAACGAGTTCACTGTCTTTGTCCTGTTTAGCTACTACCGGCGCGCCGGCGGCAAAACACTCCCCGTTTTTCTTTGTTTTAAAACACTGCCTCAACTGTCCGCGCCCTTCTTTAACAGTCACGGGAACAGAAGAAAAACCCAACAAAGAAAAGAGCCTGGCCACCGGGGGAATAAAATGAACCGGCCTGTTTGCCGCCCGGCGGGCCACCTGCCCGGCCGTATCGTCCTGGATGACCATGCCGCCCTCCATCAGCAAAACCCGGTCGGCCAGGTGGAAACACCTTTCCAAACGTTGTTCAATTAAAACAATGGTAAAGCCCATGTCTTCATTCAACCGTTTAACCAGGTTGAGAAAGTCTTCCGCCGCCACCGGGTCCAACTGGGACGTGGGCTCGTCCAGGATCAACACCCGGGGCTGCATGGCCAGCACGGCGGCCAGCGCGATTTTTTGCTTTTGACCGCCGGATAAATCGGCCGTAAACTCCTTTTTCAACGCCGCCAGTTCCAGGAAGCTGATCACTTCGGCCACCCGCCGGAACATTTCATTCCGGGGCAAACCCAGGTTTTCCAGGCCGAAAGCAATTTCAGCCTCCACACCGGTCATCACCAGCTGCTTTTCCGGGTCCTGAAAAACCATGCCCACCTCCCGCGCCAGAACCCGCCGGTCAATGCGCAGCAATTCCTTTTTTTTAAAAAAGACCTTTCCACCGAAGCGGCCGCCGTAAAAATCCGGAAGCAGCCCTGCCAGCACCCGCGCCAGGGATGATTTGCCGGAGCCGGATTCGCCCGCTACCAAAATAAACTCCCCTTCTTCAATAACCAGATTAATCTCCTTAAGCGCCGGCTGATCCCTTTCCGGGTAGTAATAAATCAAATTTTCGATTTTAAAAAGAGGCAATGGCGCCACCCCCAATTCAATGCAACCGGAATGGATAAACTCAAAAGCACGGTGAGCAGTACCGCAACCGTTCCCGGGCCGTCAATCAAATAGCCCAACTGCGGGTAAAAAGTATAGCCGCCATGGCCATGCGTTAATCCCCAGACGCCGGCCAGCAGGGCCAGAGCGCTTCCGGCCAGGCACAGCGCATCCCGCGGCCGCCAGAAGTTTTGGCTGTAACAAGAGCGGGGCCCGCTACCGAAGGCCCGTGCCTGCATGGACTCAGCAATTCCCAGGGCGTCTTCAAGGGAGGACAGGAGCAGTATGTTGAACAGTGAGGAATATTTTCTTAATTTTGTTTTCAGCGTTCCCCTGTTGAAATCAACGCCGCGCATCCGCTGTACGTCTTTGATGTGCTCAATGTTTCTGGCCATGGCCGGAAACAACCTGGTAGCCAGTGATATTACCAGCGCGGATTTTTGGGCCAGGCGGGAAAGCAGGTTTAAAGCCTTGTCCGGGTGAATAATCAAATTATAAAGACAAAACACGCTGATTATGTCCAGAAGCCTTACGCTCATGGCAATGCCGTAATAGATTGCCTCCAGTGAAATGGTTGGCCGGCCGAGGAAGGGAATGTCCGGTCCATGCCAGATAATAGTTTTCCCGGCATGTACTACCAGCGGGTTGATCATCATTACCAGCAGCATCATGGCCAGCCCGATTTTTAGGTAGTTCTCCCAGACTGCCAGACCGTCCGCCCCCCAGACGGTAAGGACAATAACAAAAAGAATCCCGGCCAGGTAAAGCGGATTGGTAAAGGCCAGCGCCAGCACAAGCAGTGTACCCAGGAAAACCATTGCCGCCAGGGGGTGAAGGTTCTGCAGAAAAAGACCTTTTTCCTCGTAAAAAAGCTTTACCGCCAAACTGTCACACTCCTCAGAAAATAGTTTTCACAGGAAAATTCGGCCACATAAAGGGCAGGCAGAAAAGTGCGGCCGTTTCTGATAACCGGAACGATGTCTTGCCTGCCGCAGCACCGCTCCTTTCGGATAAACGGACGTAGAGGGTTTTTCCGTAATATATGTCGGATAAAGCCATCAATGCCTGCTGGGTGGCCATTTCATTGGACCCGGTACCTGCAATGTGCTCAAAGGAGCCGTCCGGCAGTTGAAAACTCAGCATGGCTGTTACCGGGTTGCCGCCCGGCTTGCTCATATCAGCGCCGGCCGGATCTATTCCCACTGCGGTCAGACCCTCGATTACCATGTTACACGATTCCGGGTTGGCATACCCCCAGGAGGTAAATCCACCATTATATTCCTGAACGCTTTTCAGGTAAGCCACCGCTTTTTGCACTGCCGGGCTGTCCGCCCGCTCACCCAGGGCGCCCAGAGCCATCAGCGCCATCCCGGTGGAATCGACGTCCGGCGTTTTTTCGGCAATATACCAGTTAAAGCCGCCGTCTGCATGTTGCTGCCCAATGAGCCACTGAGCAGCCTTTACTCTATCCGGTATTTCTGCCCCGGCGGCATACAGCGCCAGTATCGCCCAAATATGCGCGTTAATCAATACCTGTTCTCCGTTTTCTCCCTCACCGCTGCCGTCTATATTATCAGCAAATTTGCCGTTGCCGAGCTGGGCCGCCTGGATTTTCCGCACCAGGTTTTGTCCGCGGTAACCGGACGGATTTTCTCCGGCAGATATTAAGGTAAGTACCAGCAGGCAGTAATCGGCGGTAGCCCGGGCCGTGTTCAACTGCTGTTCACACGACTGCCCCACCCGCGTTCCCTCAAGGTTTTGTCCGGCAGCGGCCAGGGCCACATAGCTCCACGGCGACAGGGGTCCCTCCTGCGCTTTTTCCCGCGCAAGCAAGTTACTCACAGTCCGGTCCATGGCCGGCCGCACGTCAACCGGTGGCGTTGCTCCTGCCACTGCCGGGTAAAAAATTGAGACAGCCATTATTACAAGAAAAATCCATATAAACCTTTCTCTTAACACAGCCTTTGCCCCTTTCAATTGATGCCAGACAATGTCTCTTCAACAAATTACTACCTGCGCTTTAACAGTCCATCCCACTCCGGCTGTAGTGAACCCATGCTTTTGCTGTACCACCATATTACCTTATCACCTTCTTTTAGCGGCTTTTTACCGGCGGCGACCATTGGTATTTCACCATTGACCTTGTACATCCAGCCTGCCTGCCCTTTGTTGCGCTGCCCGGCGACGGCTTCGACGAAGCCGGGCCAGCGGGCGGACAACGTGCAGGGCAGGCCGGTCGCTTCAAGAGCATCCAGCGCGGTCACCTCCCCCCCGCTCTTTTTAGTTACGGTAACGTTGCCGGGACCATAAAGCATCTCCCCATCGATGCCAACTACGGCAACGCCAAATGTGCGTCTCTCTTCCCCGTCAACCGCCGGCGGCGTATTACCCGGATCCTTTTCCCCCGGCGCGGTCCTTTCCGGAACAGCGGTACCGGAGGAGCTGTCTTTTTGCAACGTGTTATTTTGCGCCGCAGGGCCGTCTTTTTCCGGCGTTCTATCCGTTACCGCAGGCGCGCCGCCGTCCGGCTTTTGTTCAGTTGCCCCGGACGGCGGGGAAATTTGCCCGCCGCCCGGTGTGTTGTCGCCTGTTTCGCTGCTTACCAAGGTTTCCGGCGCCTGTTGCTGCTTGCTCATTTTGTTTGCATAAACAGCCGGGATCAAGATGACGGCTACGATTACCAGAAACGATATGACAAAAGTAAATTTTCTTTTCATTAATAAAGTCACCCTTTTTAAGTTACCCCTCGCGGGTAACAGAAAATAACAGCAAACGGAACGGCTACCCGATTGTCAGCATGCGGTAAATCATCGTGGCCGATTCCGCCCGCCCGGCAGGTTCACCCGGGTGAAAGGCGCCGTCCGGGAATCCTTTGATCAGGCCGCGTTCGTAAACGGCCGCCACATCGGCCCTGGCCCAGGAGCCGATCTTTTCCCTGTCGGTGAACGGCGGCTCCTGTTCAGGGGTTTGCAGCTTCATCGCCCGCGCCAGCATGGCTGCCGTTTCTTCCCTGGTAACCGCTGCCTCCGGCCGGAAAGCGCCGTCTTCGTAGCCCTTGACCAGGCCGGCATGATAAGCCGCACCTACACCCCCCTGGTACCAGGTGCCGGTTTGGATATCATTGAAGATTTTGTCGGCGCCAGCGCTCTCCCGCAGACCCAGTGCTTTAACCAGCAGGGTGGTGAATTCCGCCCTGGTCACCGCCTTACCCGGTTCAAAGTGTATTCCGTCCACACCGGCAATTATGCCGGACCCGGCCAGCTTTTCGACAGCTTCTCTGGCCCAGCCGAAAGTAACGGGGCTGACATCGGCAAAGGTTTTCACCGGTTCTTTGGCAAATACGGCATAATCAGAAAAGCCGTTCAATCTGGCCAGGATTAATCCTTTGTTCAGGTCTACCACCGCCGGGACAACCATCCACTTGCCGCCGGACCGGTCGTACCGGACCAGAGCCACATTTTCCGGCCTGGCCAGGGGCGGAACAGCCGTTTTCAAGACTACTAACGCTGCCGGATCAAACCCGGTTCCGTCAGGTCCGAAACTATAGAACGCCGATATGCGCCGGAATTCTACAGGCGCATTTCCCCCCTGGCTGCCGCCGGCTGTTTTTTTGACGCTTATTTCCAGATCACTCTTCAGCGCCCCGGCCGGAATGACCAGAGCCAGTTCACCGCCGGCTTCCGTCAAAACCGCCCCTTTGGCGGCTGCCACCCTTTTGGTGAAATCGATCTTGTTCTGCGCCAGTTCCTTTTTTAAGGCCGATGCCGCAGCAAAATCCAGGGGCGGCCTGTTCCCGGACAGGGCTACGGCCTTATCCACCTCACCCAGGGCGCCCGGGCTCCCGGCAGCTTCTTTGAAGCCCGGCAACCGGCTGATGTCTTCCAGTGCCGTCAGGGTATCGTCAGACGCCTGCAAAGCAGTGGGCAGGCTTTTGTTCATCTCCTGAAGGACGGCCGACACAATAGCAGGCTCTCCGGCAGGTATAACGGAACCGGAGGCGCTCCTTGTTAGATCATCCCAGTCAGGGCCGGGGGAATTCATATCCGTGCTGTACCACCAGATAATTTTATCGCCGCTGTTGACTTGCTTATCCTTGGCCGCCACCATGGGCACGACGCCGTTAACCTTGTACATCCACCCGTTCACACCGGCGTTGGCCTGCCCGGCAATCGAGTCGATAAAATCAGGATATGCGGGAGACATGGTGTAGTCAAGACCCGTGGCGTCCAGCGCCCCCAGCGCCGTCTGCCCCCACTTGCCGGTCCCGCTTACTGTAACGCTGCCCGGGCCGTAAAGCAGTTCGCCGTCTTTCCCCACCACGGCAATGCCTACGGTGCAACTTGAGTCTGAACCGCCGCCGGGCGACGTTACGATAATCCCGGCCCTGCCGGGTATATTGTTGTAAGTGGCGCTCAGCACCGTTTTCCCGGTTTTAAGGCCGGTGGCCAGGCCGTAGGCCACGCTGGCCACACTCCCGTCATCCGCCGTCCACGCGGCTTCATTGGTTACATCAACAGCCATTCCGTTGAAATACTGCATTACCGCCTTATACTGCCGGGTTCCGCCGACAGGTACGGTAGCAGCGGCAGGTGTGACGGTTGGACCCAGCGGCGTATCAGGCGCAACTGTTCCGCCAAAAAGGAGATAAGAATAAAGGGCCCAAGTGGCATCCATGACATTCTTAGAAGAACCGAAGCTGCCGTCGTCGTTAAGGGCGTCGTAAACCATGTAATCCACCGGCGTTTTACCTTCGGTGCTTGTCCACGTGACGGGATCTGCATTCAGGGTTATCAGAGTACTAATCGTCTCGGCGGTATCGATAACGGGATCGTCCCATGATGCTTTAAAGCTGCCGTCAACCTGCTGTTGTTCCCGCATCCATGAAAGCCCGTCGTCAATTGCCTGCTGGATCTGTTCATCGCCGGCGGCGCCGGGCAACCACGTCAGCGCCCGGACGGCCTGGGCGGTGGTCATAAAGTCGGGATAAAATACGCCCGCCCACTCGCTGCCCCAGGCGCCGTAGGCAGCGTCACCAACCGTGACACACTGGCTGCCCAGAATGTAACCGCGGGCGTAAACGCTGTTGATTACACCAATCTGCCCGGCTCTGCCCAAGGCCTCATATGCCGGCATATCGCTATAAACATTGTTGTCAAAACCATTTTCTCCTTCTCTTTCTGCCAGAATGCCTGTCAACTGACCGGTTAAATCTTGATCTGCCCACTGGTTGACAGCCAGCAGTTGATAAGCAATGTCTTTCGTTTTTGCCGCAGAAGGACTGCTTAGCGCAGCATATACAGAAGCAAGGACTGTGTCCTTCATAGATTTATCGTTATAAACCCATGCCGCAGCCGACAGGTCCGCCCCGGCCAGGGAAAGCACATAGGCATCACAGGCATTCAGCGTCTCCCCATTCACATACGCCTGATGGTTAAACTGAACAGCTTTGCCTGCCAGTTCATCATAAACGCCGGTTTGACCGGCAGCCGCAAACGAAAAACTCGCCAGGAAACAAA
Source organism: Deltaproteobacteria bacterium (assembly GCA_020062745.1). Lineage (GTDB taxonomy): Bacteria > Bacillota > Desulfotomaculia > Desulfotomaculales > JAGUVT01 > JAGUVT01. Next base: position 6,519 of record JAGUVT010000075.1, read on the forward strand.
TTATCATCGACAATGACAAAAACTTTAAACCAGGCTTAATTCTTCTCACTTTCTATCATTCCTTTCGCAACTTAAGATAGACGTTCATGCTGCTGCCGCGGCACCAACAGAAGATTAAAATGTCATTAAATTAAAACCCCGGCCCATCACTGACCGGGGTCTTCTCTTGTTCCGGGTTTAAACCGGCACATAAAACCCACCTCCTGTCACGCGCAGGGCATGGCTTTCTTACGGAACAGGCAGGTCTCCTGGCTCAGGCTCATCGGAACTCCACGTCTTCCCGGGTTTACCCCAGTGACCTCATGTGGAATCCCTTGCCTTTACAGTGGCGGGACCGCGCCGGACTCGCACCGGCTTCCCTTTTCGCTTCACTTTCGCAAGTTAAGGCGCCCGTTCCCTGGATTAAATTTTCACTACGCCGTTCCGCTATTAACTGCGGCGGCAACAAAATGCTCTGTTTTTTACTTATTGTTAACTTTTTTTATGCTACCATAATTATACTCCGGTGTCCATATCTATTCTTTTAAAAAAAGACAGAAGCACACTCGCTCCTGCTGCATAACCAGTCTTAAACCTTCGTCTCTTTGATCCCCGGCCTGAACAGCCCGCACGCCTGGTCTTCCGGATTACCGCCGGCCAGCACCCGCTGCAGTCCCTCCCTGCCGGCCAGCTTCAGAACAACCTCCGCCGCTATTTTTCCCGGTACCCTCCGGTGTAGGGCCCCGTAAACAGGGATACTTACCACACACCCGCACCGTTGCTCCTCACGCCCCTGGACAAGCACAAAAAAGCGGCAGTCCCGGCAGTATCTCACCGCTTTCTCCCGCATCTCCGGCAGCATCAGCCGGTGGCTCTCCCACAGCTTGTTACCGTCCATACCGCACCCCTGCCCCGGTTAGTGAAACCGCTCTAAAAACGGCTTTCCCCCCAAACCTGTTCCGGATCAGATCACATGACTTTTCCATTCTTTTAAGTTTTTCTTTTTTACCAAACAGGGTCAGTTGATCCGCTTCCAGGGGAATCAAGCCGGCCAGCGCCACCCCCACCATGCGTACCGGCCAGTGCGGCGACCAGTGCTTCTCCAGCAGCTTCACCGCCGCCAGGTAAATATCCGGGGTCAGGTCGGTATATTCGCCCAGTGTCCGCATCCTGGACAGCCAGGTGAAGGCCGCATCCTTTAAGGTAAGGACCACAGTTTTTCCCACGCAGCCGTTGGACCTGACCCGCTGTCCTACCAGGTCCGCCAGTTCCAGGATAACCACTTTTATTTCTTCGCCCCGGTAGTCCCTGGGCAGGGTAATCTGCTGCCCGATGCTTTTCATTTTCGTCAGGGTATCCGGGTCGACGGGGCTGTGGTCTATGCCGTTGGCACAACAGCGGAGAACCTCTCCCATCACCCCGAAACGGCGCCTTAAAACATCCGCCGGAAAGTGAGCCAGGTCCCCGATAGTATGAATGTTAAACTTACGCAGGTGCTGTTCGTAGCGGGGACCTACGCCGAAAAGCCTTCTCACCGGCAGGGGCCACAGTTTTTCCGGCACGTCTTCATAATTAATCATTGTCAGGCCGTCCGGCTTTTGCATTTCCGCCGCCGTCTTGGCTAAAAGTTTGTTGGGCCCTATGCCAATACTGCACCTGACGCCCACTTCCCGCCGGATGCGTTCTTTCAAGCGCAGGGCAATGTCCGCCGGCGGGCCGAACAGCCCGCGGCAACCGGTAACATCAAGGAAAGCCTCATCAATGGAGAAAGGCTCCACCAGAGGAGTAAAATCACGCATTATCCGCAAGATTCTGGTAGAAAAATGAACGTAAAGGTGGTGCTGAGGTTTTATAAAAACACCCTCAGGGCAGAGGCCGTGCGCTTCACCCGCGGTCATCCCCGTTTTTACGCCTTTTACTTTGGCTTCGTAACTGGCGGCCAGAACCACGCCGTGACGTTTGGCGGGATCTCCGGCCACTATAACCGGCCTCCCCCGCAGGCCGGGTTCAAGGGACTGGTGAACGCTGGCAAAGAAAGCGTTCATATCGGCCAAAAGAATAGCCCGCTGCATAGAAAAACAACTCCCCTTTCTCAGACTTGCCATTTTATTATAATCGAACACTTGTTCCTTTGCAAATAGAACAAATCAATTCATTGCATTTTCCGGCTTTTCATCATGTATCCGCCGGTTTGCCCATAAGATACTAACAGGGGTTGCATTACTCATGAAGATAAAGCCGCGCGCCTTGCAAAAAGGGTCGACCATTGGAATTATAGCGCCGGCAGGGCCGGTTGACGATTTCCGGTCAGTTGAAAAAGGAATGAAAGTGCTGGAGAGCCTGGGGTTCAATGTGCTCCCGGGCCGTCATATCCTGAAGCGGGAAGGCTACCTGGCCGGAAGCGACGATGAGAGGCTGGCCGATCTCATGGATATGTTTACAGACCGGCAGGTTGAAGGGATCATGTGTTTGAGGGGCGGCTACGGCAGTATCAGGCTTTTGTCTAAAATCGGCTACCGTTTAATCAGTCAAAACCCCAAGATTTTTATGGGATACAGCGACATCACCGCCCTTTGCCTGGCCATCCGGCAAAAGTGCGGGCTGGTCACTTTTTCCGGGCCGATGGTGGCTGCCGATTTGGGCAGTTTTTTAAGCGCCTATACCCTCGGCTCTTTTATAAGAGCGGTAACGTGTCCGGTCCCGGCCGGCCTGATCAGCACCCCGCCCGGCGAACCGCCGGCAGTAACCATCACTCCCGGTAAGGCGCGCGGCGAATTGACAGGCGGCAACCTGTCGATGATCACGGCCACCCTCGGTACTCCTTACGAAATTGAAACTAAAAATGTTCTTCTGGTTCTGGAAGAGGTAAATGAAGAGCCTTACCGCATCGACCGCATGTTGCAGCAGTTGCTGCTCGGTGGGAAGCTGACCGCGGCGGCAGGAATTGTTTTCGGCCGCTGTGTGAACTGCGAGGCGAAACAGGGCAATTCTCCCGCTTTGCTGGAGGTAATCCGGCAGAACCTGGGCGGGCTCGGCATACCGTGCTTTTACGGCTTTGCCACCGGCCATGCTGCCCATAAAGCCACCTGGCCGGTTGGCGTCGCCGGAAGGCTGGACGCCGACAAAGGTTTATTGTTCATCGAGGAAACGGCCACCCGTCCCTGAGCAAATGAAAACTAAAACCCCCCCCATCCCGTACGTGTCAGAAGAACCGTCCCCTGTCACGTGGATGTCGCCGCTGCTGTGGGAAACAACAAACAGGAGAACCGTCCCTCTGTTTGTCCATCTGTTAGGCGCTGGATATTTTTTTAACCAGGCTTTTTCCTTCCCTCATTTCCACCACGTAGACTGCATCCGCAGCTTCTGTGAGGTGCTGGTTGTGGGTAACCATCACCACCTGACGGCCGAACATGTCCGACAGGCTTTTTAAAAACCTGGCCACGTTCGGCGCAAATTCCTCGCTCACGTGCTTGGCCGGTTCATCCAGCAAAAGCGGCCCGGCCAGGGGAGGCCGGGAGGTCTGCAAAAGGGCCACCCTTAATGCCAGCGAAATCACATCCACCACGCCGCCGCCGCGGGCATCCTGCGGCCGGTTCTTAACTTCCACCCCGCCGTATTTGGAGACGACGTAAAATTCCGCATCCGGCTGCCCCCGCCGCTCCTGCACCTCCACTTTAAAAGAGATGTCTTCCCCAAAGGTAAACTGCAAGGCGTTGGTGACCATATGCTCGATTTGGGCCCTTGCCTGTTCCCGGGCAAAGTCCGACGCTTCCTGCAACAAAAGGCGCGTCTGTTGCAAAAGGTCAATTTCGGCTACCAGTTCCCTGCGGCGCCGGATGGCCGACTCCCGTTCTTCCTGCAGCTTCTCTTCTTCCCACCGGCGTTTATGGTAGTAGTTTTCAAACTTTTTTAAGGCCGGCTGCAGTTCTTCTATTTGCACGATAAAGCCTCCCCGGGCCTAATTCTTAATCAGATCCCATGGAATAAGCGCTTCTATCTCCCTGCTCAGCTTTTCAATCCGGTCCTGTAAATTTGCTATCTCCTCGTCCAGCCTGTCCGGGTCCACACCCAGTTCCCTGGCTTCAGCCAGGTACTGCTTTTCCTGTTTCGCCAGTTCCTCCAGGCGCGTTGCGGCCTGAATGCGCTTGTTTTTCGCCTTCTCCAGCCCGTCCTTCAGTTCCTTTATCTTTGCCTCATAATCCATTGCCACCCACGACCTCCTTTAGTATGCGCTCAATGGTTGACTGGTCGACTTCTCTAAAACAGGCCGGGCACCTTCCCAGTTTCTTCAAGGCAGCCCCGTACTCCCGCGCCATGCCGGTGAGCAAAAGCTCGTTTTCACGGTAAAAATTCCGGCCCTTTTCCAGTCGCTGGCGGGTACTGAACAGATTATTGCGAATGCTTGCCAGCCTGTCCACTTTGCCCGGCAGGGCGGATAAAACTTCGATAACGGAGAAAGCCTTTTCGATGCCTCCGGTAGCAGCCAGAACAAACCGGCCGGCCGGTATTTCTTTCCTGACCGTACCCAGCTTGCAGTTTAAAAGTTCGGCCTTTTCCAGCTTCAAACGCAAACCGGCAAGTTCTTCCATTTTTGCGGCAGCCCGGCTCAAACAGTCTGTAGCCGCCACAATCCGGGTTTGTAACGTCCGCTCACCTGAGACAGCAACAGCTTTTTCCTGCAAGGCTGCGAGAGATCGGTAACGCTGATATTTTTTTTCTGCATCCGAGAGAAAATTACGCCCGTCATCTATCTTTCCGGTAAGTGCAATTTCATGGCGGTTCCGGCTGGCTTCCCTCCTGTTGACGTCAAGCCGGTTTTTCAGGCCGGCCAGTTTTTCCGCTCTCCTGTATGCATATTCAAGGTCTGCGGCCATCTCTTCCGCCCGGGGCAATTGACGCAAACTATCCAGACGGTCCCCGGCGATGCTTATTTCCGCCCTTGTTCCAGCCAGGTTCTGCCTTAATCTGGAGAGCACGGCGGCACGCTCCCGCATTTTTGATATTTGCTCCGCCAAACTGCTGCAATGCAGCAACTTCACTTGCAGCGCCGGCAGGCCGGCAAACTCCTTTAATTTTTCATCCAGGGAAACCAGGTATTCTTCCAGGCGTTTTTCCTCCTGCTGCAGCCTGGTGATGTCACGCATGGCGGCCCGTACCGCGGCATCTACGATATGCACGCCGTGCAGCCTGCCGATTGCTTTAGCCTTGGTGGAACCCGGACCGGACAGCAGAAAGGGGCTATCCAGTTGCAGGGCAAAATTCAAGGAGACTTCCAGGCCGTCGTCCAGGCGCACCTTGCAGATGCCGTGCAAACCGGTTACCTCCGCCGGGATGTCGGCGCCGAAGCCCTCGTAAACCTCCCGCCTGCCGTCCGGGCAAACTACCGCGTAGCAGTTTTTATTCCGGCCGCGCTCCCTTGTTACCTCCGTTCCGTCGTCGAAAACCGCCGTCACCCGGCACCCGGAAGCGCCCGCCCGGATAAAGTCGCTGCCTTTGGGCTCGTTTAAAAATAACCATCGCAGAGCACGGATAACAGCGCTTTTGCCCCGGTCCGATTCCCCGATAATTACCGTCAGGCCGGGACTTAAATCGATCTCGGTATATTCGTGGGATTGAAAGTTTTCCAGGCGTATTTTGTTGACCAGCATTTAAACACCCAGCTCCTCACGGGCCGCCGAAAGCCTTTTTAGCGCTTCCTCCCGCACATGATTATCAAGGTTCTGGCGGTCGGCAATGGTCTGGATGATGTCTTCCAGACTGCTGCCCTGGTAGTCCCCGCTGGAGCGGACTTCCTGGATAAACTGGTGCAGCTTTTCCTCCTGGAAGGCCGTCTTGTTTAAGCGGGAGCGGTCCAGAACCTCCGCGCCGGGACGGGCCGATTTCAAAACAATATGCCGGCAAACCGGCTTGCTTCCCGTAAAATCCAACAGTACCGCCTGCGGCCGGCGGTCCAGTTCCTGCACCAGGGCTGAGAGCCTGGCAATTGCGCCCGGGTTGACAAACAGCCTGCCGTCATATTCAACGTCCCGGAATCCGAGGTGGGCATGACCGCCCAACGTGAAATCCGCCTGAGTATAAGGGGCGACATGTTCAACCAGAGTGTATGCCGCCCCGGGATAGATTACTTTCCGGAGCAACATGCCGTGCACCATGTGTACGGCCACGTCACAATTTCTTTTTGCCACGCAGTAATCGGCACGCGCGTCCCGCCGGTCAATTTCATAATGAAAGTGCTGGCCGGTAAGCTGAAGGGTAACGTTCTTGTTTTTCAAGTATACCGGCTCGCCCGGTTTGAGCAGCCGGAGCAAACCAAGGCGGTCCAGAAAGCCGATCATGGTACGCTCCAGGGTGGCCGGATTATAAGCAAATAAATCGTGATTGCCGGCTATGGCATAAATCGGAATCTGCATTTCCTGTAATATATCAGTAAAACCGGATACCACTGCCAGAGAAGGACTGGGCAGGTCAAAGACATCGCCGCCGTGCAGGAGATAATCAACCTCCAGTTCGGCTGCCAGTTCCACAATCTCCTGCAGCTTGGCTTTGAGCGCAGCCGGGAAGTCATCCATCCGGTTCCGGGGATTGTTGCCGCGCAGGTGCGTATCGGTGATGTACAGCAGTTTCAATGCTCGTCGCTCTTTTCTTTTAGAATATACTGTTCGCCGAACGGCGTCTTTTCCACCTGCAGCAAACCTTCCGCCGCCAGCATGCGCATTTTTTCCAGAATCTCATTGAAACTGATTTTAGCTCCAAGTTTCTCTTGGATTGCGGTCAAGTGCAGTTCGGCGTTAAAAGTTGGAAAGGGCAGGTGTTCTTTAATAACGCGCCGGAATTTATCATCGCCGGCCCGGGACTGCTCCACCAGTTCATCAAAAGGATTCTGGCTGTGCGGGCTGGCTGTTCTGGTACAGCGAATGCGCACCGGTATTGACCGGCCGGTAATGGCTGACGAGATGAAAGCGTTTCCGGAATTAAGGTAGGGCAGGCGGCCCGTTTCTTCCGGTCCGAGGTCAGTTTCATCCTTAATAACGGCTATATCCGCGGCCCGCACAGTGCGGAATATAAGCTTGGTATTGAGCTGGGCGTTAACCGTATCGTCCAAAAGAGCCGGCCGCTGCGAGGCTAAAATCAAATTTACCCCGTACTTGCGCCCTTCTTGCGCTATTTCCCGGATAATGCGCTTCGACGCCGGCTCCCGGTCTCCCCTCAGGGCAAAATTATGCGCTTCATCGGTAATAATCACAAACGGCGGGAACCACTCCTCCGGCGCCTGGTCCTGTCTTTTAACGGCATCCCGGTAGTTCCGGCGCTGGTGATACAGCCGGCGAAACAGATAAGCGGCATAAGTTTGCAAGAGCCTTACCGGGCCCCGTATTATTGCCAGCTTGCGCCCTAAAACCGCCTGTTCAACCGCCGCCGTACCGGCGGTAAACAAACCCTGTTCGGCCAGCGCGTTGAGACGCCAGGAAATCCCCCGCAAGGTGCCGGCGCCGCCCACCCGCGTCCCGTACCGTTCCGACAGGTCGCGGTAACGTTCAGCCTTCTGGGCTTCCAGCGGGTCCCTCCTGCCACCCGGTTCCGTTCTGGTCAGCCTGGGGTCTTCCATGGCGTTAATCAAATCTTTTACATTGTCGGAAAAAGACTGGAGCGAGTCCTTTCTTTTATGTATGGTAAAAACCGCGCCCGCCATGGCTTCCGACAGCGGCTCCCCCGTCCCGAGCAAAGCCACCAGTTCGGCGCTGGTAAGCTCCTCGAAATTTACCCCCACGTCCACACCAACCGTGAACACCCGGTACCGGTCCGGGCAATCCAGGTAATGTTGACCGGGCAGGCCGGGAAAAGGAACCGAAAAATCCATTTCATAATGGGGATCGAGGGCAATTCCGGGTATTTTTTTAATCATTAATTCTTCCAGCAAAACCCGCAGCCCGAAGGACTTGCCGCTGCCGGAACCGCCGAAAACGCCGATGTGGGGGTACTGGTCCATGCTCCGGTAGTCGAAAATAAACGGAACTCCCTCCTGGCTTGTAACACTTCCTCCGGGACTGCACAGGCACAAGACATCAGCCAGATCTTCCGGCAGTTCGTCCACGAGGTTTTCCGTCCCCCGGATTGTTCCCAGCACAAGCCCTTCCGCCGGGGAAACCCTGACCAGCAACTGGCTTACTTCTGAAAACGCCGGCCGGCGCACCTTCGACCCGACCACCACCGGGGTGGAAATCTCCCCGATTACACGCGCCCTGGCCAGGTTCAGCTCCTCTTCCTGCACATTATACCCGACGGCTTGCAGTCCGGCCAGCACCTTTTCGTCAACCAGCCCGTTTCTTTCAGTAGTAAGCGGTATATACCGGTTGAATGACTGGGTGGCAACCACTTCCACCCGGGGGTTATGCCGCCCCTGGTCCTCCACAACCAGGATCTCATTGATTACAAACTTTCTCTCCCTGGAAGCAATATATAATTCCTGCTGGGTGGTAACACCAACAACCTGCATAATACTCCCCTGCCTTATAAGTCCCTCCGCAAGCGGTTCGCTGCAAAAAACCTTTCCCTTACCTCGACGTCCAGGTAAGCTTCCAGCAACAAATCCATCTCCCGGTCGCTTATCCTGGCTTCGGCATCGACGATGTCCAGCAGCAAAGGAACCCCTCTTCCTCCTGCCGGAGTAATGGTATAAAGGTAGTTCAGCACTCCTGAAGCGTACCGGGCCTGTTCCTTGAAAAAATCGAAGGCGACGGCCTGCGGGTTGCGCGACAGGCGGGCAAAAGCCGTGTAAAACGCCGGCTTCTTAACGTAGCGTTCAAAATCAACCAGAAAGCATTCTCCGGGCTCCATCAGGCCTAAAAGCAATTCCCGGTCGAATACCGGGTTGCCGTAATGCGCCAGGTTTAGTTCCCGGCCCAGGCCGAAAGAGCCGGCCTCCTCAATCAAGCCGACGGAAAAGATCTCCTTTTCCAGCGCCAGTTGCCTGTACCGGCTCCATGCTTCCGGAGCATGGCGCTCATAGCGAACAAATCCGCCGTCAAAAATTACCAGGCGGGGACTTTTGCGTACTACGGTTTCCATCGCCACCTGCAGTTCAAACGCTACCAGCTTGCGCTCTTTAACGATATTGACAGCCAGTTCGTTGTCCAGGTCCTGCTCACGGGACAAATCCGTCAGTTCACGGTAATGATGCGGTAAAAGGGGGGAAAATACCTCTGTTACCGCCGTTCTGTCTCCCCCGGTGGTTCTCGCCAGCGCCCGGAAAATACACAGGATATAAGGAAAAAGCGCGCCGAGATAATTTACCGAGCCGTCTACCGCCGCCACTTCCCGGCCTCCGGCCCACTCCCGGGCTTCTTGCTGGCTGAAATGGCTCAACCGGCAAAACCTCCCCAGTTCCCTGGCCAGCCTCTCCCTGATTTCCTCTTTAGCATAAATGCGCTTGCGCAAAGCCAGATTGATTGCTTTAAGCTCATCGGAGACAGGGTTACTCAACAGCAAATGCAGTCCATCCTTTAAAAAACTGTTTATAAAGTTATTCCTCTTGAAAATTAAAAATCCTTCCCTATTATGTGGAAGTTAAAAAAGGGGCCGCCCGCAATGACAAAAAAATGGTCCCACCAGGTGGGACCGTGCTGACACTTTATATGTGGTATTACTTTTAATCTTTTTTAAGAGGCTGAATTACCACGTCCGGAGTTCTGGCCATAATAAAAACTGCTTCGCCTGACAGATCAACAAAAACAACAGCCCGGCAACCGATTTTTAAATCGTCCAGGTCGATTCTCTTTCCATCAAGATAGATTAAAGCGTCATCAGCCACCTTCAGAGTGATCACCTTGTCTCCGTATACATCCCGGTACACCGCTCCGTATACGTCTTGAGACTGATCGTCCTGGTGGAATATCACCGGGGGCAACGGCCGGTGGCGCCAACCTTTAACCAACAGCGTTATCGAGTCACCGTATACATCCTGGACCACACCTCTGAGCACCTGAAAATCAAACCGGCCGATTTCAGGCGCTGCAATCCGGCCCAAAAGTGCGGCCATTTCCGCCCGTTTTACTCCCTGGTTGGGATGGAATACATGACCCGGATAGCCGATCATAATCCCCTGTTCGGTGACTGCCGATACGTAAACCCTCGCCCAGACAGGCACAGCCGGAGCATCTTTAAAAGGCAGCGGCTCGGCGGCATCCGTTACATTTAAATCTAAAGCCCTGGCCAGCCATACTGCCACCTGGTAGCGCTTGGCTTCCCTGTTATTATCAAAATCACCTAATTCATCTCCGGTAATAATCCCTTTTTGCAGCGCCAGCGCCAAATAAGGTTTCGCCCACTCGCCTATATGCCGGTTGATATAAACCGCTTCGGGTATGGTAACTGTACCGACCTGATCCGCAAGCCCCAGCATACGAATAATCATGGCAATGGCTTCGATTTGCCTGACCGGCTGATTGGGGCGGAAATTATGGTCGGGGTAGCCATTTATTACTCCCAGCAGGTTCATAGCAGCCATCGAATCTTCAGCCCAATGTCCCTGAACATCTTTAAACCTTACTTTAAATCGCCCTTCCATCTTCCCCTGGCCTTCTACCATCGATGGATCCTGTCCACCTGCGTTAAACGCCATCTTTCCCTGCCCTTTTACCGACAAAGCCGGTTTAGCTGCAGCAACGGCAACTGAGAAGCCAAAAACAAACACCAAAGTCAGCAGAACTACCACTACTTTTCTCCACTTATTCATAAAATCACCCTCCTTGATTTAAGGTTTTGCCAGTTTTTTTTGTGACATGCCTCTTTCCAATCCGTGCCCTGGTTTATCTGATTCTCCATCAGCAGTCATTTCTTTAGCTGCAGGCCGCACTCGCTTAACGAAACCTTCTTGCCGGCGAATACCTGAAGCCTTCCCGGCGTAACCGGGTGGATCCTGAAGCAATTCTTCAAATTTTAGATTTTTTTCTTCCTTTAAGTTTCTGAGATTAACCTGCTGCATTTCCTCCACAGCAAAAGGAATGCCTCTCTCTTCCATATGGCGGTACAAAACGTATCTCCCCGCCGAAAGCCCTTCTTTCCTGGCTTCGGCACGCTGCTCCGGTTTTACCGGCTCAATCACCACCTCGGCCTGCAAATTACCGCTAACCAGAGGCCGTTCAATAGAATCATAAATAAGCTGAAAATCCGCCTCCGGTTGTTCATCTGCGGAAACAGTCAAAGTGACCACCACAGTGTTATCGACACCCCTTTTCAAATACCCGTCGGCCATGGCCTGGAATACAAGTAATTCGATTGCTTCCGGCAACCTGTGCCGTTTTACTTTTACCTCCGAAAGCAGCCTTCCACCGTCGGCATTCAGTGCCCGTGCTGTTATTACCATTTTACCGGCATCAACTGAAAGCTCGACGCTTGGGTTTATATCCAGGGATACGTAGGCAGCGGCAGGCAGCAACCAGCCCGGATATAACTGTCCTGTCACTACCAGCAGGAGAATGGATGCGGCGGCAATTAATTGTTTAAAGTAAGGTACAACCTTCTTTAACTCAATTTCCTGGCCGACCCGTGCATCTTTCGGTAGAGATACTTCCTCGAATTTCCCGTCTGGCGTAAGAACGATGCAGGACCTTTTTTTCTTCTTAACAATCATGCCGCTTTCCATCCCGCATCCCTCCTTCTTCCAAACTCAAGTAGGAAAACACATGGGCGAAATCGTTCCGGTAGTGTAAAATCAGCGCTATGGCAATGATATACTTCCTTCCCTTTTCCAGAACTTTTCGCTTTAAACCGGTCAGACAGGCTAACTCTTGTAAGGGCAGCTTCTTTTTTTGCTCCAGCATCTGAAAGAGATGAGGCCGGTTCACCAGTTCCTGCGCCACTTTGAACATCACAGCGCGAGAACGGCGATGCTTGGGTGAACATCTTACCAGTTCTGTAAAAGTAATGCCAAACTGCTTCAGCAAGACCTCGTATTCCTTAATCTCTTCTTCCCGCTCCCAGGCGCTCACCCTTATATTATACATTTCCCACGCCCGGGAACGTTCGAACAGGTTGCCGGCGCCTTCTTCAAGTGAGGCAGCCAGCGGCACGTTTCTTGACTTGACTCTGTACTCCCGCCGGAGGTGGTCCGTGAGACGGCTGTGTATTACCAGTCGGGCAAACTCCAGGAACCGTTTCCCCTGACACTCCTCATAACGGTCGATGGCCTCATTAAAAGCCATTAAGGCTACTCCCAACTCGTCATCACGGCCCCACTCCAGAGTTCTCCGGGTAATTCTACAGGTTGCCTTATAGACAAATGGCTTGTACTTTTCCAGCAGCTTTTCCCTGTCTGCTCCACTGCCGTTCTTAGCCTGTCGCAACTGCTCCTCCAACGGCAAAACAGTCACTTCCCTCTCCTTAAGAACATCACCTCTCTTTTCGTCAAAGGCATTTAGAAATCCTTTCCTTTCTACATATAGTTGTACGAAAGAAGGAACAATTTTTAGGGGGTATATAATAAAAAAAGCCGGCTTTAAACCAGCTTTACCGGGTTCGAATATTTACGCCGATAATGCATCGTTTAAATCTAACCTGTTATTTTCTTCATCATAGTATTTCTGGATCATCTGCACAAATTCTTCCGCCAGAATCGGATCGAACTGCGATCCGGCGCATTTGCGGATTTCGAAGCAGGCGTCAGAAATTGATTTTTTCTTTTTGTAAGGACGGTCGCTGGTCATGGCGTCAAAGCTATCGGCCAGCCTTAAAATGCGCGCCGGCAGGGGGATGCTGTTTCCGGCTATTTTAAACGGATAACCAGTCCCATCCCAGTTCTCATGATGGTGTACAATAACCGGCATAACGCTTTTTAATAAATCAATGCTTGGCCCGACAATCTCATTCCCCCAAACCGGGTGCTGTTTTAATGTTGCCCATTCTTCTTCTGTCAAGGGTCCTTCTTTGTTCAAAACAGCAGGGTCAATTTCTACCTTGCCGATATCATGAATAAAAGCGCCATATTTAACCAGGCTTATTTCTTCTTCATCCAGCCCAAGGTGTTGGGCAAACCTTTTAGCGTACGTGACCACTCTCTCGGAGTGGATGTAAGTATACTTATCCTTGGTATTAACAAATGAAACCAAGGTTTTTAAAGAACTTAACCTGTCCCGCTCATTGCCGGCGTGCTTTTCATCATCCAAAATGGAGAAAAATAATTTGATCCTGCTTTTGCCTGCGTATTTCGCTCTATATAACGCCAGATCAGAACACCGGATCAATTCTTTAGGTGAATTGGCGTGTTCCGGATAAGACGATACCCCCATTGAAACTGTCAACTTTCGTTGCAAATGTTTCCTGCTGCCATAAAACGGATAATTCTCTATCTCATTTTTAATCCTTTGAGCAACAACCAGGGCCTGATGAGAGTTTTCACCCGGTAAGACTATTGCAAATTCTTCACCTCCATACCTTGCCGCGAAACAAGGCCTCCTGGCTATTTCACTTAACAATTTTCCGATTGCCTTAAGTGCTTCATCGCCTTGCTGGTATCCATAGGCATCGTTATAAAGTTTAAAATAATCAATATCGACAAAAATTAAAGACAGCGGCATGTCCCTTTCCTTCGCTTTCTTAAACTCCTCTTGCAGCATTTGATGGAAATAACGGTGGTTATAAAGACCGGTAAGCTCATCAATATTAGTCATCTGATCCAACCTGGTTCTGGTACACTTCTCAACTTCCGAAAGCCCGCCAACCAGCCAGGAAACCAGGAACATCAGACCGGTATAAATCAAATCCACTTCTAACAGACTGCCAGAGGTAATGTCAATAAGCATTAAGCTAATTCCCGATGCTCCGGCAATCAGCAGGCCGGACAGCTTTCCATAAATCAATGAGGCGACTATAACCGGCAGCAATAAGATCAATTTAGACTGATTATTTGTAAAGCCAGTGACAAATATCGCTACAAAAACAGAAAGCAGGGCTACTACTGTGATAACCTGTTCAATCAAGACTGGCTTGCTCTCAAGAAAGCTTCCCAATATCATATTTTTTCTTAAGAAGTTAATCAACCCCAGGCTCAAGACTGCCGTGATGAGAACAGGCAAGAAATAAATAAAAGACCTTATTTCTGCAGATAGCCCGTAGATACTTAAATAGGCCAGGCCGAAAACTACAAAGCTTATTATGTAAGTCACGGCAATTATTTCCGAAATCCTCTTTTTCCTTTTGATTTCCCAGTTTCCCATCCTTATCCCCCTGAACGAGATTTATCTGGACCACTTTTAGACTATCGGAACGTTTCAAAAAAAACTTGATATATAAAAGCAAAAAGCCTAAAAAATCAGGCTTTAAGTAAAGAAAATTTAATTATCAAAGGGTACTGGAGTTGTTATCTTATTTCTATGGCCACAAGCAGGGCATTGATAGCTGACTATATTCCTGATCACTTTTTGCTTTGACCGGCAGTTTTGGCATACTATCTCTTTTGATATCCCCAGCGAGCCGGAGATGATCACCACCAGGGATACGAACCCGACTATCAGACCAACCAAAAAATAAGGGATACCAAGCAATAACCCCAGCCCAGCACCCAAAAAAACAAGCCCGACAAGCACAAGTACGCTGATAATGCTCAAAATAATTTCTACCGTCTTGCTCTCAATTATGCCTGCTGCAATCAATATTTCCCCTCCCTTTTTTCAGATATGCTCTACATTTTCTCTTACCTATTCTCCATCTTTCGATTTTTTCCTGCATTTCCAACCGGATTTTTAATAAAAATTTACACCGCCATAATTTGTTTTTAATCTCTTCTTAATAAGAATAAACTAAAAATATATTAATAAAGTATATTGACGAAGTCTAAATTTTCTGATAACATATCACAATCATATCCAAAAAGGAGGTATGAAGATGGACTCTACTTCTGAGAAGCCCAAAGATCTGGCTAAACCGGAGCAAGAGCAAAGTGATTTATATCTGGTGCCAATTCTTTTTTACTAAATTTACCCGCTTACGGAGCGGGAATTTTTTTTCGTCCACAAGGAAAATTGTCTAATCAGTCGAATTTAAGAAAAATATACATATTCTACAAGAGTCAATCATCAAGCAAGGCGAAGGAGTAACAATGGTTGCCATTGTAAAAAGCATTGCTTTAGACGGCCTGGAAGGTCAAATTATCCAGGTGGAGGTAGATGTTACCAAAGGTTTACCTTGTTTTGAAATTGTTGGCCTGCCGGATGCATCTGTACGGGAAGCAAAAGAACGGGTTCGCACAGCCATTAAAAATTCCGGTTTTGAATTCCCGGTTAAACGTATAACCGTCAACCTGGCCCCGGCCGACATAAAAAAAGAAGGTCCGGTTTACGATCTGCCCATAGCAACCGCTATTCTGGCTGCTACCGGGCAACTGAACCCGGATTTATGCAGTAAATATGTTTTTTTGGGTGAATTGTCGCTAAACGGGAGCCTGCGTGGAGTGGCCGGAGTATTGCCAAGCGTCATTGCAGCCTGCTCCCATACTCACACCGAAGTCATTGTCTCAGCAGATAACGCTGTTGAGGCGGCATTGGTTGACGGTGTTACTGTTTACCCGGTGACAAACTTAACCGACCTGGTTCATTTTATTAGAGGAGAAACAGAAATAATACCTGCTCGGGTAAATACGGAAGATCTGATTAAAAAGAATTCCGACGACCTGAACCTTGTTGATGTTCAAGGCCATACCGCAGCCAAAAGAGCCCTGGAAGTTGCGGCTGCCGGCGGACATAACATTATTATGATCGGCAGCCCCGGTTCCGGTAAAACCATGCTGGCCCGTCGCCTGCCATCGATCCTGCCTGACCTCACCTTTGCCGAAGCACTGGAGATAACCAAAATTTACAGCCTGGCCGGCCTGCTCAAGCCAGATCAACCGTTGATCAGCAAGCGCCCCTTCCGGGCGCCACACCACACCGCTTCTACGGCAGCCCTGGTTGGCGGGGGCAGGATACCCCGGCCGGGAGAAATAAGCCTGGCTCACCACGGTGTTCTTTTCATGGATGAGTTGCCGGAATTTCAAAAAGACGCCCTGGAAGCATTACGCCAGCCACTGGAGGACGGAATCATTACTATAGCAAGAATTAATGCCGCTCTCACTTACCCGTCCAGGTTAATGCTGGTAGGCGCTCTTAATCCCTGCCCATGTGGCTACCACGGCGATCCCATGCGGGAATGTTCCTGCACACCACACCAAATCCAGCGTTACTTCTCCCGTTTATCCGGGCCGCTTCTGGATCGAATCGACATTCACATCGACGTGCCCCGTGTTTCTTACAATGAACTATCCGGCCCAAAACAAGGAGAGCCGTCGGCAGAAATAAAAATACGGGTGGAAAACGCCCGTAAAAAACAGCATGCGAGATTGTCCTCCACTTTAACCTGCAACGCTCAAATGAATCCTCAAGAAACACGCCGGTTCTGCAAATTGACCAAAGAGGCCCGTTCACTGCTGCATTCAGCATTTGACAGCCTTCATTTAAGCGCCAGAGCCCATGACCGGATTATAAGAGTTGCCCGTACCATAGCCGACCTGGCGGATTCTGAACTGGTTGAGGCATCTCATATAGCCGAAGCTATTCAATACCGGAGCCTGGATCGGACTTATTTTTAACATTTAAATAATTAATATTGTCTGTTGTCAACAGAGTCGCTAAAAAAATATAGTTGTTAAAATCCAGGTTTTCTTCCCGACAAAGCCGGTATAAGCCAGCGAATAATTTGCCCCCCCCTTTCTTCTCACCATTTATGACCCGAAAAAGATAAGAATAATCTATACCCAAACGTTTTGCCAGCTCAGGAATAGACCATCCTTTTTCCCATGCCAGCGACTTCAGAGCAGTTGTATTCACTACCAAAAAAGGCACCCCCATAGTCTTGTTAGAACATAATATCATGTCTACAGACAATAGTCAAGTAAAGGTGTCTTTTTGCAACATATTTTACAATTTATACATTGCCTTTAGACAATCCATCAGATAAAATAATGTTACGAAAATACGGAGGTTCTATCATGAACTTCGATAAAGAAAAATTTTCTCAATTGCTCCAAAAAGCAAAAGGCAGCCGGTCCATCAACAACTACGGTCAACAGGCAAAAGTGGACCCCGGCTATATCTCCAGGCTGCTGCGTGAAAAGATAAAAACACCGCCAAGTCCCGGTATAATTAAAAAACTGGCGGGTAATGCCAGGAACGAAGTCTCCTATGAAGAATTAATGATCGCGGCCGGCTACCTCCCCGACCCGCACCATCCGGAGGCGGGCCTTTACAAGATCGCTGGTTCTATTGAGCAAAAAGTGGCCGAAGCGTTACAAAAACCACTCGCAGATTTTCTCCCCGTAAAAAAAATACCGGTAGTGGATACCGGCAACAATAAGATCGGGCCCAATCAGCAAAAGACCATCGGCTACCTTGACGTACCAAGGGAACTGGAAGCTGATTTTGCCTTTAAAATTAATGAAGATGCCATGCTTGAGGCAGGCATCTTCCGCGGCGATACGGCCATTTGCAGGCAAACCAGCAAAGCTGCGCCTGGAGAAATGGTATCGGCCCGGCTTTCTTCCGGAAAGGTTGGTATCCGGTATCTTGACTATGAAAACGGCCGCTGGAAATTAATAGCGGCCAATTCTCGCTATCGAGATGAAGAAATTGATGCGCCTGAGATTAAAGGTATTGTCTTAATGGTTCAAAAAGAAGCGTTAAAATTAGAACAATTCAAGGTTCTGCAAGCCAAAGACGAGCCGGAAGGTGTTTTTCCGGTAGATTTTCTGCTGGAAAAGCTGTCGGCGGCAAGTAATATACCGCTTAAAAAACTCAAAACCACTCTGGCGAGACTAAAAAGCCAGAATCCATAAGCCAGAATACGGTTTACTAAAAAGCATCTTCGATATGCTCGACCTCTACCAGTTTACCTTCCCGGTCGAACTGCACAGCAACAACGTCAAACCGGCAGTTTTGGCTTGTTTTCCCTTCCGCCTGCAAATAATATGCCGCCAGGCGGCGCAATCTGGCTTGTTTTTGACCATGTATGCTTTCCCGGGCCAGTCCGTACCGGTCGCTGCTTTTTGCCCGCACTTCTATAAAAACAAGCTGCTCCCGGTCAACGGCTATTATATCAATTTCCCCGAGGCGGCACCGGAAGTTCCGGTTTAATATACGGTAACCTTTGCTTTTCAAGTAATCTGCCGCTATTTCCTCTCCCTGTCTCCCGGTCGCCTGCCTTTTAAAAGTCATATGCCTTACTTGCCTTATTGCAACATAAAGAACGACATGGCTGCAGCATTAACAATTTTGGCAACGGGATTCGGGTAAATACCGATAAACAGGGTTAGAACCATCGCTACAATCAACGTAACGGCTACCGGGTAAGGCACAGCGATCGGTGTTGTGTCGGCCGGCTGATCCCGGTACATTACCAGAGATACCATCAGGTAGTAATAAACGGAAACCATGCTCATAATCAAGCCGATAAAGGCCAGCCACAGGTAATTTTCCACAACCGTCTGAAAGAGGTAAAACTTGCCTACGAACCCGGCCAGCGGCGGGATGCCGGCCATCGAAAGCATGGCCACGACCAGCACGGCGGCCATCAATGGTGAACGCTGGCTCAAACCCGCATAATCTTTGATCTCGTCACTGCCGGTAACCGTGTAAAAATGACTTACCACGGTGAAGGCCCCGATAGTAGCAAAAATGTAAAGAAACGAGTAAAATATTACCGCTTTAATACCGGCCGGGCTGGCCGTAACCAGACCGACCAGGATATATCCGGCCTGGGCAATACTGGAGTAAGCCAGCATTCTCTTGATGTTGGTCTGGGGAATGGCCACCAGGTTGCCGACAATAATGGTCACCCCGGCCAGAATGGCTACCAGCATGGCCCAGTTCTCCCATACGCCGGCCAGGCCGGCGGCAAAAACACGGAGCAGAATGGCAAAAGAGGCGGCTTTAGACCCTGCGGCCAGAAAAGCAGTAATCGGGGTGGGAGCGCCTTCATAAATATCGGGCGCCCACATATGAAAAGGCACAGCCGATATTTTAAAACCAAGGCCGGCTACCAGCATTACCACGCCCAGGAGCAGCGCTGGTGAAAAGGCGCCGGGTGTTAGGAAAGCCCAGGTTACCTTCAAGATGGTAACGGTACCGGTCAGGCCGTATACCAGGCTCAACCCGAAAAGCAACACGGCGGAAGAAAGACCGGCCAGCAAGACATATTTGATTCCCGCCTCCACCGATTTTGCATCCAGCCGCTTGTAGCATACCAGGATGATGAAGGCGATAGTCATCAACTCCAGCCCCAGGTAAAGGGTAATGAAATCACCTGCTGAAGCCATAACCATCATCCCCAGGGTGGCAAATACCAGCATGCTGTAATATTCGGCCTGGGCGCCCATCTCATCAACATAGCGCATGGAACCCATGGCCACCATAATGGCTGCCGCCAGGAAGATCTGTTTAAAGAATACGGCATAGCGGTCCACAATGTAAATACCGTCGTACAAAGAACCCTGGTTATTCCACAGCGTAAAGCTCAAACCCAAAAGGCCGATTAAACCCAGGGTGGTCAGGGAGCCAAATCCGGTGCGCCCGGTTTTCGGCACAATCAGCCCCAGAACCAGCAGGGCCAGGCCAAAGGCGGCAGTAGCTATTTCCAGGGAAATTAAAGAAAGGTTGACGCTCATTTAAAACCTCCCCCCGATCTGTAAAACATCGCTTATTTCAGCTACCAAAGGCGCCACCCCGTTATTGACCATATCCATCAATAAAGACGGCAGGAGACCGAAAACCACCAGAAAAACACCCAGCACCACCAGCGGCACCATTTCCGGCCCGCGAATATCGACAAGGTGGTCCCACTCTGCCCGTTTCGGCCCAAACATGGTGTTGGCGGCAGCACGCAGAATATATAAAGCGGTGAGGATCACCCCGGTGATGGCCACAACAGCCAGACCGCCGTAAACCTTAAAGGCGCCGATAAAAGTGGTGAACTCCGGTACGAAAGTCACCAGGCCGGGGAGACCGAGTGAAGCCAGGCCGGCCAGCAGGAAAGCAACCGCCAGCCGCGGCACTTGCTGGGACAGGCCGCCGAAATCAGGAATCCAGCGGGAATGGGTCTTCTCATAGATAAAACCGACAGTCGAGAAGAACAGGGCCGCCATAACGCCGTGACCGAACATGGTGGCTACGGCCCCGTTAATACCGATAACATTGAGCGAGGCTATTCCCAGCAGCACATAGCCCATATGGCTTACGCTGGAATAACCGATGACGTATTTCAAGTCCTTTTGGGCCAGGGCGGCAAACGCCGCGTAGGCCACGCCGGCCACGCCCAGCACGGCCATAAACGGCGCCCAGAACTGGGCTCCCGCCGGCAGCACGTAGAGGGCAATACGGATTAAACCGTAACCGCCGATCTTTTTCAATACGCCGGCGTGGATCATGCTGACCGCCGTAGGCGCGCCGGCGTACCCGTCAGGCGACCAGGAGTGAAACGGCCACATGGAAAGAAGGGAGCCGAAACCAAGAAGCATCAAAGCGAACATGTAAATCTGGAAGTCTACCGGGAACGGTACCTGGGCCAGACCGGTAAAACTGAAGTCCGGCACCCCGGTGATGATCAAAGCCCGGACGAAAACCGCAATAACGCCGACCAGCAGGAAAGCGCTGCCGATCAAAAGGTAAATGGTCAGCTTCATCCCGGCGTATTCTTTGGTTACCCGCTTGGAACTGCCCCAGATAATGACCATTATGTAAATGGGGATTACCACTACCTCGTAAAACAACAGGAAAATAAACAGATCCTGAGCTACAAAGGTACCCATTACGCCAACTACCAGCAGCATGAACAAAATCATAAACTCCCGCGGCCGTTCGCTGACGTTCCAGGAAGCAAATACGGCGGCGAAACCAATCATGGTCACCAGAAGCAGCATGGGCAGGCTCAAGCCGTCCACGCCGAGAAACAGGGTTACGCCCAGGTCGTTGATCCACGGATACCTTTCCACAAACTGCAGGCCGCCGGCAGTCTGGTTATAAGCAAAGTAAGTATAAACGGTCAGGCCGAAGGAAGCGCCGAGGGCTATAGCAGCTACCGACTTGATCAGCTTGAATTCATCCTTGGGGATAAAGAGCAGGAAGATAACCCCTGCCACAGGTGCCAGCAGGATGATACTTAGAATCGGAAAATCCATCTACCTCACACCTCCCCAAACCAGGCCGGCCGGAGCCGGGC
Source organism: Deltaproteobacteria bacterium (assembly GCA_020062745.1). Lineage (GTDB taxonomy): Bacteria > Bacillota > Desulfotomaculia > Desulfotomaculales > JAGUVT01 > JAGUVT01. Next base: position 27,732 of record JAGUVT010000075.1, read on the forward strand.
CGGTAATAGCCAGAATAACGGCAACCGCCAGCACTCCCAGGAAGAAGACCAGGGCGTAGTTCTGCAGGCGCCCGGTCTGGAAAACACGCAGCGCCGAGCCGGTATCCCTGGTAATAGCGCCGATGCCGTTAATAAAAATGCCGTCCACCACGTAAATATCAAAGAGATACATCGCCTTTGCCGCTCCGTCAACCAGAGTGTGGTTAAACCACATGTAGATTTCATCAATATAATACTTGTTATAAAGCAGGGTATAAACCGGCCTGAACCGCTCCGCCAGCCGCTGCTCCGCGCTTACATCTTTCACATACATCTTGTAGGCCAGGCCGATACCGATCACTCCGAGGATAACGGAGAGGATCATTACCGTGTAATCAGGCGCCGCATGATGAAACTCACCGAAACGGATCCACTCGCCCCAGAACGGAAACCAGGGTGTACCCACCAGTCCGCCGACCAGGGACAAAAACGCCAGGATCAGCAGGGGAACAGTCATTACCGGCGGTGATTCCTGCGGATGGTTTTCCGGCTTTTCTTTTCCGAAGAAAGCCAGGAAAATCAACCGCCACATGTAAAAAGCGGTGAGAAAAGCAGTCAGGGCAGCCATAAAAAACAAGACCGGATGGCCCCCGCTTAGGGTAAGGGACAGGATCTCGTCTTTGCTCCAGAAACCGGCAAAAGGCGGAATGCCGGCAATAGCCAGGCCGCCGACGGCAAAGGTGGCGCCGGTAACCGGCATTTTCTTAATCAGGCCGCCCATCTCCCAGATGTCGGCTTTGTGATGCAAGGCCGTCAGCACGCTGCCGGCGGCAAGGAACATTAACGCCTTAAAGAAAGCGTGGGTCCAAAGGTGGAACATGCTGGCCGTCAGACTCCCTACACCCAGAGCCAGCATCATGTAGCCCAACTGGCTGATGGTAGAGTAAGCCAGAATGCGCTTGATCTCCCGTTGGGTCAGGGCAATAGAAGCAGCAAACAAAGCGGTGAAAGCGCCGGTTACGGCTACCAGTTGCTGTGCTTCGGGTACCTCCAGGAACATGAACAGCATCCGGCCGACCAGGTAAACTCCGGCCACAACCATGGTGGCGGCGTGAATCAAGGCGCTGACCGGAGTAGGCCCTTCCATGGCATCCGGCAGCCACACATGCAACGGAAACTGCCCGGACTTGCCAATCGGACCGAGAAAAACTAAAACTGCTACCAAAGTGAGAGTGGCCGCGTTGGTATAAAGCTCGAAGTTGGCAATTTTTTCGCCCAGTTCGGTGATATTCAAAGTGCCGAAAATAATCTGCAGCGCCAACATGCCCAGCAGCAGGCCGAAGTCGGCAATCCGGCAGGTAACAAAAGCTTTCTTGGCCGCTTCCCGGGCCGATATCTTGTGGTTATAAAAACCAATCAGAAGATACGAACACAGGCCCACGCCTTCCCAGGCCACGAACATTTCCAGCAGGTTGCTGGAAATAACCAGAAGCAGCATGGAAGCGCCGAAAAGCGACATATAGGCGAAGAAAGTCGAGAATCCTTTTTCACCCCGCATGTAACCAATCGAGTAAATCTGAATCAGTGAAGCTACCAGAGTAACCATGAACAGCATCATGGCCGAGGTCGGGTCCAGTTTCACCCCTACGTCGATATTCAAACCGGGCATGGAAAACCAGCGCACGCTATACTCCAGCGATTTCTCAATCAAAGAGTGGCTGGTAAATACCCCGTAAGCGGCGTAGGCGGAAATTACAAAGCCGGCCGCCATTGCCCCGACCGATACCAGGGCGCTTAACATTTTCCACGGCCTGGTTAAGAAAACAATCACCGCAAAGGCAAGAAAAGGCAAAAGTGGCACCAGCCAGGCATGGGTCATGGAAAATTCAACCATTTATTTTAACACCTACTTTCTATTTCAAAAGTCTTACCACTTAAGCCAGTCGAAATCATCCAGTTCAACAGACAACCGGTTCCGGTAAATGGCTATAATAATAGCCAGACCTACCCCCACCTCGGCTGCCGCCACGGTAATGACAAAGATGGCCCAGATCTGGCCGATAAAGGCCAGCGGGGTAACAAACTTGTTAAAAGCCACCAGGTTGATATTCACGGCATTTAGCATCAACTCGATACAGATCAAGACCATTACGGCATTCCGCTTGGCCAGAGCGCCAAACAATCCGATACCGAAAAGAAGGCTGGATAAAACTAAAAAATGTGTTATGCCGATGCTCAAGGATAGGCTGTTAATCATCGGCCTTCACCTCCTTGGCCAGAATAATGGCGCCGATCAGAGCTACCAGCAGCAGCAGGGCGGCCACCTCGAAGGGGACAACATATTTGGTAAGCATCAACGTGGCGATGGCTTCCGCGGTCCGGGGCGGTACCGGCATAACCGTACTTGTCCAGGCAGTACGCATGGCCAGGTAAGCGCTGAGTGCTGCTGTTAAAAAGGCTACCAGGCCGGCCGACCGGAACTGGGCATTAAAAAGGCTGCTGCTCTTCATGTCTTTGCGCTGAGTAAGCATTACCGCAAAAACCATCATGATGCAAACTGCGCCGGCATAGACCAGAATCTGCACCATGGCCAGAAAGTCGGCATCTAAGAGCATATACAACCCGGCAACGGCAATAAAAGTTACGGCCAGCCATAATACACAATGCACCAGGTTTTTAAGCATTACCACCAGTATGGCAGACCCCAGAATAACCAAACCCAGTAGGTAAAAGGCAGCAATCGAAAAAATGTTATCCATAATTTTAAACCTCCGTCCCTTCAGCTTCGCCGGCGGTAATTCCAGTATTACCCTGCTCTTCTTGAACCGGCGGCTCTCCCTTATATAAGATCAGAGGGATCTGATCCCGGAAGTATTTAGCCATTTCAAACTTCTGACTGAACCTGATTGCTCCCTTGTTACAGGCTTCTACACAAAGCCCACAGAAAAGACAGTATTGCAAGCGCATCATGTAACCGGTCAGCACCCGCTTTTTATCCAGCTTTGCCGTTTCAATCTCAATTACCTTGTTGGGACAGGCGTTGGCACACAGGCTGCAGGCTATGCACTGCTCCACATCCAGGACAAACTCGCCGTGAAAACGCGGCGCCAGGGGAAGGCTCTCTTCCGGGTACTGAACGGTAACTTTTTTGGTAAACAATTCTTGTAAAGTAATCTGCAGTCCTTTCAGTAAACCTTGCCCGAACATATCATCACCACCCTATCGCCCGGTAAATAAACATCCCGATCCCGGTGACAAAAATATTGGCCAGAGAAAGGGGCACCAGTACCTTCCAGCCAAAATTCATCAATTGATCCACCCTGATCCGTGGATAGGTCCAGCGAAACCACATAAAAACCCAAATCATGAAGTATATCTTCAATAAGAACCACACCCAGGACGGAATGAAGGTTAATCCGAAAGGAGCCAGCCAGCCGCCTAAAAATAAAGTGGTAGCCAGGACAGAAACAAGAATTAAATTAGCGTATTCTGCTAAAAACCACATGGCGAAGCCCATCCCGCCGTATTCGATAAAAGGACCGGCGATAATCTCGGATTCTCCTTCCAATAAGTCAAAAGGAGTGCGGTTGGTCTCAGCCGTAGCCGCAATAACATAAATGATAAAGGCTACCGGCTGGGTAAAGATGAACCAGACATTCTGCTGAGCGTTGATTATATCAGACATTTTCATCGAACCGACGATCATGATTACGCCGAGTATGGCCAGCACCATCGGCACCTCGTAGCTGATCATCTGGGCCACCGCCCGCATCGCGCCGATCAGGGCGTACTTGTTGGCCGAAGCCCAGCCGCCGGCCCAGAAGATAATCGTAGATACTGAGGCCACCGCAAAGAAGTAAAACACCCCTACGTTTAAGTCCACCGCAATCATATTTTTACCGAAGGGAACTACAGCAAAGAGCAGCAGGGAAGGAACAAAAATGAGGACCGGCATCAAAAGGAAAACTATCTTATCCGCCGCCCTCGGGATAATGATTTCTTTGGAAATCAACTTGCCCATATCAGCCGCAGTCTGCAAAAGACCCCTTGGTCCGACCCGGTTGGGACCGATCCTGGCCTGGAAATAAGCCGCCATCTTCCGCTCCATATAAACTATCCAGAGCACGCTGATGGCTATAAATGCCAGTATACCGGCTACTTTCACAATCATTAAAACAATATCACCGAAGAGCGCCGGCAGGCCGGCGGCAGCCAGCAATGACCTCAGCCATTCAGCAAAACCGACAAAAATATTTTCCACCATACCTCTTCTCTCCTATAACCTATTTTTTCCTGGTCAGCAGTCTACTTCGCCCAGCACTATATCCAGGCTGCCCAGGATTGCTACCACATCGGCAATCTTCCAGCCCTTGCAGAGTTCGTTTAAAAAACCCAGGTTGATAAATGACGGGCGGCGGACGTGAATCCGGTATGGTTTATTGCTGCCGTCACTTACCACATAGTAACCCAGAATGCCTTTTGCTCCTTCGATCTCATGATATACGTCACCGGCCGGCGGCTTTAGCACCTTGGGCACTTTCGCCATAACCGGCCCTTCCGGCAACTGCTCCACCGCCTGCCTTATGATTTTGAGCGACTGGCGCATTTCCTTAATCCGGCAGGTAAAGCGGTCAAAGCAATCGCCTCTTTTACCCAGCGGAACCTCGAAATCAAACCGGTCATAGACGCTGTACGGACGGTTCTTCCGCAAGTCCCAGAAAACGCCGGAAGCACGCAGGTTCGGCCCGCTGATGCCATAATTAATGGCTACCCCGGGATCCAGTAAGCCTACGTGTTTGGTCCGGGCTTGAAAAATCTCGTTACCGGTAATCAAGCCGTCGTATTCGTCAAGGCGCGACGGCATTTCATCGAGAAACTGGCATAATGCCGGGATAAACTCATCCGGCAAATCCTCGGCCACTCCGCCGATGCGCATGTAGCTCAAGGTAAGCCGCGACCCGCAAACCATCTCGAAAAGGTCCATAATCCGCTCCCGGTCGCGCAGGCAGTACATAAACCCGGTAATACCCCCGATGTCCACGCTGTATGTCCCGACCGCAATCAAATGGCTGGCGATCCGGGACAGTTCGCAGCAAATCACCCGGATGTATTCGGCCCGTTCCGGCACCTCGATCTCCATCAGCTTTTCGACGGCCTGCACGTAACCGGTATTGTTCAGCATGGCGGCCAGATAATCCAGGCGGTCGGTATACGGGATAAACTGGGTGTAGGTACGGGCTTCGGCCAGCTTTTCAATACCCCGGTGCAGGTAGCCGCATATCGGCCTGGCTTCGGTTATTACTTCATGATCCATTTTTAAAACAACATGAAACACGCCATGGGTACTGGGGTGCTGCGGCCCCATATTAAGAGTTATTTCTTCAGTCCTTAGCATCGATCACACCTCCAATCCGGCTTGCTTTATTCCCTGCCGCCAACCCACTGGAAATCTTTGCGCAAGGGGTAACCCGCAAAACCGTCTTCCAGCAAAATACGGGTCAGATTGTGGCGTCCGGTAAAAATAATCCCGAACAGGTCGTAAACTTCCCGTTCCTGCCAGTCGGCGCTGCCCCAGAGGGAGGTGAGAGAAGAAACGGCCGGTTCATCCTTGCCCAGATTTACCTTTGCCATCAAGGTGTATCCGTACTTAAACGAAACCAGGTTATAAATTACCGTAAAATTATCGGGATAGTCTACCGCCGTCAGATTGGTCAAAAAGTTAAAATCGTAATCCGGGTTATCCCGCAGTTCCCGCATAAAAGAAAGCAGTTCGGCCTCCGGTACGGTAATCGTCAAATTTTCGGACACCTCAATGGCCGGAAATTTATCTTTCAGACCATCTATTACCGTAGATGGAATACTACTACCTGGCATTTTCCAGTACCACCTTCCCCTGCACCTTGTCCCGCAGCATCATAAAAGCATGCAGCACCGCGTCTGGCCGCGGCGAGCAGCCGGGAACATAAACATCTACCGGAATCAGCTTGTCGGCGCCGGGAACCACATAGTAGGAATCAACAAAAGGACCGCCGGAAATGGCGCAACTGCCCATGGCAATCACCCACTTGGGCTCGGGCATCTGCTCGTAGAGCCTGACCACGTAAGGCGCCATTTTATTCGTAATGGTCCCGGCCACCAGCATCACATCGGCCTGGCGCGGCGATGAACGCAGCACTTCATAGCCGAAACGGGACAGGTCAAAACGAGGAGCGTTGGTTGCCATTAAGCCTTCTATGGCGCAGCAGGCCAGGCCGAACCCCAGCGGCCAGAGAGAATAACCACGCGCCAGGTTGAAAATCTTTTCCAACGGCGCCAGGTGAATGACCCGCTTGACCTGTTGAATCAAGCTGCTGTCGTTAGTCATTTTTTCGATCGGGTGTTGCTCCCTGGTCACATCCATCTTAGCGCTCCCTCCTTCCAGGCATACCATAATCCGACCACCAGAATTAAGATGAAGATGATCATCTCGACAAAAGCAAACAAACCCAGAGCCTGAAACTTCACTGCCCACGGGTAAAGGTAAATTGTTTCCACATCAAATATTAAAAATATCAAGGCATAAAGGAAATACTGGACTCGAAACTGGACCCAGGTCGGCCCGATGGTTCTGGGGCCGCATTCATATGTATCCAGTTTGACTTGTGTGGAGCGTCTCGGATGAACCAGAAAACTGGTAATTATACCGCCGGCAGCAAATACGAGAGCGCCGACAAGAAAGATAAAAATAGCTCCCCCATCTGAAAGCATGCTCTCCCCCCTCTCCTTAAATTTTTTCGCCAATTCTCTCTCTATATAATGTTAGCTTGTGAATTTAATAACTCTCTCCGGCACGACCGTATATTTTCTTTAAGAACGTTATTCTGTGAAGCGGGGACGGCCCTTTTGCCAGCAAGAGCTCCCGGTGTTCTTTTGTACCGTATCCCTTATTGACACCGATATTGTAACCGGGACATTGTTCATCCCACTCCAGGCACATATTATCTCTCTCCACTTTAGCCAGAACCGACGCCGCCGCGATACTCTGACTCAAACAATCACCACTAACAACTGCTCTTTGCGGTATATCGACCGGTATTCCATCGGAACCGTCAATTAAAATATATTCCGGTTTGACTTTTAAGGAAGTTACAGCCATTTTCATAGCCAGCAAAGCGGCCTGCCTGATATTAATCAGGTCGATAATATTTTCATTAACGACGCCTAAGCCAAAAGCCAACGCTTTCTGTACAATTACCTCGTAAAAATACCTTCTCTTTTTTGCAGTTAATTGTTTAGAATCCCTAATACCATCTATAACCAGTTCGCGTGGTAAAATAACAGCAGCGGCTACCACCGACCCTAATAAAGAACCTCTCCCCGCCTCATCAACCCCGGCAATAAGATTCCGTCCTTCAGTCCATAGTTCGCGTTCAATTTTCAGATTACTTACATTTCTCATGCTGAAGTAAATTTCGCTACTAACGAATGAAATCCCTGCCGTTAAAGAAAAATTTTTTATAAGGCACAGATGCCTTTTATTTACCCAGGCGGCAGATCCAGCGTAAAACGACCAATCAAACCTTCTCTAAATTCTTTCAATATTACAGCAGCAGCTTTAAACAGATCTACTACCCCGCCTGGTTTATAAAAACCTCGCCTGGCGCCGATCGATTCAAGCAATTTCTCCATATCACACGGCAAAACCGGCAACTTATAACGATCCAACAAAACTTCCGGATAATTACCAATCAGCCATTGAAGCAACCAGCCGGCAGCTTCTGTAACGTCAAAAGATTCTTCTTTAACGGCGCCGGTTACAGCCAGCTTAAAACCAACTTCCCGGTCGTCCCTCCTGGGCCAGAGAACGCCGGGTGTATCCAACAATTCCAGATCACTCTTCAGCCGTATCCACTGCCGGCCTCTGGTTACACCCGGCATACTACCGGTCCGGGCCGCTCTTTGCCCGGCCAGCCTGTTAATAAAAGACGACTTCCCCACGTTGGGAATACCAACCACCATACAACGGACCGCCCTCGCCCGCCGTCCGGCCGCTATAAGGGCGGTCATCTTTGCTGCTGCCAGTTCTCTCACCAAAACCGGTACCTTCTTGATCCCGTGCCCATGCAGAGAATTAACTGCCACCGCCGGCTGCCCGCAGGCAAAAAACGATTTTCCCCATTTTGCGGTCAGTTCATTTTCTGCCAGATCGGCCTTGTTCATTACTAAAAGAACCGGTTTTAAGTCTGAAACCTTCTTTAGTTCCGGATTCCTGCTGGAAAACGGCACCCGGGCATCAACCAGTTCAATAACCACGTCTACCAGTTTCAGGTTTTCAAAAACCGCCCGCCTGGCTCTGGCCATATGGCCCGGGTACCATTGAAATTCCATAAGTCTCCTTGATATTATACATTGCTTTGCTAATTTTTTTACCTGATAAATCTAATCCGGTCAACAGGCCAATAAATTACGACCGCTTTACCGATCACCGTATCAGCAGGTAAAAAATTCCAGTACCTGCTGTCCTCACTATTATTCCTGTTATCACCAAGCACAAAATAATTTCCTTCAGGCACCGTTACCGGTCCATAATCCTGAAAAGTAATTCCTTTGGGCAGATAATTTTCCGGCACAACCCTGCCGTTTATGTAAAGATGATTGTCACGCAAGGCTACCGTTTCTCCGCCCACCGCGATCAACCTCTTTACAAAATTGCGGGAAGGGTTCTTCGGGAAGGGAAATACTATAACATCGCCCCGTTGCGGTTCACGTAAAAGGTAATTGACCTTACTGACAATGATCCGGTCACGTACCTGCAAATTTGGCACCATAGAAGCGGAAGGAATAAAGAACGGCTCCATCACAAACATTCTGATTAAAATTGCCAGCACCACAGCAATAAGCAGTGATTTTAACATTTCCAACAGCCTTTTGCGCCCTTCCTCTTGCTCACTGGAATCATTTTGTAATTCACCCTGCTCAACCTGATCCACTCTTTTACCCTCCTAAAATATGACAGGCAAAAAACAAAACAGGGACCGCCTTGCCCAGTCCCTCTTGACTACCGTTTATCCTGGATACGGGCGGCCTTACCACGCAAACCGCGCAGATAATACAACCTGGCGCGGCGTACCCGGCCGCGCCGTAAAACTTCAATCCGCTCGATTTTAGGCGAATGAATGGGAAAAGTTCTTTCCACCCCTACGCCATAAGATACCCGGCGTACAGTAAAAGTTTCTCCGGCGCCATCGCCCCGGCGCCTGATAACCAGGCCCATAAACACCTGGGTTCTTTCCCTGCTCCCCTCTACTACCTTAACATGCACCCGTACAGTATCACCCGGTTTAAACTTAACAACTTCTTTTTTAATCTGATCCTTCTCAATTAAATGGACAAGGTTCATAGTTCATTTTCTCCTTCCCACCCGCTTTATGCTCAACAGGAGCTATTATAGCACAAAGTTTACCCGGTATCAATCCAGTTTTAAACTTTCCAGGTCGGATCTTAATTTTTTTAGTATATCTTTATCTTCACCTGCTAACTCCAGTTGCCCAAACAAATCCGGACGGCGTCCCAGGGTACGTAGCAGCGCCTGTCTCCGGCGCCAGCGGCGTATTTCTTCATGATGTCCGCTTAGCAGCACATCCGGCACAAAATGATTACAAAAATTTTTTGGCCTGGTATAATGAGGGTATTCCAAAAGACCCGCCGAAAAAGAATCTTCCGCCGGTGAAACAGCATCTCCCAGAACACCGGGAACCAACCGTGCCACGGCGTCTACTACTACCATGGCCGGCAGTTCCCCGCCGGTGAGAACATAATCTCCGATGGAAATTTCATCGGTAATTAACTGCTCTCGCACCCGTTCATCAATACCTTCGTAGTGACCGCAGATCAACACCAAATGTTCCTCGCGGGCCAGGTCTGAAGCCCACATCTGTTTAAAAGGCCGGCCCTGAGGGCATAACAAGATGACCCGTCCCAAAGCATGGCCCCGTCTTTCCCGCACATAATCCACCGCCCGGAAAATCGGGCCGGGCTCCATCACCATGCCGGCTCCACCGCCATACGGGGCATCATCAACAGTGCGGTGTCTATTACCGGAAAAATCCCGAATATCAATCAGATTAATGGTTAAAAAGCCATTTCTAACGGCATTTTTAATAATGCTGGCCTGAAAAGGCCCGGCAAACATATCCGGGAAAAGAGTAAGAATATCAATAACCAAATTGCCATACCTCACTACAGTAGTCCTTCCGGTAATTTGACAGTCATTCGTCCGGCCTTTAAATCAATTTCTGTCACCACTTTTCTCAAAGCCGGTATAAGGATCGGTTTTTCTCCAGTTTCTATTATATAAACATCATTAGCCCCGGTCTTCAGTACCTCGGACACCTTACCCAGCGGTAAGCCTTCTTCCGTAAAAACAGCCAGCCCGATAACCTCGAAAATATAATAATTTTCTGACGGAAGAGGAACCAGTTCGTCTCTGGTAACTTGAACAAGACTCCCCTTAAGAGAAACAGCAGCTTCCATATCATCAATTCCCTTAAGCTTCATGACCACAAATTGCCTGTACAACCGGGCAGCCTCAACAAACAGATTCCGGCGAGTATTCCGGCTAAACAAGCAAACATGTTTCATGTTTAGAAAGCGCTCCGGGAAATCGGTTAACGGCAGCACCCGTACCTCCCCTTCTCTCCCCTGGGTACCGATGATCTTGCCGATACTGATGTACATTCCTAAATTATTTCCACCATCACTTTCTTTTTTTGCCTGAGAGCCGCCGCTTTAACCACGGTGCGAATCGCTTTGGCAATCCGGCCCTGCTTGCCGATTACCTTCCCCATGTCTTCCGGGGCTACCCTTAACTCGACGATAATAGTTCTTTCTCTCTCCACTAAATCTACAGTTACTTGTTCCGGCTGGTCTACGAGGGCTTTGGCTAAAATCTCCACCAATTCTTTCATAAAAAAAGCCTCCTCTATCTATTGCCCCTCTTCAACTGGCTTCTTTAAAATACCGGCCCTGGCAAACAACGCTTTAGCGGTATCAGTAAGTTGCGCCCCCCTTTGCAACCAACCCCGGGCCTTAGCTTCATCAATGCTGATTACCGCTGGTTCCTTCAACGGATCATAATAGCCAATCTCTTCTATAAACCGTCCATCTCTCGGACAACGGCAATCAGCCACTACAATACGGTAAAACGGATTTTTCTTGGCACCCATTCTCCTCAAACGGATTTTTACAGCCATGACTCAAATCACCTCCTTTTTCGCCCTTATTTAAACAACGGCAGTTTAACTTTTTTCTGCTTTCCACTTCTAGTCGCATCCATAAACTGCTTCATCATTTTCCTGGTTTGTTCAAATTGTTTTAAAAGCCGGTTAACCTCCTGCACAGTTGTACCGCTGCCGGAAGCAATCCGCCGCTTGCGGCTGCCGCTTAAAATGCGCTCCGGTTCACGACGCTCCGCCGGAGTCATCGATCGGATGATGGCCTCTACATGAACCAGTTCCTTTTCATCCACCTGTAAGTTTTTCAGGTTTTTGATCCCGCCCAGACCGGGAATCATCCCCAGCACCTGTTCAATCGGCCCAAGTTTCTTTACCTGCAACAACTGTTCCATAAAATCTTCCAGGGTAAACTCCATACTTTTTATCTTTCTTTGCATCTCCGCCATCTGCTCGGCATCAAAGTTTTCCTGAGCTTTTTCGATTAAGGTTAAAACGTCTCCCATACCGAGAATCCGGTCAGCCATCCGGTCCGGATAAAAAGGCTCTAAAGCATCCAGCTTCTCACCTACTCCAGCAAACTTAATCGGACAACCGGTAACTGCGCGTACCGAAAGCGCTGCCCCTCCCCTGGTATCACCATCCAGTTTGGTCAACACTATGCCGTCCAGACTAAGATGCCCGTTAAAAGCTTGCGCCACATTAACTGCCGCCTGACCGGTCATGGCATCGACTACCAGTAAGATTTCATGTGGACGCACGGCGTCTTTGATTTTCCCCAGTTCTTCCATTAACTCCTTTTTAACTTCCTGGCGGCCGGCAGTGTCAATGATTATCAGATCATGACCCATACTCTCGGCGTATTCCAACGATGACCGGCTGATAGTTACCGGATCATGCTGTTCCCCCATCTCAAATACTGGTATTTTTAATTGTTCACCCAGCACTTTTAATTGCTTGACAGCCGCCGGCCGGTAAACATCAGCCGCCACTAAAAGCGGGCGGCGGCCCTGCTTTCGCAAAAGATCGGCCAGCTTTGCCGCAGTAGTAGTTTTCCCGGCCCCGTGCAACCCAACCAGCATTACAATTGTCGGCGGCCTGGAGGCAAGATTGATCTTATTACTGACCGTCCCCATCAAGTGAGCCAACTCGTCACGAACAATCTTAACAACATAATGAGCCGGACTCAAACTTTCAAGTAATTCCTGCCCTACCGCCTTTTCCTTAATCCGGGCTATAAAATCCTTAACCACTTTAAAATTGACATCGGCTTCCAGCAAAGCCACTCGTACTTCCTTTAAAGCTTCCTCCACATCAGCTTCGGTAAGGCGGCCTTTGCCACGCAACTTCTTAAAAATTTCCTGCAACCGCTCAGAAAGACCGACAAACACTTTATCACCACCAGTCCATTAATTCCACTTCCAGGAGACACGCTCCTAGTCCATTTCCAGAACCTCGGCCAGAAGTTCCCGCGCCCTGGCCACTTTGTTACAGTCCCCGTCAACCTGGCAATCACGTAACAACATCTGAGCTTCTGCCAGCTTTTTTCTTTCAACGATAAACTTCTGCACCAGTCCCATCTTTCGCTCGTACTCGTTGAGAATATGCTCGGCTCTTTTTATGGCATCATAAACCGCCTGACGGCTTATCTGAAGATCTCCGGCTATCTCTCCCAACGACAGATCCCGGCCATAATAAAGCTCCACAAAGTCTCTCTGCCGTTCGGTAAGTAATTGACCATAAAAATCATGTAACAAGTTAATCCAGGAGACTTTATCCAATTCCCGCCCCACCTCAAACTATAAAGGCATCGCCCTTTACAGGTTATTCTACTTTACAAAACAAGTTATGTCAAGGAAACGCTCAAAAAAAACGCATAATTGCTCTTGTATCAGGCAATAAAAACTGGTAAAATAGTTTTGAGCACAAAATTGTGCACAAAGGAGGAACTGATGAACTTTATTCGAATTGGCGAAAAAGTGATAAGCCCTGAACGTATTCACCGCTCGGTGGAGCAAATCCTGCAGTTGCGCCAGAAAGGGCTATCTCAGCAGGAAGTAGCCGAGCGGCTGAAAGTAGATCGGACTCTGATCTCCCGGCTGGAGAGCCTGGGCGAGATCCACAAAGGACCACGCCTGGCCCTGGTAGGTTTTCCGGTAGCCAACGGTGAAGAACTAACCGAAATAGCCCGGGCTGAAGGCGTTGAATTTATTTTACTAATGAACGATAGGGAACGCTGGCGCTTTGTAGAAGAAAAAAGCGGAGCCGATCTCATCAATGAGATCATGGCTTTAGTTTCCCGGGCAAAGAGTTATGACGCCGTTATCTTTATTGGTTCCGACATGCGGATCAGGTTGATGGAAGCAATCCTGGGTCCACAGGTCATCAGTTGGGAAATCGGTATTTCTCCCATCAAAGAAGACCGCTGGGTCAACCCGGATCAATTGCGGCAGTTAATCCGCCAGCTTAAAAGCACCGACTAAACAGCCGGGCGTCAGAGACCGTAAAAACTGGATAAACACTCATGCCGCATTGCGGCACCAGCAGTGGAATGAAAATATGTGAGGGATTATAATGCATAATTTTACTGAGCACGTCAACCCCCACCTGGGTAAACTTCTCGAAAAGATACGGATGGATAAAATATTTACCCGTGGGGAGGGCAATTACCTTTACGATGCCGGAGGTAAACGCTACCTTGATTTTATTGCTGCCTACGGGGCCCTGCCTTTCGGTTTCAACCCTCCAGAAATCTGGCAGGCACTGGAAGAAGTTCGTGCCAGCGCCCAACCCAGTTTTATCCAGCCATCAGCCCTGGAAGCAGCCGGAGAACTGGCCCGGCGTTTAATTGAACTGGCCCCTGAGAGTCTCAAGTATGTAACCTTCACCAACAGCGGCGCGGAAGCAGTAGAAGCGGCCATCAAGATGGCCCGTTCCGCTACCGGCAGGTTAGGCATTTTAAGCACTATTAACAGCTTTCACGGCAAGACTCTGGGCGCTCTTTCGGCTACCGGCAGGGAATATTACCAGACGCCTTTTGGAGCTCCGGCGCCGGGTTTTAAGTTCATTCCATACGGCAGCCTGGCAGATTTGCAGGAAGAACTGGAAAACAATGGTTCAGACTACGCTGCCTTCATAGTAGAGCCAATTCAAGGCGAAGGAGGAATCGTGGTACCGCCGGCCGGTTATCTTTCCCGGGCCCAGGAATTATGCCATGAGCACGGCCTTCTTTTCATTCTGGATGAAATCCAAACCGGTCTCGGCCGTACCGGCAAGCTCTTTGCCTGTGAAGACGAGACGGCCACACCCGATATGTTGCTTCTGGCCAAGGCCTTAGGCGGCGGACTTTACCCCATAGGCGCCTGCCTCAGCACTGCCGCTGTCTATTCCAGGGACTTCGGGGAACGGCACTCCTCCACTTTTGCCGCCAATACCCTTGGCTGCCGGGTCGGACTCAAGGTACTGGATATTTTAACCAGGAACAACCAGGCCCTTATCCGCGAGGTATACAACAACGGGCAGCGCCTGCTCCGCGAATTAGTTGTTCTACAGCAGCGTTTTCCCAGAGTTCTAAAAGGAGTACGGGGCCGCGGCTACATGCTGGGTCTGGAATTTGAAATGACGCGCGCTGATTTTCCGAGCTGTCTTTTAAGTGTCCTCTCCGAACAGGAAGATCTCACCCCTCTGATTTCAAGTTATCTTTTAAATACAGAAAACTTAAGGGTTGCGCCTACCTTAAACGGCAATAAGGTTATCCGCCTGGAACCTCCACTCACCGTCACCTGGGAAGAGTGCCAGGCCGCTCTTAAATCCCTGGAGAAGGTTTTAACTGTACTGGATGCCGGTAATACCCTGGAGATCTTACGCCCGGTTCTGGAAATTGATGAACAAATTACACATTGCGTGCCGGGAGCAGAAAAACATCCGTGGGACCGGTACCAGCCTTCGTCTGATCCCCGGGAAGGCCGCTTTGCGTTCCTGGTACATCCCCTGGACCTGGATAACTATCATGAGTTCGACAGCAGTTTAGCCGTTCTCTCCAGTGAAAAGCTGCAGCAACTGGCCGATCTGGGCAGCGAAATCCTGGACCCTTTTGTCATCGGCCGCACCGCGGTAGAGTCGCTGGCCGGTTACCGCGCCTACGGCGAGTTTATCGCCCTGCCCCGCACCGCCAAAGAAATGCTGGAACTTAAGCCGGAAGGCGCCTTAAGGGAGTTGTCAAAGGCCCTCGAGTTGGCTCTGAAACGAGGAGCCCGCCTGGTTGGACTGGGAGCCTACACCTCAGTGGTATCCCGTGGCGGGACTCTGCTCCAGGGCCGTTTCCTGCCCCTGACCACCGGCAACAGCTACACAGTGCAATCCGGAGCCGAGGCAGTTAAGCTGGCTGCAAAACGCCTCTCCCTCGACCTCGGCCAGAGTACCGCTGCAGTGGTAGGCGCTACCGGTTCCATCGGACGGGCACTGGCTCTTCTGCTTGCGGAAGAAATGCAAAAAATCATTCTGATTGGCAACGCCCGCCATCCTAAAGCCAGTTCCCGGCGCCTGCGCCGGGTAGGAACAGACTTATGCCTGCACCTGGCCAGCCAGCTTAAAGCCGGCTGGACTCCGCCCCCCGCCGGCCTGGGAAAACACCTTTTGCAATTAGACCGGCCGGCTCTCGACGCGAGTCAGGAAAAATGGCTGCCGGTAGTTGAAGAACTGGAAAGAAAAGGGGTACTGGTAATTACCACCGACATCAAACTGGCTCTTCCCCAGGCACAGGTAGTAGTCACCGCTACCAGCAGCATAGAAGACCTGGTCAAACCTGAATGGGTGGCTCCGGGAGCCATCATCTGCGACATCTCCAAGCCTTCCAACGTGCGGCCGGCCTTGCGGGAAATACGGCCCGACGTTCTGGTGATCGACGGAGGAGTGGTAGAGGTGCCCGGCCGACCGTCCCTGGGCTGGAACTTCGGCTTTGAAACAGGCCTGGCTTATGCCTGCATGGCCGAAACCATGCTGCTGGCTCTGGAGCACCATTACACCGACATGAGTCTGGGTACCGACTTGCGAGTGGATAATATGCTCTACCTCAGACAGTTGGCCTTAAAGCACGGTTTTGCGCTGGCCCAGTTGCGCAGCTTTGACCGGCCCCTGAGCGAAGAAGAATGGCAGCAGGTAATAGAAGCCCGTGACAATCTCCTCCGTAAGATTGCTTCGCTGCCCGCCACGGCTACGGCTCGCAACGACACGGTAAGGTGAGGAATACGGTAGTCAGAAGAAACGAGGGTGAAGATAAAGTTGTCGACAAAAGAGAGCCCAGTGGTTCCGGGGCCAAAGCCGGACGGCTTGCTTTCTGTAGCCGATGCTCTGCAGTTATCCAGAAGGCAGAGCAAAGAAAACCACCACACTTATGTAAATGCCAGTTTAACCATGATGCTGGGGCTGTTAAACTTCGACAGGCGATTCGTTCGTGCTGAAGGAGTTTCCGTATGGGACAGTGAAGGAAACGAATATATCGACTGTCTGGGTGGTTACGGCGCCCTTAACCTGGGCCACAACCACCCTAAAGTAATTGCCGCTATTGAACAGGTAAAACAACTGCCCAATCTTCTGCAGGCATCTTTGGGTCCCATGGCCGGAATATTGGCCAGGAACCTGGCTCTCATTACCCCGGGCAACCTGCAGCGGTCTTTCTTCGGCAACAGCGGAGCGGAAAGCGTTGAGGGAGCGCTCAAGCTTGCCCGGGCAGCAACCGGGCGGCCGGAATTCATTTACTGCACCAATTCTTTTCACGGCAAGTCTTTCGGCGCTCTTTCCATCACCGGACGGGAAAAATACCAGAAACCTTTTCATCCCCTCCTGCCGGGCTGCCTGGCCGTACCTTACGGAGATCTGGCCGCTTTAGAAAACAGGCTCAAGGGTAAAAAAGCAGCCGCTTTTATCGTCGAACCGATCCAGGGGGAAGGCGGCATCATTCTTCCGCCACCAGGCTACCTGCCGGAAGCCAGAAAACTCTGCATAGATCACGGAACGCTTCTCATCTTCGATGAAATTCAGACCGGCATGGGCCGCACCGGTGAAATGTTTGCCTGCCAGCAAGAAAATGTCGTTCCCGATATAATGTGCCTTGCCAAGTCGCTGGGTGGCGGGGTCATGCCTGTCGGCGCCTATATTACAACTGACTCGATATGGAAAAAAGCATACGGCCACATGGAAAAAGCCATCCTCCACACTTCCACCTTCGGCGGCAATACCTGGGCAACAGCCGCCGCTGTTGCTACTATTAACGTGCTCTACGAAGAAAACCTGCCTGCTCAGGCTAAAGAGAAGGGTAACTATTTGATGAATAAATTAAACGAACTGAGAAACCGTTACCCTCTGATCAAAGAAGTACGAGGCCGGGGTCTGTTGATCGGCATCGAGTTTAACCAGCCCGGCGGCATTGCCAGCAAACTATCGCTTGGCCTGGTAGACAAGGTGTCCAAGGAATACCTCGGCGCCCTGGTAGCATCTGAATTGCTTAACAAGTACCGGATTATAACCGCTTATACCCTGAACAACCCCAACGTTATCCGGCTGGAGCCGCCGTTGACGATTTCTTACCGGCAAATCGACACCCTCGCAGGAGCCCTGGCCGAAATCATGGCAAAACATAAGGGATTCCTCAGCATGGCCGCCGCCGGAGCCAAAACAGCGATCCAGTCTTTCAAGGATAAACGTTAGTTGCCCTAATATTAACCAGTCAGGCGCGCGGCGCACCGGCGGGCCTTCTCCATAACCTCTTCCTCGTCCACGGTCAGCACCCGCCGGCCGGCCATGACCACCTGTCCGTCGATGATTACCGTATCCACATCAGCAGACTGGGCGGCATAAACCAGATTGGCCACCAGATCATGCCGGGGATAAAGATGCGGCTTATGTAAATCAACCAGGATAACATCAGCTTTATAGCCGGGTTTCAGTAATCCCACTTCGCTTCCCAGCCCCAAAGCTCTGGCCCCGTTCACCGTAGCCATCGACAAGGCTTGAAAAGCCGGTACCACCGTTGGATCCATGGTTACTACTTTTTGCAATAAGGCGGCTGAGCGCATCTCCTCGATCAGATCCAGGTTATTGTTGCTGGCCGCGCCATCGGTACCCAAACCCACTACGGCGCCCGCCTGCAATAAATCTGCCACCGGCGCTATCCCGCTGGCCAGCTTCATATTGCTCTGGGGATTATGAGCAATCCCCGCTTTCTTAGATCCTAAAATTTCTATATCCCTCTGATCTAAATGCACACAATGGGCAGCCAGCACAGGAATCTCAAACAAGCCCAGTTCATTTAATAATTGAACCGCCGTCTTTCCGTACTGAGAGCGGACAGCTTCCGTTTCGTCAATTGTTTCTGAAAGGTGAATCTGGATACCAAGTTCCAGGCAACCGGCAATTTCGATTATTTTGCGCATAAACCCCGGCGGGCAAAGATAAAGGGAATGAGGCCCCAGCATAACAGTTATCCGCCCGTCCGCCGCTCCGTGCCACTTTTTAGCGGAGTGGCGGGTATGCTCCAGGATGTAATCCGGGGAAGGCGGTTTACCCAAAAAAGTTGCCGGCGGCTTTTCGATCATTCCCCACGAAAGCCTGGCCCTGAGGCCGGCTTTTTCCGCCGCTCTGGCGGCCTGCCCCAGTTGAAAATACATATCGGCAAAGGTAGTGGTGCCCGACCGGATCATTTCCAGACAGCAAAGAAGGGTGCCCCAATAAATATCCTCACGTTGCAACCCGATTTCTACCGGCCATATTTTTTCTTCCAGCCATTTCTTTAACGGCAGGTCGTCGGCATAGCCGCGCAAAAGGACCATGGCGGCATGGGTATGACAGTTGACAAATCCGGGCAGCGCAGCCATATCAGTACCGTCAATCACTTTTTCGGGGAGAAAGCCTGCAGGCAATGTTCCTTTTATACCGACATGTACAATATACTGCCCTTCTATGGCGATTTCCCCGTTTTCAATGATCGAATCAGAAGACTCCATGGTCAGGACAGTTGCGTTCTTAATCAACAGTTTCTGAGAAAGCACTTGATTCCTTCCTCTTCAATCCATCAAACCAGCATCTGTACTCAACATTAAATCCTGGCATTGGCCAGAGCACTTTTACAACCACATTCCCTTTCCCCGGGAATGGCTTCAATGACAGCATACAGCAGGCTACGAAGACGCTCATTGTTGGCTTCAAAAACCCTGATCACTTCTTCGTGGCTGACCGGCGCAATATCCTCCTGTCCTTCAAGGCCAACGTCATAATCCGTAATCAGGGATATATTTACATAGCAGATTTCCAATTCGCGCGCCAGAATGTTCTCCGGATACTGGGTCATATTTATAACTTCCCACCCCATTTTTTGGAACCAGCGGCTTTCTGACCGGGTGGAAAAACGCGGCCCCTGAATAATTACAACTGTTCCCTGGGGGTGCATGGCTATCCCCAGTTTTTTCCCTTCAGCAATCACCAGTTTCCGCAGTTCCGGGCAGTAAGGATCTGCGGCGCTTATATGAGTGGTAACCGGGCCGTCATAAAAAGTATCGCGCCTTTCCCGGGTGAGGTTTACAAACTGATCACATACCACAAAATCCCCCGGCTTGACCCCTGTCTGGAGGCTTCCCGCAGCACAAGGGCCGATAATCCTTTTCACGCCCAGCTTATACATAGCGTAAACATTTGCCCGGTAGTTAATGACATGCGGAGGCAGGTCGTGTTCCTTTCCATGACGGGGCAAAAAAGCAACCTTTTTTCCTTTTATTTCCGCCAGGGCAATCCTGTCACTCGGCGGACCATAAGGAGTTTCTACTTTAATTTCCTCAACTCCATCCAGGAACTGATAAAAACCGGAGCCTCCAAAAACGCCAATATCTGCTTTCGCCCTCATTTTTCCACCCCATCAGTCATCGTATTTTATTAAAGAACAAACGTCATATTTTCTCAGTTTCTCCCTTCCTTTAAGGAAAACAAGTTCAATTAAAACAGCAATACCGCTTACTTCTCCGCCGCATCTCTCGACCAGTTCTGCCGCCGCAGTTACAGTACCGCCTGTTGCCAGAAGGTCATCAACAATAACCACCCTTTTACCTCCGCCCAAAGCATCCACATGCATCTCAACGCACGCTTCCCCGTATTCCAAAGCATAACTAACCTTTTCCGTTTTAAAGGGCAGTTTTCCCTCTTTCCGCACCGGAATAAAAGGTACTTTCAGCCTGTCCGCAAGCGCGCCGCCAAAAATAAATCCCCGCGATTCAATAGCCGCTATTGTTTCAGCTTTTCTTTGGCGGCAGTAGCCGGCCATCATATCAATAACCCGGCTAAAAAGCGGGCCATCCTGAAGCAAGGTAGTAATATCCCTGAATAAGATTCCTTTTTGGGGGAAGTCGGGTATGCTCCGGATCTTCTCCTTCAGGACCTCGATTTCCATCTGAATTATCTCCCTTCACCACTTGCATCTTCTTGTATCTCGCTTAAGTCCCGGAGTCCCAGGAACTTAAATATTTTTCCTGTTCCGGAGTCAATTTTTCAATTTCTACCCCCAGACTTTCCAGCTTGAGCTGCGCCACCCGGGCGTCGATTTCTTCCGGCACCGGGTAAACTTTATTTTCAAGCACCTTACTGTTTTTGACCAGCCAGGCGGCCACCAGCGCCTGATCAGCAAAGCTCATATCCATCACCTGGGCCGGATGTCCCTCTGCCGCCGCCAGGTTAACCAGCCGCCCCTCAGCCAGTAAAAAAAGCCGGCGATTATTTTTAAAACTGAATTCTTCCACATTTTCCTTAATTCTTTTACGTGAAACAGCCATTTCCGCCATGGCCGGAATGTTAATTTCCACGTCAAAGTGCCCGGCATTTGCCAGCATGGCCCCGTCCTTCATCAGTTCGATGTGTTGACGGTCAACTACATGTTTGTTTCCGGTAACGGTTATAAAAATATCGCCTTCAACTGCCGCTGACCGCATATTTTTAACGGCAAACCCGTCCATCAAGGCCTCCAGCGCACGCAAAGGATCAACCTCCACGACAATAACATTTGCCCCCAGACCCCTCGCTTTCTGAGCCACCCCTTTGCCGCACCAGCCGTATCCAACAACAACAAGTTTAGTTCCGGCAATTAAATAATTCGTAGCCCGCAGAATCCCATCCAGTGCCGACTGGCCCGTACCGTAACGGTTGTCAAAAAGATGTTTGGTAAGAGCGTCGTTTACAGCTACAATCGGGTATTTCAGAGCCCCGTCTTTTTCCATGGCCCGGAGCCGGATTACTCCCGTCGTAGTCTCCTCAGTTCCGGCAATTACTCCCGGCAGAAGCTCTTTTTTCTGGGAATGAAGCGTGCTGACCAGGTCTGCGCCGTCGTCTAAGGTAATTTGCGGTTTGCTTTCCAATACCTGAAGAATATGTTCATAATAAGTTTTGGTATCCTCTCCCCGCACGGCAAAGGTAGGAATATTATATATTTCATTAAGAGCGGCAACAACATCATCCTGGGTACTAAGAGGGTTAGAAGCGCAAAGGGCGACTGCTGCCCCGCCGTCAGAAAGCGTCCTTACCAGATTCGCCGTTTCAGTGGTAACATGCAGGCAAGCGCCTATCCGGATTCCTTTTAGAGGCTTTTCCTTTTCCCACCAGGCTGCAATGGCGCATAATACCGGCATTTTGGCCCTAGCCCAGTTGATCCGCGCTTCCCCCTTTTGTACAAGTTCCTTTGTATACATTTCCTTCCTCCCAATTTAATTTAGCCATTTTTATAATCAGCAACTGGTTTTTCTCAGCTTGCTATAAGTCGTCAGGTAGGCAGAACGTAAAGCTTCAATATCTCTTGCCGGAAGCTCCGCCGGCCTGCCGTTCAACCCGGCCCAGGCATAAACCTGAGCTGAACGTTCTACTACCTGGCAAACGTCAAAGGCTTCGTTCAAGTCCCTGCCCACGCCGACCACCCCGTGATTGGCCAGCAGAACAGCATTTAGTTCACCCAGGGCCTCTACGGCGTTAGCAGCAAGCTCAGCCGTTGCTGCCCGGGCGTAGCGGGCCACCGGTACCCCGCCACCGATAAGCTGGGCCATGTCCTCCATGATCGGCGGAATAGCTGTCTGCGCCACCGCCATGGCACTGGCAAAAACACTGTGGGTATGCATCACCGCTCCTACATCATTACGGGCCCGGTAGATAGCCAGATGCATTTGAGTCTCGTTGGAAGGCCGTCGCTCTCCTTCCACCACCTGTCCCGCATAATCCACCACTACCATATCCCTGGCCTGGATATTACCGTAGTCAATACCGCTGGGAGTAATCACGACCAGTTCTTCCTTAGCCACTCGTACCGAAATATTTCCCCACGTACCAAATACCAGACCGGCAGCAATTATTTTCTGCCCCATTTTAGCTATTTGCTCTTTTGCTTTCTCTGCTGCCAGCGACAAACCTTCTCATCTCCTTAGCTTTTTGCTTCGTCGTCCTTTGGCCTCCTCGCAATGACTCTATTGGCGCAAGCTTACCTGATACGGCGGCCGCAGCACGCCCCGGTCGGTGATTATGGCCGTAATCAGGTGATTGGGCGTAACATCAAAAGCAGGATTCCATACATTTACCCCGTCAGGAGCAATAGCGCTCCCGGCCAGGCTGGTCACCTCGCTATGATTGCGTTCTTCAATGGGAATATCGGCGCCCGTGACCAGATTCAAGTCTACAGTAGAAAAAGGAGCCGCCACATAAAAAGGAATGCCATGCTCTCCAGCCAGCACTGCCAGGCTATAGGTTCCGATTTTGTTGGCGACATCACCATTAGCAGCAATCCGGTCAGCGCCGACAATTACGAGATCTACCATTCCTTTTGCCATTAAGTAACCGGCCATGCTGTCGGTAATTAGAGTTACCGGAATATTTTCCTGCACCATCTCCCAGGCAGTAAGCCGGGCCCCCTGTAACAGCGGCCTTGTCTCGTCGGCATAAACGCTGACCTTTTTACCTGCTTCGTATGCAGCCCGTACTACTCCCAGCGCAGTACCATAACCGGCAGTGGCCAGGGAGCCGGCGTTACAGTGGGTAAGTACCCTGGCTTCAGCCGGCACCAGTTCCTGCCCGTGCATCCCGATACTCCGGTTACCGGCTATATCCTCACGGTAAATGGCATGAGCTGTTTCCAGCACCATTTTTTTGTAACTGGCCGCTTCATCAAACTTTACAGTGGAAATCTCTCTGATAACGCGCTCAACCGCCCATTGTAAATTAACCGCCGTTGGCCTGGTAGAAACCAGTTCCCGGCCTATGCCCTCGATTTTGGAAATAAAATCCTCTTTCGAACCGGCCTCGATATTCAACGCCCCCAGGGCCATCCCATAAGCGGCAGCAGCGCCAATGGCCGGCGCCCCGCGCACCTGCATGTTTTTAATGGCTTTAGCCACGTCCCGGTAATCACGACAGGCAACATAACATACCTTACCGGGCAGTCTGGTTTGATCGAGCAACTCCAGAAACCCTTCATCCTTCCAGCGCATGGTTTCCATTGTCACAAGCATCCCCTTTTTATAAAAGCAGTCAGCAGTTAGCTTTCAGCCGTCAGCAATCATCCAACCGCTTAAAGCTATATAGCTGATAGCTTACAGCTATTTCTGGCATTCTATTATCACTTTAAGCGAATCCTTACCGCTTGAAACAAGCTGAAAACCAAGTGCTGTCTCAGCGAGAGGCAAACGGTGGGTAATCATCTCACGTACCCGCACCCTGCCCGCCTGGATCAGTTTCAGCGCCATCATGTGATCGGCCGGGCTGCCGGCATAAGAAGTGGTAAGCGTTACTTCGTTTCGCCAGAAAAGGTCGTTTACGGAAACCGGGATAATAACACCTGGATCGGTTGGAGCAAAAAGAAGCACCGTACCGCCCCGTTCCACTGATTGCACGGCCTGGGTAATAGCTGACGCCGCTCCAGTGCAGACGATTACCAGATCGGCCAGCCGGCCTTCGTTAACCTGACGTACAACCGCCGGCACATCCTCACCGGCAGGTACTGTCTTGTCGGCGCCAAACCTTTCTGCGGCCTTCAGCCGGTAATCGAGGATATCAGCGGCCACCACGCAGCCCGCCCCCAGCGCACGGGCCACCTGGACATGAAGCAGGCCGGCAATCCCACTGCCGATAACAAAGATGCACTGACCGGGCTGAACCCGGGCCAGCCTCTGCGCCCGCAAAACGCAGGCCACCGGCTCAACAAAAGTGGCCTCCTCAAAAGACACTTCCGGCGGCAAAAGAAACATTCCCCGGTCAACATTGATGGCCGGTATCCTGGCATACTCGGCAAAACCACCGGGAACAATATTTGTCCGGCGCAAAGTATTACATACGGTATGATGGCCGCTAAGACAATAATGACAGGTATTGCAAGGAACATGATGGGCCACGGTAACCCGGTCGCCCTTTTTATACTGTTCTATACCCTCCCCCACAGCAACAACCACACCGGCAAGTTCGTGACCCAGCACCAGCGGCACCTTATGCAGGCGATACCATTCCATAACATCGCTGCCGCAAATACCGCTGGCCTCTATCCGCACCAGCAACTCGCCCGGACCCGGCTCCGGAGTGGGCATCTCTTCAATCCGTATATTGTTGTTGCTGTAGTACATCGCTACCCGCATCTTAATCACCTTTTATACTGTTAAACAATTCGTAAGCCTCTTTAACTGTTTTATTTTCATGCACAATGGCACGTATGGCCCTGATCATCGCCACCGGGAAATCGGACTGCCAGATGTTCCGGCCCATATCCACACCCCTGGCACCCTGCTGGATAGCGTCATAAGTAAGCTCAAGCGCATCAAGCTCCGTATTCAACTTGGGCCCGCCGGCAATAACTACCGGAACCGGACACCCTTTTACCACCGACGCGAAATCCTCGCAATAGTATGTTTTTACCATACGCGCCCCCAGTTCGGCCGCAATGCGACAGCATAAGGACAGGTAGCGGGCATCCCGTTTTTCCAGTTCTTTACCGACGGCAGTAACCGCCAGCACCGGGATGCCGTAATCTTCGCCCTCATTAACCAGGCCGGCTAAATTTAACAACGATTCATGCTCATAGTCGCTACCCACAAATATGGAGAGTCCCATTCCAGCCACGTTAAGGCGGACAGCCTCCTCTATAGAAGTCGTAACTCCCTCATTGGCCAGGTCTTTCCCGATTACACTGGTGCCGCCGGATACTCTCAAGACAACCGGAGTAGCGGTATCAGCATCTACCGACGAGCGCAATACCCCCCTGGTAACAAAAAGAGCATCACAATAAGGGAGCAGGGGCTCAATAGTTTTACGAGGTTCTTCTAATTTTCTGGTGGGTCCCAAAAAATATCCATGATCTACCGCCAACATGACCGTCCGTCCGGTATCAGGTTTGAATATTCGGGCCATCCGGTTTTTCATTCCCCAATCCACCTGATCAAACCCCCTCCATGTGCCATTTTTTGTAATGGTTCTGGCCTTAGTTTATAATTCGGGATTATGGTTGTCAAGTGTCCCTGGGTCAAGAGCGTAACGGCAGGTGCAGGAACGTTCTTCGTCAACCCGGGCCACTGCGTGCATAACTAATTTCCGGATACTTTCCCCGTTTTTTTCCATCATTTCCACCACTTCTTGATGAGCCAGCCGGCTTGAGGAAATGCCGGCGGCAAAATTTGTCACCACGGCAATGGCAGCGTAACACATCTCAGCCTCTCTGGCTAAAACAACCTCGGGCACCCCGGTCATGCCGGCCAAATCACCCCCGAGCAGGCGGTACATCCGGATCTCAGCCGCAGTTTCAAACCGCGGTCCTTCAGTACAAACATAAGTCCCGGTAGGATGAGCAGTCAACCCCAGGCTGCGGGCGGCCCGGAAGAGGATTTCCCGCAACCCGGAACAATAAGGACTGGTCATATCCGTATGCACCACCCCGCTGTCTCCTCCGTCAAAGAAAGTCTGAATACGGCCTTTAGTAAAATCTAAAAACTGATCGACAAATATAAAATGCCCCGGCTGCATGGCCGGGTTGAGGGAACCTACGGCAGCAGTAGCCAGGACATGCTTAACTCTCAGTTTTTTTAGAGCAGCTATATTGGCCCGGTAGTTTACCAGATGAGGAGGCACGGTATGGCTAGCCCCGTGGCGGTTTAAGAAAACAACTTCTTTCCTCTGATAAAAACCAATCTTTAAATCTACCTGGCCGTAAGCAGTAACCACCCTTTCATCTTTTACGTCACTCATGATATCAGGGTCATAAACCCCGGTGCCGCCAATTACCGCCAGCTTAACAGGCAATGCCAACCCTCCTCTTAAAAAATAAAGAATACGGGAGTCAAAAAAATATTTTTAAAAAAGCGCCTCTACATACTCTTGCGCTTTAAATGGGCGCAGGTCATCAACCCCTTCACCGATACCAATTAATTTGACCGAAACGCCTAATTCCTTCCTGACGGCAAGGATTACCCCGCCTTTGGCGCTGCCGTCCAGTTTAGCCAGAACAACCCCGGTAATCCCGACCGCTTCACTAAAAAGGCGAGCCTGATTGATCGCATTTTGCCCCGTAGAAGCATCAAGTACCAAAAGCACTTCATGCGGCGCGCCCGGCAGGGCCCGGTTCAACACCCGGCTTATTTTTTTCAGTTCCTCCATCAGACTACTCTTGGTATGCAGCCTGCCGGCCGTGTCAATAATCAACAAGTCTGCTTTCCGGGCACAGGCTGCCTGGGCCGAGTCAAAAGCTACTGCCGCCGGGTCGGCTCCTTCCCGCTGCGAAATCATCTCCACTCCCACTCTTTTAGCCCAAAGCCCCAACTGGTCAATAGCTGCGGCCCGAAAGGTATCGGCTGCTCCAAGTAAAACTTTTTTCCCCTGAGAATGATAATAATATGCCAGCTTGCCAATGGTAGTAGTCTTACCAACTCCGTTTACTCCTGCCACCATTACTACTGTAGGCGGCTCAGCGCTGAAATTAACCGGGCAGGCATCCTCTCCCAGCAAAAAAAGTACCTGTTCTTTTAAAACTGTCTTCAAACCGGCATCGTCACCGATACGCCGTTCTTTAACCGCCCGGCGCACCCTCTCCATCAACTCAGCGGCAATGCCGACACCTACATCAGCTTGAATTAAGATCTCTTCCATTTCATCGTATAACTTTTCGTCAAAAACCGGATGCCGGCGTACCAGATCATCAACTTTTTCCACCAACTGACTTCTGGTTTTGCTTAAACTTTCTTTTAAACGAGTAAAAACCCCCACGCGCCCGCTAAATCCTCCTATACCTTGAGCTTTTTCAGCGCTACTCTGGCCGCCTGCTGTTCTGCTTCCTTCTTCGAACATCCGGAGCCGTTTCCGACTAATTTCCCCCGGTAGATTACACCGGCTATAAAGGTTTTGGCATGGTCCGGCCCCTTTTCGGCCAGAATTACATAACGTACCGGTTCCGGGGAATACCGCTGGACCGTTTCCTGTAAAATTGTTTTGTAGTCTCTTTCCAGGTAACCTTCAGCCACCTCTTCAATCAGCGGAACAAGAAAGCTGAGAGCCACACTCCTGGCCTGTTCCAGTCCCTGATCAAGGTAAACTGCCCCTAGCAAGGCTTCAAAAGTGTCGGCCAGAATCGAAGGCCTTTCCCTTCCCCCTGAATTTTCTTCCCCTTTCCCGATCCAAAGACACAAACCCAGACCCAGTTCCCGAGCCACCCCGGCCAGGGAAGGTTCACAAACAACAGCAGCCCTCGCCCTGGTCAGCTTACCCTCTTCATAATGCTGATAATGTCTGTAAAGATAATCGCTTACTACCAATTCGAGTACGGCATCGCCCAAAAATTCCAGGCGCTGGTTGTGTTCCGTTTTGGTTTCATGAGCAAAAGAGCTATGAGTCAGCGCTGTTAATAAAAGGGCTTCATCTTTCCAGACTACCCCAAGGCGTTTTTTTAATTCAGCCAATGATTGATCATTATTCAACCCGCATCATCTCTCACCGGCACTTTGCGGAAAACCAGGGAAACATTTTGGCCTCCAAAACCAAACGAATTTGAAACAGCAACATTTACCGGAGCAGGTCTGGCCACATTCGGCACATAATCCAGTTCACACTCCGGATCAGGATACTCATAATTAACAGTAGGGGGAATAATACCGCGGGCGATGGTCAAAACACAGACCACGGCTTCCAGCCCACCGGCTGCTCCCAGCAAATGACCGGTCATAGACTTTGTTGAACTGATGGCCATCTTCTTTGCCGCATTTCCAAAAATCTTTTTAATAGCCAGATTTTCAGCTTTATCACCTAACGG
>JAGUVT010000108.1 GCA_020062745.1 Deltaproteobacteria bacterium
CTTAAGCTGAACATCGGGGCTTCAGATGGGGATTCTACCCCATCTGAAGTGAAAAGAGGAACCCCCACTTATAGAAGTGGGAGTCTTAAAAAATCAGATCAAGATTGTACAAATTACCGCTGAACAGATGCGTTGCTTTCCTGGAAAACTAGTCAAACAGTTCCCCGAATATCTCCAGGATACCGTGCTTCTTTTTCCTTTTATAGGGGTGGCGGTAATTATCGTAGCGGTCGTCATCGCGCCGCCGGTCATGTTCATCTTTATAGTGCCGCTCGTACATTTGTTCATATTCACCACGAAAATCGCGGGCCAGGGAAACCACTTTTTCCAGTTCTCCCTGATCCAGCCACACCCCCCGGCAAGTAGAACAAACATCAATGGTTACACCATATTTCGGGACCTCTTTTAAAGGCCGGTGGCAGACGGGACATTCTTTCATAAACTGCGCCTCCTTAAACTCTTTGGATCAGTATTTCCTGTTTGTAATTTTCGAGTTCTTTTGTGTAAGGACGGGTCATTTCTTCTAAACTCTGCTTCCAATCTTCCCTGGCGGCAGAATTAACTGCCTTTATAGCGCTGCCTGATATTTCCGCCTGTTGCAATGTTCTTTTTCCGGCAGCATCCATTTTTTCTGTTTCTTCTTTTTCGGCTTGCCTGTATTGCTGAAAAAGCTGTTTGATCCTGGCGCTGATTTCCACCACCTGTTCGTTCCCGGTCAAAAATAACACTCCCTGCGCCGCCGCGTCAAGTCTTTCATCATCTCCTAAACTTATGGCCTCAACCAGGCCTGACGTAGCTGCACTCTTAATCAGCTCCTTCTCCTCGCCGCGGTACTTCTCCAGATCCTCTGCCAATTGCCGCAAATCGCCGCCGGCAAAGTATCTTTCGGCCATAGCCCGGCCGGCCAGCCTGCATCTCTCTTCATCTTTTCTCTTCAGTTCGGCCAATGTCACATCATCCAGCTTCTTTGCTTTTTCCATGGCTATTTCCCAGGCGCTTTTCAGATTGCTCACCCCTCTCCTCCCGTTTGATTTTTTCTTGTGGTTTTTAAATTCATTATAATATATAATCTAAGTCAAGACACAAGTATTTATAGGAGGAACCCTGTCCGATGAAAAATTATTATCAACCAATACAATTAAATGACAATCTACACTGCTATCTCTGGCAAGGGGGAGGAAACAATTGCCATACCTATCTTCTGGCCAATGTTCTGGCCGGGAAAAGACCGCACGTGATCACAGACCCCGGGCACATAACAAATGAAATGGGAGAAGCGTGCTTTGATCTGCTTGTCGAAGCCATGCAAAACGACGGCATAAAAGCCGAGGAAATCGGGCTGGCGCTCAATACCCACTCCCACCCGGACCATTGTGAAGCAAATGAGACTTTAGTTCAAAAATACAATGTGCCTTATATTGCCCTTTCCAAAGAAGAAGACGATTTTCGCCGGACGACGGGGGAAAGGCTGTACGCCATGCTCGGCATGACCGCCCCAAAATTCGAACCCTTTGTTTATCTGGGCGAAGGCGAGTTAAAACTGGGGAAAGTTGTTCTCCACTGTTTGCTTGCGCCCGGCCATTCCCCCGGCTCTCTCTGCTTTTACTGGCCGGCCAACAAGATCCTGATCACCGGCGACGTGGCCTTTTTCGGCAGCATCGGGCGCACCGACTTTCCCGGCGGAAGCGTTGCGGCCCTGGCCCGGAGCATAGATAAGCTGGCTTCCCTGGATGCGGAGTACCTCCTTCCGGGGCATGCCACCGAGTACGGAAGCATCGTTAAAGGCGCCGATCTGGTAAAACGCAACTTTCAAGCTTTAAGGATGATCTTTTGAGTTTTTACCTGCCGGGTGTTCTGCCAGAAAAGGTTCGGCCATCCGCAGGCCCCGGTCAAAGCAAAGACAATTGTCTTGAAGAACGGCGCCGGAAAAATTTTGATTTATAACCGTCCGGATATTTTCCGGTTCCACCGGTTTGAATAAAACAGCTATAATACCCAGGGCAACCAGCACCACTCCTCTGCCGTGGCACAGTTCGTCCGCCACCTGCGACATGCGGAACCCATAGTGTCCTTTTTGCCCCGCCTCCGGTTTTACCGTATCCGGGTCGTAAACCACGACTCCGTCCGGCGCCAGCAAGGGGCGGTTAAGATTATATGCTTCCCCGGTCAGGGCAACCAGCAGGTCGGGATGTTCTACCAACGGAAAAAGTATTTCGCCGTTGCTGATCAATACTTCCGACTGGCTAAAACCGCCGCGTGCCCTGGCTCCGTAACTCTGGCTCTGCACCGCGTTAAGTCCCTGCAAGACAGCAGCCTCGGCCAGAATCTTTCCCCCCTTCCCGAGCCCCTGTCCACCTGAACCGCTTAAAACGATTTGCCACCCCCTATTGATTACGACCCCCCCTTTCCTGCTCAAGGTATGCGGTAAAAAAGTCACGCGCGTTTCGATCTGCCAGCTTCCCCCGCCAGAAAAGACGGCCCTTATCCTCTTTTTCCATCTGTTCAAACTTTTTCAGGGGTACGGTATTGTTTTTAAGCCATTCCATTAACTTTACCGGGCCGCCGATTTTATTGTAGCGGCCGTAATAAGTGGGGCATGGGGAAAGCACCTCTACAAAGGAAAAGCCTTTCTTAGCAATTGCCTCTAAAATAAAATTCTTTAACTCCGGCGCGTGAAAAACAGTGGTCCGGGCCACATAATTGGCGCCGGCTGTTTCTGCCAGCCGGCAGAGGTCCATAATGCCTTCCACCTTACCGGAGTGCGAGGTGCTGGTGAGGCTGCCGGCCGGCGTAAGCGGGGAAAACTGCCCCCCGGTCATACCGTAATTAAAATTATTTATAACCAGGGCGGTTAAATCAATATTGCGGCGGGCGGCGTGCAAAAAGTGGCCGGCGCCGATAGCAGCGCAGTCACCGTCACCCATCAAACAGATTATTTTCAGCTCCGGCCGGGCCAGGTTGATACCGGTAGCAAAAGCCAGAGTGCGTCCATGGGTTCCCTGAAAGCTGTGAAAATTGACGTATTCCCCGGCTCTGCCGGAACAGCCGATGCCGGTGGCCAGGAGCACCTCCTCACGTTTCAGCCCCATTTCAGCTAAAGCCAGCAGTAAAGCTTTCAGGGTAATTCCGTTACCACAACCGGGACACCAGAGATGGGGCAGGCGGTTTTTAGCCAGGTACTCCTCATAATTCAACCGGCAACACCCCTGATTGCCGTCAGGACCTGCGTTGGTGTAATTATACCGGTATCCGTCCTGCTCACGGAGCTTATGCGACGGGGCGGAAACAATCCGCAGGCTTTCACCCTCTCCATTATCTGCCCCCTGTTCATTTCTATTACCAGCACTGCTTCAGCAGCAGCACAGGCCTTTTTAACCTGTTCTTCCGGAAACGGCCAAAGTGTCTGCAATTGCAACATACCGACTGAAAGCTTTTCGTTTACCGCAATTGAAACAGCCTGTTTGGCAGCGCGAGCGGAAATACCATAAGAAACCAGCACTACTTTTGCGTTCTCCTCACCGTAAAAAAGTGGCTGCGGCAATTCGTCCCGGAACCTTTCGATCTTGGCAGCCAGCCGTTCGATAAGTTGCCCGGCCACCTGGGGATCGGCGCTGGGGTAGCCTTCCTCATCGTGAACCAGACCGGTAACTCTCAAGATATATTTATCACCATAATTTGGAATAACGGGGACACCGCCAGCCCCCGGCGCAAAGGGGCGATAATTCTCTACCGGTCCCTCCGGTTTCAGCCTTTCGACCAGTTTCAGCTCATCCGGTATTTCTATTTTTTCCCGCAGGTGGGCTATGGTAGCGTCAGTAAGGACGATTACCGGCGCCCGGAAACGCTCAGCCAGGTTAAAGGCTTCTACCGTAAGATCGTAGCATTCCTGTACGGAAGAGGGTGATAAAACAATAATGCTGTGGTCGCCATGAGTTCCCCAGCGGGCAGCCATTACATCACCCTGAGACGGCCTGGTAGCTATACCCGTACTCGGCCCGAAACGCTGGACGTTAATAATTACGCACGGCACCTCAGCCATCAGGGCAAAGCCAATGTTTTCCTGCATTAGAGAAAGTCCCGGCCCACTGGTGGCAGTAAAGGCTTTCAGCCCGCCCAGGCTGGCCCCAATTACGGCAGCGATGCTGCCTATTTCATCTTCCATCTGAACGTAAATACCGCCGTGCTGAGGTAAAATCTGCGAACACATTTCAGCAATTTCAGAAGCCGGGCTGATCGGGTAGCCGGCATAAAACCTGGCGCCAGCGTCCACACCGGCCAGGGCGCAGGCTTCGTTTCCTTGCAAAAGCCGGGCACTACAAGTCAAGATCGATTACCTCCAGGGCAAAATCGGAGCAACGGAAAAAGCATGCCTGGCAGCCGATGCATTCCCCCGCCTGTTTTACATAAATATAGCCTCTCCCATCAACGGCGAGAACATTCTTCGGGCAAAAGTGCACACAAATGCCGCACTGCCTGCATAGCTTTTTATTTATAAATATAACAAATCTCGATTTTGGTTCTTCATTAACCGGTTTCATCATAGTACAATTCTTCAACAGATAACATATTTTTTCCTGCAAATAAAAAGTTCAGGGCCTTACCCTGAAATTCCTGCTGGTGAGCCATGCTGGATTCGAACCAGCGACACCCTGATTAAAAGTCAGGTGCTCTACCAACTGAGCTAATGGCTCTCTTTATATAAACAAAAATAATTGGCTGGGGCGGCTGGATTCGAACCAACGAAATGGCGGGTCCAAAGCCCGCTGCCTTACCGCTTGGCTACGCCCCAAGCGTAAAAATTTGAGGCAGTGTTCCTCAAATTTGTAGTTTTTTGGGGTGGATGATGGGACTTGAACCCACGGCCCCCAGAGCCACAATCTGGTGCTCTATCCAGCTGAGCTACACCCACCACGTTTAACTGCAAAACTTATGTTAGCAAACATTTAATAGAAAGTCAAGGGCTCCGAATAAAAGCAAAGGATACTGGCGAAGAAATATAAGGCGGGAGTTTTTTGCCCCCGCCTTTATGATCCGTGCCTCTTTAAAGCCCGAGGAGGGTCCTTTTTTGCTCGATAATCGCCGCCATCTGCTCAGCCGCCGGCACAATTTTACCTTCTACAATTACCCGGCCGCCGGTCAATTGCTCTATATCCCCGGTCAGCACCCCGGTCACCAACCCGCTGCCGGTAATAAAAGGCGGGGCCGCCAGATGCAGCGGCAGGCCCAGGGCCAGGGCGAAAGCACCGTCGGCCAGCGCCTGTTCTTCCAGCCACTGGGGCGCCGAGACCACCAGCGGCAGTTGCGGCAGATCGACATTTAAAGCCCCGGCTATTTCTGCCGCTACCGTTTCCAGACGCCCGATGGCCAGGCAGGGGCCGAAATTCAAAACCGGCGGAATGCCCAGTTGCCGGCAGACGCTTTTCAGTTTGTCGCCGGCCAGTTCCGCCGCCTCCGGCAGCATCAGGCCGCAGTTGGCCAGGCCGCCGCTGGTGCAGCCGGCCGAGAGGACGATAATGTCCCGCTTGATTAACTCCCTGGTAAGGCCGACGGTGAAAACATCGTGGCCCTCCACGACCAGGTTGGAACAGCCCACAACGGCCGCTACGCCCCTGATCTGCCCGGCGGCAATCAAGTCGATCAACGGCTTGTAACTGCCCCCGAGGAACTTCTTTAACGACTTTTCGCCTACGCCGGCAATCACCCCGTCACAACCATGGTCCGGAACGGTGACGGTTATCTTTCCCCGGCGGGCGGCATAACTGTCGGCCGCCGCCTGCATGATTTTCCCCGCCGTCACCCGGCTTTCCCTAAAGCCATGGGGCAGGTATTCGGCGTTCTTCTTTTTGGCTACGTCGTCCAAACAGATCTGCTTCACCATAAACTGTTCACAAATGCTTTCAATGCCGGGCAGGGCGCAGTTGAACTCGGTGACCGCCAGGTCAATGCCGCCGGTGGCCAGAAGCGGCTCGCTGGTAAAATTGTTTCCGGCGTGGCCGGCAAAGACCGCCCCGCAGTGCGCCCCCCGTAACTGCATATCCTGGCCCACGCAGGTGGAACCAATAATTTTAAAGCCTTTAGCGCCCATCCGCGCGGCCATCTCCGCCGCTGCCGGAGAGGCCAGTTCTTCCTGCAGGGCGGCCAGCAGGGCATGCTGGTGCCCGATCACCATGATGTTGATAAAATCCGGGTCCACCACGGAAAAACCCACCTTTGCCGTGCCGATCTCCGGCTCGCCCAGCAAAATATCATTCATATAATTGGTCAGCATCAGTCCGTATAAACCGGTGGCGATGCCCAGGCGCAGGGCGTGCAGCAGCATATCGACCGGATCGCTGGAAAGGTTGGTGCCGGTCTTGACCAGGGCGTCGAAAACTTCGGACTTGGCCCCGCCGGGCAGGATGCCCAGTTCCTGCCACCGCTTAAAGCGGGGCGCGTAAGCCATTTTTTCGGTCAGCTCCATTTTCTCCTGCCGCGGCCGGTAGAGGTCGGCCAGCACTTTTCCGGCCATTTGAGCCGCTTTTTCTTTTGGACCGGCCGCCTCAATGGCAAACCTTGCCGCCAGTTCATCCAGAAGAGCTTCTCCCTTAAAAGGAGGCTCCGTGTTTTTCAGAACATTGGCCGCATTCTCCGCCACGTGCAGGTAGCAGGCCGCCCCGGCCGCCACCGACCGCAAAAAGTTGCGGGCCACCATGGTATCCGCCGTCGCCCCGCAAATGCCCCTGGACGACTTCGGGGTGATCCGGCACGGCCCGTTGGCGCAAAGCCGGCAGCATACTCCCTGCAGGCCGAAACCACACTTTACGGACTGGCCGGCCACACGGTTAAAGGAAGTTTCAACGTCCCCCTTGAGCCGGAGAAAATCATAGAGCCTGGTATCCGCCGAAACGCAATCGGATATACTGGACATATTAAATACCCCCTTAAAAATTTTTGCCGGATACTATACTAATATAGTATAGATTAGGGCAAATAGTAGACTGAATTGGTATACATTTGGGCACAAAATAAGGTTTTATTTCGCACTTTCACAAAGTTCTTGAAAATTACGCTTCTTAAATTCTCCGGCCAGCGCCTGCTGAATAGAAAAAAGTGTTTTATGTACCGGACAATGCTTTACGGCCCTCCGGCTGCATTCCTCCGGGGCAATCAGGCAGCGGTTGATTTTTATCGGCCCCTCGATTGCTTCCACCACATCCAGCATGGTGATTTCCGCCGGCGCCCTGGCCAGGACATAGCCGCCGTTAACCCCGCGGTACGACTCGACAATACCGGCCAGGGTCAACAGGCGTAAAATCTTCAACAAAAAGCGCATCGGAATTTTCTGCTCCTCGGCAATCAGCCTGGCTTCCACCACCCGCCCCCGCGGCAGGCAGGACAAGTGTAAGACAGCCCTGAAAGCGTAGTCCGTCGCCTGGTTCAACTTCATGTTCAGTCTCCATTAGTATACCATTTAAGTCTACTTTATATTGTTATAATAATCATGGTAACATTTACTTGTCAAGTGCTTTTTGAAAAAAAATTTATTTCCCCCGGAGCCGGTTTATAACGGTGGCAAATTCTCCCCAGTTTACCGGGTCGAGGGGTTGATGCGGGCTGTTAATCAACCCGTCGGCGCGCAGCTTTTCAATTTCGGCCGCCGGGTCCCAGGCTGCCGGCTGTATTTTCAGGGCCGAGACAAGACCGGCGGCAATGGCCTTTGCTATCTCCTCTCGAAAACCGGCATCCGCCAGCTTCGCGGCATCCGTCTTGTTGTCCACGAAAAGGTTTTCCAGCAAGGCGGCAGACATTTTAGTATTTCTCAAAACATAAAAATCTGCTTTCTTTTCTCCCCGGTCGGGAAAACCGGCCGACTTGTAAAAAGCGCTGACTTCCATATGCACCGCCCGGCGCAACGATTCAGTCTCTCCGCCGGCGCCGGTCCAGACATAACTTTCAAAGCCGGTGCCCCCGCCGGCGTTAACGTGTATGGAAAGAAAATAGCCGGCGTTCAGATTGTTGGCATAAGCCACCCGGTCGGCAAGGCTTAAGTCAACGTCGGATTCCCTGGTCAGCTTTACATCCACCTGATGTGAACTTAAGGCCGTCCGCACCCTTTTGGTTATGTCCAGGGCAAGGTTTTTCTCTACCAGGCCGTTGCCGCTCGCTCCCGGATCTTTCCCGCCGTGACCCGGATCTAAAACAAGTATTAATGCCATTTTTACACCTCCATTTTAAGTTTATTACGCACGATAAAATTTAGTTCACCAGAACATATGTTCTTGATAAATTATAGCATCGAATATGTGTTCGGTAAACATTTTCGATAAAATTAATTATCTCGAAAATCATCTTTAACAAAATAGAAATTTACCTTGACAGGCAAATGCTGCTGATTTACTATTAAATCAAATCTAATAGATAATCTAAAAGGCATGAAATATAAAGAATTCTGATTAATTCATGCAAAAACTTATGATTAATTTATGAGGGGGCGGACAGTTTGAATAGCGGCGAGAGAAAACCGCTCGGATCGGTTATGGTTGTGGGAGGCGGCATCAGCGGCATGCAGTCGGCCCTGGACCTGGCGGAGACGGGCTTTAAGGTTTACCTGGTAGAAAAGCAACCGGCCATCGGCGGAACCATGGCCATGCTGGACAAAACCTTCCCCACCAACGACTGCGCCATGTGCACCATGTCTCCCAAGCTTGTGGATACCGGACGGCATTTGAACATAGAAATCATTACCGGCGCGCAAGTGCGCCGCCTGACGGGAGAACCGGGCAATTTCCGGGTGCGCCTGGCTAAAAAAGCCAGACATATAGATATCGACAAATGCACGGGCTGCGGCGACTGCGCCCAGACCTGCCCGGTGGAACTGCCCAACAGCTTCGATGCCGGCCTGGGAAAGAGAAAAGCCACCTACAAGCTTTATCCGCAGGCCA
>JAGUVT010000126.1 GCA_020062745.1 Deltaproteobacteria bacterium
TCAGTAGGGCTGGAAGCACCCGAATTTACGCCTGCGAAGATTGCGTAAGACCCATGTGGCTGCGGTCAATGAACCAGGAAGCTCCCGCCTCTAAGCGTAGGCGGGAGAGGCTTCACTTCTAAAAGAATTTTTTCTTTAATCATGAATCAATACCTTTTCCTGGCCTCGACAGCCTTACTGATGCAGAATAAACCAAGACCCATAATCACAGCGTGAAAAATAACGGCTCCCCAAAGCTCAGAGAGCCTGGTAAATCCCGGAGTATGGGAGAAGACCCCTCCCAGTACCCAAGCAATTCAGATAATGCCTGTCACAAGCAACAAGATTCCAATAATTAACCATTTGTTCTTCATCACTCCACCCTCTTTTACTGTTTTGCCAGATGGAAGATTATTTCCAATGATATTTATGGTTACTTGAGCTCATCACGTTCCCTATGCCTTAAAAAGCAAAAACAAGACCAGTCCGCACAAAGCATTTCTGGTTTCAGCAGGCAAAGGTAACGGTTTCCACCATACTGACTTTTGTTCACGTCACCGCAGTAATACCTCGAGATATCTTCTTTATTTTTTTCAGGTGGGTAAAGACCCTTAATCCACTGCCAGTTAATATCGTCCGGATCAGGTTCAAAAAGGGCTGCGGCTTTTGCAAAATCACCTGTTGTAAACAATCAAAGAGCTTTTTCAGGATGCTTGTGACAGCCTCCTGTTCTTTTGCAGCAGGCTCTTCATAATAGATGTATACTGCTCTTGCATGGTCATCCCACTCAACTTTTGCTCCAAGGCTTTCAGCTGCCAAACGCAAAGGAAGGAGCAGCCGTCCCTTAATTAACCGGGGCGGTTCTTCGAGAATTACCATCTTCCTGTTAAAATAAGCCACATAGTAACTGCACAATGCTCATCATCATAAAATCTTAGAAAGAAGGCCCACATGTATCTTAAATTTTTAAAATATCTGTATATCCGTCTTGACAATGTGGTCCACCTTCGGCAGTACCAGGGCAGGTTTTAATAAGCTTCACTTAAGGTCGCAAAATAATAAGGCCTATACCTTAAAGCCTGGCCAGATAACAAAACTCCAGTTCTCCAAAACCGGAGGACTGAGGTTTTTAGTTATATTAAAAATATTTTTTGGAGGCGGCTTGTTCTAGATGGGAACCGGATAAAAGAGACAACGGGAGAAGATAGTTGCCGGTGTTCCTGCTCCGGTCGCCGTTCTTATCCTCAACAACGGCCCGGGTGAGGTAAAAACCTTCACCGTCGCCCTTTATGACGGCGTGGGTTTTAAAAAAGGTTGCTTTTTTAATTCTTCAGGCTTAGAATAAAAATAAAACTTATTTTAAAATAAAGTAATTTTATCGGGAGGTGACATACGATGACCATATCTGTGGACGAACTGGCAACAAAGGCCATGTCTTTATCCGGCGAAGCAAGAGCGCTGCTGGCTGAAAAACTTGTTGAAAGCCTTGACCAAGAATCAGTTCGAGGTATTTGGCTTACCGAGGCTAAGAGACGTCGTGACGAAGTGAGAAGTGGTCAAGTGAAACCAATACCTGGTATTGACGCTATGGAAAGTATCTGCAAGCTAGTTGACGACAAATGACATATTCATTCCACCCCGAGGTATATGTTGAGTTCAAAGAAGCGACACTCCATTATTCAGAAAAGAGCCGTTCATTAGGATCAGAGTTTTACTCTGAAGTGGAGTATGCGATCGAAAGAATAGTTGAAAACCCACTCCAATATCGTGTGATTGATGAAGACATTCGACGTTGTCTCACCAAACGCTTTCCTTACGCCATTCTTTATTCCATCGAGGATCATTACATTTTGATACTGGCCGTCATGCACTGCAGCAGAGAGCCATCGTATTGGAAACACAGGCTTGCCGAGAAATAGAAGCGTGGGGTGACTTGAGATAGGAATTTGCTTTTTCCATCTCAACAATAACACAGTATATTACTTTCCGTCAAACATAAAATTGTAGTCGATTTATTTTCCAGAAATCGTTATTT
Organism: Deltaproteobacteria bacterium; assembly: GCA_020062745.1. Classification (GTDB taxonomy): domain Bacteria; phylum Bacillota; class Desulfotomaculia; order Desulfotomaculales; family JAGUVT01; genus JAGUVT01. The sequence continues at coordinate 2,015 of JAGUVT010000126.1, forward strand.
TACCGGATATATATAACCTGACTGTTTCGCCAAAAAGGACAGGCAGGCAGACTCTCATGCCCAAATGTGCGCACAACAAACAAGCCATGACAGGGTTACATGTAACAACACGTGAGCAATCCTCATAGCCATATACTGTCCAATGTGGACCTATCTTTATGCAGTCCTCATAAGGTGTCAGCTGGGAATATTCATCCTCATACGGCATTTGGAGGACATAATCATCACGGGTTGTATCATCAGACGGTCCGGAAGGTTTTGAAGCAGGAATGTACTGACGCTCATTATAAAGGTTGGGAGGATCATGATTTCCCGGCATCCACAGATCCAGGCGCATCAATATCTTCTTGATGGTCTCTTCGTCTTCTATAAAGGATATAATGCGCATGCAGCCATTGCACTGGGGGCACAGCAGCGGGTCGGTATGGTAAACCTTTTGAATTAGGCGGGCCCAGTTCGGAGCGGAATGCCTTTTTTGAAATATCGGAATCAACCGGTAAAGGCGCCTGGTAACCCGCCGTCTTGATCAAAACAGCCATCCATTGCGATGATGTGCAGGTATGGGTTAAAATTCAGAAAATCTCCAAAGGTCTGTACAGCTTGGTTCCGGCTAGTCCGGGTTAGGGGGTCAGTCCGCTAATTTTCAATTGCTATTTGACAATTTATTGCTTGCCCCACCTTTTTCCCCGTTGTATAATGTTACCATCACACAACGTTTAAAAGTAAATGTCGGGGACGGGTTATTTTATCCATCTTGGTGGTTTGCCCGACGTGTCATATTATGATCATTGCAGTAGATAAAGGAGACCCGGATGTCAGGAGTGCCTAAGACAGGCGGTTCAAATATACCTGCGACGCAAACGGTCGCTTCACAAAGAGGCGGGCAGATTTTACCCGCAACTGGACCGAGACTGCTCGACCGGCTCCGGCAGGCGTTGCGGTCAAGGCATTACAGCCGCCGCACGGAGCAGACCTGTTGCCAGATGAACCGACAAACCAGGGAACAAGGCTGCCATCACATTGATGAATCGCTGATTCAGAAAGCCGTGCGAGACGCGGTCGCGAAGGCTGGATTGACGAAGCGGGCCACCTGCCACACGTTCCGGCACTCCTTCGCCACTCACTTGCTCGAAGGTGGTTATGATATCCGAACGGTTCAGGAACTCTTGGGCCATAGCGACGTCAAGACGACGATGATTTATACTCATGTCCTCAATAAAGGACCAGCCGGAGTTCGCAGCCCGTTCGACGGGCTATGAGGCGGTCGAAGGGGTTATTATGTCGATCCGTATAAGACGCCATGATAAAACAAGCATAATTCGCAAATTTAATATGACTGATCTGCATGGGCTTCATCGTATGATTTGTGAGACTATTGACGCTTCATATTTGCAACTATATCCACCTCGCGCGGTGGCTTTTTTTAAAGAGCAGCATTCGGAGGAGAAAATTGCCGAGCGAAGTGCAGTTGGAGAAATATTGGTTCTTATATCCGAACGAGATGGTTCTATTATGGCGACCGGCGCCTTGATAGGCTCCGAGATAATCGGCGTTTTTGTGTGTCCCGATTATCATCGGCAAAGCTATGGGAAAGCTATAATGACACATCTTGAGCGGATAGCGCTGGAGAAAGGGATTTCAAAACTAAGCCTAAGCATATCTTTGCCATCAAGGCAATTTTATGAGCGTCTCGGCTATAAGGTTCTTGCCGAGCGCGTTCTTGATGTTGGCGGAGGAGAGTTCTTAAAGTACTGGTCTGGGGAAAAGGAGCTACGTCCACGAGACGGACAGAAATCTAACATGGCAACTGTTGAGATCGTAAAAACAGCGGATGACACCGTTGCAGTTGACGAACTCCTCTGGCGTGTCCTTTGGCAGCCCCTCGGACTTCCCCGTAATATCCGGAATAAATTCAGTATTGACGGTAAGAAGATTGAGTTGGCGGTAAAAGAGAACGGACAGATTGTTGGTGGATTGGTCGCGGTATGGACAGCTGAGAATGAGATTGAACTGAGACATTTAGCTGTCGATCCCAGCCATCAACGGAAAGGCATCGGTCACAGTCTTGTTACTGAGTTATTTCGTATCGTATCGGTCATATTGTGTCATCGGATCCATACCATCGCCCGAAACACATCGGCCGACTTCTTCAGTGGACTCGGATTTCGATCAGTACCGGACAAGACGCCCGAACATCCGGTTTTCTTGAATCATGGTATTACCTTTGAGTTTATGGAAAGAATCGTCGAACAATTGCTTCCAACCGACGCTCGTCCCTCGCGCGGCTGAAGCTCGCGTTAGACCAATATAAATTGGAGGTATGACATGAAAGGTGAATTCACGGCAATTATAGAGCCCGCACCTGAAGGTGGGTATTGGGCAATTTGTCCAGAAGTGCCAGGCGCCAATGGACAAGGAGAAACAATAGATGAGGCAAAAGAGAATTTGCGTCAAGCTATTGAACTGATTCTGCAAGATCGAAGAGAGGATATTCTTCGTGGATTACCTGAAGATGCAATCCAAGAAAAGATTGTAATTGCATGAAACGCAAAGATTTAGAAAGAAAATTGAGAATAGCGGGTTGTTACCTCAAAAGAGAAGGTGCGTCACACTCACTGTGGATTAATCCAAAGACTGGCGTTATTGAAGCGGTTCCTCGACATAATGAAATCAAAGAACCTCTAGCAAAGAAAATATTGAAAAACCTAAATGCAGAATAAGTGGCCTAACGAATCGCTCCACCTGGCCGCTATTCCACTGGCGCTTCATAGCGGCGTATTCCGATGAAAACCGACACCTGTTCCGATTTTTTCCGGACAGTACCGAAGCGAAGCGACGCTGGTAAACTCTTAATAACATAGTGTCCGAATTGAGTCAAGAGGCAATATATTTGCATGGAGATATCAAGGTATTTACATTTAGGACATTTGTCCGGTTAAAAAACCTTGCCATTACTGGGTTTTTGGGGAGCACCCGGCGCCGGTGTCCGGACATCTGTCCGGCTCCTGCCCGATTTCAAAAAGCTCCGGGTGATGGTGCTTGATTATCTCCAGGTGCTGCTTAACCACTTGTTTACCCCGGCCAGTGAGATGGCTGATTTCGGCAATGTCCATTCCCCGGCGCACAAGAAATCTTATCCGCTCGCAATCTTTAATGTACCTGTCCACGGCTTCCTGACTGTGATTTACCTGGCGTGCAATATCAGGCGGGGCACATAAGGTCGCCAATACCCATACTCCTTTTGGTACATGTCTTCCCATGTACCTTCCAGTTCTTCAAAATGTGTTTGGTACACACCGGTAATATTGGTTTTTGCGGGAGCTTCGGGGTGTATACACTTCAGCCCTGGAGAAAGCTGTTAGCATGCACGGTCTCCTTATACGGAACTAATGTTCGATATAAGGTTACCGTATAATACTAAAACAATCAAGCGCTATATATCAACAAAGCTTATGCTGGAAACAACTCCCACTGGTTCTGCCACCTCTTCGTAGTCCTCTTCCTCATCGACTTTGATGACACCGACGGTCTTGTGGTATTTGACGCTGTGGTATACATACCCGGTGGCAAAAATGTTTTTTGTTATCTTGTCCTCGTAAACTTTTTTCGCTGATGAAAATAAAGGTTTTGGCCGTCCCGGGAGATGGCGATGTCCGGCGCAAAACGTCCTAAGGCCGCCACCCCGCCATTTACCTGGGAAGGCGCAACCGTGACCTCCCCCGCCACCCATGCCGGGCCGACGCTTTTTTTACCGTCCGGCCCGGTAGTTTTACCGCCCGGCGCGGTGTACCAGACGGCGCCGGCCAATAGCGCGACGGCAACTGCGGCGGACAATATTTATGTCAGCCGCTTAAAACCAACCACTGAAGAAGCTCTGCTGCAGAGTGAAGGCAAACAGGGGGGTTGGATCAGCGTTATAAAGTTCCCGGTGAAGTTAATAAAAGTTTACCAATTTTTTATCCAAATTTAAAATGGTTTTATCCGTTTCTTTACATAAAGCTTTTAAAATACCATCGAGGATTTTTCTAAAGGGGGTATGCCTGTAAAGTTAGAGGGAGATTTTCCGGTGTGAATTTATGAAAACGGAAAGGAGTTGCCAGCATGGAGTTTTTGAAAGGTGGTTTTAAGAAGACGGCGGTTTCCCTGCTTCTCACCGGCAGCATGCTTTTTGCGGCGTCTATTCCAGGTGCGGCTTTGGCCAAAGGTCCGAAAGCGCCGGACAAGCCTCTTGTCAAGAACGTAATCGTAATGATCAGCGACGGTTGCGGCTATAACCAGGTGGATGCCGCCAGTCTTTACCAGCGCGGCAAGACCGGCGTTCAAGTTTACGAGCACTTTCCTTTTAAATCCGGGATGAGCACCTATTCGGCCGACGGGCAAGGCTATGATCCGCAACTGGCCTGGAGTGATTTCGATTACGTAAAGAGCGGCGCCACCGATTCGGCGGCGGCGGCCACGGCAATGTCCACCGGCGTCAAGACCAGCGATAAAGCCATCGGGGTCGATGTCTACGGGAATCCCCTGAAGCATGTGGCCGAGCGGGCCGAAGAACTGGGCAAGGCCACCGGGGTGGTTACCAGCGTCCAGTTCAGCCATGCCACCCCGGCCGCCTTTGTGGCTCACAACGTCAGCCGGAACAACTACGAGCAGATTGCTCAGGAAATGATTCTTTCCAGCGCCACAGATGTTATTATGGGCTGTGGAAATCCTGAATTCAACAACAACGGCGAACCGGTAGCGCCAATCAGTTATAAGTATGTCGGCGGCAAGACGACCTGGGACGAACTGAAGACCGGGACCGCCGGCGCCGATGCTGACGGCGACGGCGCAGCCGATCCCTGGACCCTGGTCCGGAACCGCGCCGACTTCCAGAACCTGATGAGCGGCCCGGCGCCGAAACGGGTTTGCGGGGTGGCCCAGGTGTACGGCACCCTTCAGCAGTCCCGCGGCGGTGACGATAAAGCCGGCCCGTACACCGTGCCGTTCAATGAAAACGTACCCACCCTGGCGGAGATGACCAGGGGCGCCCTGAATGTTCTTGACGATGATCCGGAAGGCCTTTTCTTGATGGTCGAAGGCGGTGCGGTTGACTGGGCGAGCCACGCCAACCAGTCCGGGCGCGTCATTGAAGAAGAGATCGATTTCAACCGGGCTGTGGAAGCCGCAGTCGACTGGGTTAAGGAGAACAGCAACTGGGGCGAAACGCTTCTCATTGTGACCGGCGACCATGAAACCGGCTACCTTACGGGCCCCGGCTCTGATCCGGATTGGAAGCCCCTGTTAAACAACGGCGCCGGAAACCAGCCCGGTATGCAGTGGAACAGCAAAGGCCACACAAACAGCCTGATCCCGTTTTTTGCTAAAGGTGACGCGGCCAGATTCTTTAAGGACTGCGCAGACGAATATGATCCGGTGCGCGGTCGGTATATCGACAACACAGATATGGGCAAAGTTATTTTTGGAGCTTTGAAATAACCTCCTCTCCATACTTTCTTACCATATTTCGCCTGTAAACGCGGGACGAATAATACCCTGGTTTACAGGTCTTTTTTTATTCAGGGGTGGTCCGGGAAGGATGCAAAAAGCATTTCCCGTAAGCCGGGATTCCAGGTCGCCCCTGGAGACCACACCGGGTGCTCCGGGCTCTAAATGTGCTTCTACCGGGATGGAAAAAAATAGATTCTCTCCCCCTGCTGGTCTTAATAACGAGCCGCCAAGGCTGTAAACCTTGACGATCAGGTTGATAAGATAGAATTTCATTTCTCATGCTTTGCCCGGATTTTGGCTAATACTTTCTCGCCGGGAACCAGTTTTGCCTTGCCGGCCTCAATTTGGGATACACGGCGTTCCGCTTCTTCTGCCCAAAGGCGATCGATTTCCTCATCTGTTGGCAGATTGAGTGGATGGATATCTCTATGGTCAAAGCTTACTTGCTTTCTTACGTCAGTCTTTTTTTTATGAGCTCGGTAAATTTGGCCAGTTCCGGGTTGTTTATTTGAATGTTGAGCAAATCTAATTCATCGATGTATTTTCTAGCCTGTTCAATGTCTTTGGATCCGATGGCATTTACCAGTTGCATGGTCAGCTTTTTTGCCAGTTCTTCTCTTTCTTCGATTAATTCAATGTTAGTGCGAAAAAAAGAGGCATGGCATTTTGGACACTCGCGCGCCTGTTTGGTGAAGTCACAGGCAAGTACATTAAAATACCTGGCGTTTTCTTCAAATCCACAGGAGTCGCATTTCATTGGGTAATAAACCTCCCATTTTTCGTTAAGCCGATCATATAATGAAAATTTCCGGTTGGCGACTGGTTGATTTATAAGTTTTCACGCAGTCTTTTTTTCATGGATTTGGTAAAGTTGGCCAGGTCCTGGTTATTCATTTCCATATTAAGAAAATTGAGTTCTTTGATATATTTTTTGGCCTGATCAACGTCTTTGGATTCTATTGCTTCTACCAGTTGCATGGTCAGCTTTTTTGCCAGTTCTTCTCTTTCTTCGATTATATCAATAGTAGTACAACAAACTGAAGCATGGCATTTGGGGCATTCACGTACCTGGTTGGCGTCGTCGCAGGAGAGCACAGTAAAATATTTGGCGTTTTCTTCAAAACCGCAGGAATCGCATTTCATTTGGTAAAAAACCTCCTGTTTTTCGTTAAGCCGATCATATCATGAAAATTTCCGGTTAGCAATTGGTTGATGTATAAGTTTATGGTAGGATATTTCTTGTAAGAATATATTTTGAGGGAGAGATGTTATGCCGTTTGAAAGACCTGAAATCATCCGCCCGCCCAGCGAATGGAAAAGCTATTTTTTGCCGCTCACCAGCGGTTGTTCCAACAACACCTGCGCTTTTTGCAATTATTACGGATCGAAGTTGAGAGTCCGGAAGGCGGAGGAGGTTAAGGAAGAAATTGACGCCCTGGCCCGGTACTTGAAGGCCGGCATCCAGATGCCGTCGATGCATTACCTGGTGTATGCAGTGGGCCGGAGTTGGGATCAGAAAAGGGTGTTTTTACAGGACGGCGACGCCCTGGTTTATCCTTTCCCGAAACTGGTGTCGATACTGGCTCATTTGAATGAAAAAATTCCGGCAGTGGAACGCATCGGCACTTACGCCACGGCACAGGATATTTTGCGCCGGAGCCCGGAGGAATTGAAAACCTTACGGGACTTGAAGCTGGGGATTTTTTACATGGGCCTGGAAAGCGGCGACGATGAGGTGCTGCAAAAGATTAATAAGGGGGTCGACGCCCGTCAGATGATTGAGGCGGGAAGGAAGGCGAAAGAAGCTGGAATTGTTCTTTCGGTTACGGTTATTCTGGGACTCGGCGGTGTTGCGGGAAGCGAAAAACACGCCCTTGAAACAGCAAGGGTGCTGAGCGAGATTGATCCGGATTACGCCGGAGCCTTAACCCTTACCCTGGTTCCCGGCACACCGCTTTATGAGCAGGCCCAAGAAGGCTCTTTTCACCCAATTTCACCTTTCCGGTCCCTTGAGGAATTAAAAATAATCATCGAAAACGCCGGCTTCAGCAACTGCTTCTTCAGTTCCATGCATGCGTCCAACTATTTTTCGGTGCGGGGCAGATTGCCCGCCGAAAGGGAGAGAATGCTCGATGAGCTTGCACGCATCCTGAATCGGCGGGATCCTTCTTTGCTGCGTCCGGATTTTCTCCGGGGCTTGTAGTTAATTTTCGCTTTCCTCGCTGTCTTCCAGCCCCCAGCGCCGGAATAACCGGTGCAGGCCGAGGCTGAGAAGGCCGAGGGCGGCGGTGACGATCGCAGGCAGGTACATGCCGGCGCCGATACCCGTTCCCAGGCCGGCGGTAAGCCAGATGCTGGCGGCGGTGGTTAAGCCCCGTACCCGGTCCCGGTCTTTGAAGATAATCCCGCCGCCGATGAAGCCGACGCCGGTGACGATCTGGGCGGCGATGCGGGTCGGATCGGCGCCGCGGTAAAATTGTCCCGTGACGGGATCGGGAAAGCCATAGACGCCGATTATGGTGAAAAAAGCCGCCCCCAGGCTAACCAGGGCATGTGTCCGGAGCCCCGCCGGCTTGTGCCGCTTCTCCCGTTCCAGCCCGAAAATCGTCCCGAACAAAAAAGCCAGAAAAAGTCTTAAGGCTATTTCTCCCTCCGTTGCCATGCCGTTTTCCTCCTTTTTACTTGAGAATTACAAGTATAATAGCATATAAATATTATTTATTTTAATAAAGCTTTCTAATTAAGAAATGTCTTGACAATTAATTAGTGTAAATATTAAAATTGTTTTGTAACTTCAAAACTTTTAAGCGAAGGAGGGTTTAATTAAGAATTTGTAAGGTAAAAGAAAAAGGAGGGAACAACTGAAGATAATGATCGAAGGCTTCAGGGAAATAGTCTTGGAAGCAGTAAGAGAAGGAAGAGACCTCCTTTCGGTGATTGTTGGACAGGAAGAGGCGAAAATAAAAATCCTGGCCTCTATTCTGGCTGGCCATCACATATTGATTGAAGGGCCGCCGGGAATCGGCAAGACTACTCTGACCAGGCACGTTGCCTCGGCCCTGCCGCCGGTTATGGCTGTAAAGGGTTGTCCCTACCATTGCGACCCCGTGGCTCCCGTCTGTCCGACCTGTAGGTTAAAGGCGACGACAGAAAAGGTTCTGGAAACAGAACTGGTTGACGGGCAGAAAAGGTTTGTGCGTATTCAGGGTTCCCCGGACCTCACCGCCGAAGATCTATTAGGCGATATTGACCCCAGCATGGCTTTTAAGTACGGTCCCCAAGATTACCGTGCTTTTACCCCCGGAAAGCTGCTCCGCGGCAACAGGGGGGTAGTGTTCTTTGACGAGATCAACCGCGTTCCGGAAAAGCTGCAAAATGCCCTGCTTCAAGTCTTGGAAGAAGGAATAGCCACCGTCGGCCCTTATGATGTAGATTATCCGGCTGATTTTATCATGGTAGCCACTATGAACCCCCGTGAGCATGCAGGAGTGGAAGAGTTGTCCGATGTGCTCCTGGATCGTTTTGATGTGGTTAAAATGACCTACCCCGAAACACCGGAGAGAGAAAAAGAAATTCTAAAGAAATACGGCTTAAGCTTCGAAGGAATAGAAATTACAGATGATACGATAGATGCAATTGTAAGACTGGTGCGGGCTACCCGGGAGGAGCCCTGGAACAGGGAACTGGAACAGGGAGCCAGCGTAAGAGCCGGGCTTTCACTATATGAGAAAATACAGGCTCTGGCTTTGCTGAATGGCCGGAAGAAGGGGGACATTGACGACATCAGACAAATGGCCACGTCGGCGCTGGGCAGCCGGATAAAACCGTCTCCGGACTCCAAGTTTTATGACGACCCTTTTGGTCTTATAACAGAGCTGACCGAAAGAGTGTTAGGGGATGTGACGTGACATGGGCAGGCAGGGTTTTACTATTGCCTTATCGGGGAAGGGTGGCGTAGGCAAGACAATGCTGGCCTCTTTGCTGATCCGGAACCTGGCCAGAAAGGGATGTGTCCTGGCGATAGATGCCGACCCTGACTCCAATTTACCCCAAGCGCTGGGAATGACTTGTAAAAAAAGCGTTGGAGACGTGCGGGAAGCCATCGTCAACGCTCCGGCGCGCAGTCCTGTGGCAACTGATAAGCCCGGTATCTTTGAAAGAACACTGCACGAACTGGTGGAGGAAAACGATAGCTTTGACCTGATTGCCATGGGCCGGTCGGAAGGTCCCGGTTGTTATTGTGTCATAAGCCATATTTTGCGGCAGGTTATCGATTCCAAAGCGGCCAATTACGACTTTACCGTTATTGATTGCGAAGCCGGACTGGAACATTTAAGCCGGCATACCACCCGTGATGTGGATATCATGGTGGTAGTTACCGAGCCCACCTTGAACGGCATCCTCACAGCTAAAAGAGTGCATGAACTGGCTAAGGACTTGAATATCGGTTTCGGTCAAATCCTGGTAGCGGCTAATAAAGTAACAGATGAAACCAGACCTTTAATAGAGAAGCTGGCTTCAGAGCATGGTCTGGCAATAAGCGTTTACCTGCCTTTTGATCCGGCCGTCGGCCGCCAGGATATGCTTGGCCGGCCGATGATCCAACTGCCGGAAGACAGCCCGGTCTCCAGGGCAGTGGGAGAGTTTAGCAATAAACTTTTAGGTGTTCTGAACGCGTGAGGAAGATCTGAGTGTTAAAGACTCCTGAATTCTCTACCCTGAAAATACTCGTTCCCTTCTTGAAAAATTTATAAGGAGGTATCCGAATGGCCACAGAAAAGCCGTGGTATACCACGGTGAAACTTCCACCTGGAAGGGTTTATCAACTGGACACCGATCTGGAAAAGCTTTTTACCGGTCTGGAAGATGTCGGTATTGGGCCCAGGTATGTGGGTGAAATCCGCAAGGGGCTCTGGTATGCGGAACTGGGCGGCCCCCGGAACGAGTACAAGAGCTACATTTTTACCGATGTGGTTAAAGATCCCGGGGAAGTAACAGACGGTAAAGTGGAAATCATCGGACCGGAATTGGATGAGCTGGCGCCCGAGACATCTCTGCCATTTGCCATTCACGTTAAAACGTGGGGACCGGAGGTGATTGACGACCTTTTGGAGTTTGTGGAACGGGGGGTGCTGATGGCCTTTCTCTTCACCGAGGGGTGGGGCTTAATCGGGGCACGCAGTTCCATCTGGCTGCGGGTGAGTAAAGAGGTCAAACCCAGGATGAACTGGCTGAAGATGGCCCAGGTTATTCGGGCCAACGTGATTTCCCTTTGCCCGCTGGTGGAAAAAGTGGAGATAAAATGGGTGGTGGCCACGCCGGAGATGGGTGGAAAGGAACTGGCCGGTAAAATGCTGGAGGAGACGATACCGAAATGGGAAGCCATAGATGCCAGAACCAAGCAAATTGGTGACGAAGACGTGGACATTTTTTACGGTTGTACCATCTGCAAGATGATTGCTCCCAATCATAGCTGTATTGTTACCCCAAGCCTCATTCCTTACTGCGGGGTAATGTCTTATTTTACAGCCAAGGCGATGTATGCCGTTGACCCTTACGGCTACGTTTTTGAGATACCCAGGGGCGAGGTTATTGACCCTATGGTGGGCAGGTATGGTGGCGTGGATGAAGCAATCTGGGAGAAGTCGGAACACAGGCACAGCATTTTCCACCTGCACAGCGCTATTAAATATCCGGCCACCAACTGAGGGTGATTCGAGGCAGCAGCCTTTTATATCCCTCAGGTTGATGGGATAGGAATTACGGCCCGCAGGTATTTCGGCAACACACCGCTGGGCATCCCCTTTTCCAAGATTGCCGGGTTGATGAGCGGTGGTGTGCAGAATCACGGATTTAAAGGAATTTCCATCGGATCGATCAGAACGCCGCTTTTTCTCCAGGGCGACGGCGGCTGGAACCGCATAGTCTGGATTCCCAAGGATATAAAGCTGGAAGTGGCTGATGCCATTCCGGAAGAAGTGTATGATAAAATTGCCACCGAAGAGGATGCCATCGACCCGGCCGACCTGGAAGCCTGGCTCAGGGAGAAGAAGCATCCAGTTGTGGAAAAGTACTGGAAAGATGGCAGGCCCGATCCTTTGAGGATACCCTTGCCTGGCCAGCCCTGGGAAGATGAAATGCCGGAAAAAGAAGTGACAATGTGGTAAAAGACGAAATTTTAAAAAGAATATCCCGAACCGGCGAACTGTTCAGAGGGTTATATCTTGCTGAAGAAGAACAGGAAGACATAATTAGTTCACTTGTCGCCGGCCATCACCTGCTTATTCTGGGCCCGACCGGCGCCGGTAAAACCTCAATAGCAAGCAGACTGGGCAGTTTGCTTGATAATCTGGAAGTAGTAGCAGGATGCCCGCTGAACTGCCTGCCGGAGAACCCCGGATGTCCCTGGTGCCTGGAGAGAATGCGCCGGGGTGAAACGTTGGAAAAAACAAATTTGCCGGCTGCCGGCCGCTTGAAGCGGTTGCAGGGAGGCGCCGGGCTGACGCCGGAAGATCTTATCGGCGCCATTGACCCGGAGGCGGCTTTAAACTGCGGTTTGCATTCCCTCGCCGCCCTGTCGCCGGGCAAGTTGCTGCGTTCTAACAGAGGCATATTGCTGATTGATTTTATTGACCGGATGCCGGAGAGAGTATTAAACACCCTGCTTTATGCCCTGGACGGTGGTGTGCTCAACCTTGGCGCCAGTGAGGAACGGGTGTTTCTGGACATGCTGGTGGTTGCTACCGGCAGTCTCAAGATGCTGGAGTATCTGCCTCTCGGTTTGCTGGAATGTTTTGATGCAGTTACCTTTGGCTATCCTGTCAGCATAACAGTGGAAAAAATGATTGCCCGCGACCGGCTGGCTGAGAAAGGGCAAGAGCTGACGGGGGGCGCCAGCGACTTGATAGTAGAAATAGTGACCCGCACCAGAATGCACGGCGAGGTGGAAAGGGGGGTAAGCACCAGGGGCTTGATCCACTGCCATGAACTTCTGGTTCCTCTACAGCAAATAGGTACCGGCGGCGAGTGGAAAAAATTGCGTTGTGCTGCCGGTGTTTCTTTGCCGCACCGCCTGGAGGTGGCTCCGCACGCCGACCTGCCGGGCAAAAATGAGCAAATCGTAACCGAAATTCTGGACGAAGTGCTGAGTGGTCAGGGCACTGCGGGGATGACCGGCTTTTCCAGAGAAGACCTGCTTTCCCTGGTAGAAGAAATCGCCAGGGAGGATAAATTCCGGAAACCCCTCAAGTATGGTGCATTTGATATTCTCTTGAAGAGAGTGCAGCGTTTTCCCGATTCCAGGCTGGCTGAAATGGTCAGACAGATGGCGGTGAGGATGGAAAAGCTTTACCCGGAGCGGTACAGGCTGGATAAGATCGACCTGGAACTGCTTTTGGATATTGAGGAAACGCGGAAACGGGAAGAGAGAATAAGCAGAATGCGGCGCCAGCTGGAAGCAGACGCCCTGGCGGAAACCATTAATCATCTGGAACAGTCCAGGATCCTGGAAAAAGGCGACCAGGGGTGGGAATTGAGCCGCCGCGGGCTCTCGTTTTTATTGGAACGGTTGAGTCCCAGGCTGATTGCCAGCATACTTTACGGCTACGGCAAGCACCCGACCGGGAAAAAGCTCTCTGTTGGCGAAGGGCGTGAAGTGGGGATAAGGCACTTTCGCTTCGGCGACCGGTACAGGGATGTTTCGGTAAAGGATACGATCCGGGAAGCCATCCGCAACCGCCATCAATCTATCAGCCGGAAAGATATTATGGTGGTGACCAAGGATGTGCGCATGCAACTGGACATCATTTTGGTGGTGGACCTTTCCGGCACCATGCTCCAACTGGAAAAGTTGTGGCACGCCAAGGAATGCGCCATTGCCCTTTCACTGGCGGCGGCGCAGTATAAAGACAGGGTGGGGGTGGTTTCTTTTTCCAACCTGGCCGACGTGGTAGTAGACCTTACGGATAACCCGTACCGCTTAACGAGAAAGGTAATCGACCTGGAACTGCACCCGAACGCCTTCACCAATATCGGCTACGGTATCTTAAAGGCGTCGCAGTTGTTCAGCCGGCATAGACGGGGGAAGACTGCCCGGCACATGATTGTGATCTCAGACGGCGATGCCACGGCGCCCCATCCTTCACCGCAGAAATATGCCTTGAGACAGGCCACCGGCGCCGCCAGAAAGGGGATAACCATTTCCTGTGTTTGTATCGGCGGCGAATCCAGTGATCCCGAACTGATGCGCAGAATAGCCAGGATTGGTAAAGGCAGGATTTACTTTGTCGGCGCTGATGTTGTAACCACGGCCGTACTGGCGGAAAGAGTGGCGGCCAGGACGTGAATTCAGGGGTCAGAATACAGGAGTCAGAAGCCGGAAGCCAGAAATTAGATGCCGGGAGCCGGAGCATCTGTCAGGATGTGATTGCTTGGGCAGTCTCCGGCAGCTTCGCAGTGACAGCAAGAGTCATTGCGAGCCGGAGCCGCGAGCCAAGCGTGGCGGGTAGCGAAGCAATCTCTGCTGAAAGATGTTTTTTTACTGTTGATTGTTATTAATAAAAGAAAGGAGTGGCTTTTTATGTCTGCTGAATCAAAAGTTTGCGGCGTTTGCAGTAAGAACGAAGCGGCAAGAGATTGTGAAGAATGCGGCATTCCTTTGTGTGATATGTGCGCCAAAGAGGTTCTTTTACAGGAAGTCAGCCCGGGTTCAATGGTAAAACCGGGGGTTTCGCTTTCTCCTTTAAGGCCCGGTCAAACCAAGAAGAAGGTGTGCCCAAAATGCCTGGCTGAAGCGGACTTCATGTAGAACAAAGCCAGGGAAAGGAGAGCCTTATGCCTGAGAAAAAAACAATTCGACTCGGAAATTCAATCATCGATGTCGAAGAGGTAGTGCGTGACGGCCGGGGTATAGAAGATATCGTCATCGATGCCATGGAATCGGATTTCCAGGAGGCGCGCTACCGCAGTTTCAACCAGAAATTGTTTCCTTTTGCGGATGCTGCCGACCTGGCCGAATGGGACGGCTTTCTTGTTAGGCAGTACCCCCCTCTTTATACGGGTTCGCCGGGAACCTGTTCCGACTGCCCCCGGGGGCCGTGTGATTTGGAGGCCGGCAAGGGACTCTGCGGTCTGGAAAAAGCCGCCTGCCAGGCCAGGTTGAGCTTGCGCCGCGCCTGCCGGGGAAGCTTGAGCCAGTTCATGGACAGCCGTGAACTGCTGAATTACGCCGTTAAAGTCTTTGGCCCGGAACATCCTGTTGAGTGGGGCAAAATGCACGACCGCAGCGATGCCAGCCATATCGGTTTTATGACTGCCATATGGCCGCGCTGCCTGGCTGACCTCGACAGGGTGCTGACCTACGTCGAGGAGCAGTTGAACAAGCTCCTGGTAGCCAGTTTCACCGGGCTCGATGCGTCCGAATTGGAGCAGATGGTGCTTCATGCGGGCAGTGTTTTGCTGGTGGCGATGAATGTTTCCGAACTGGTGAAAATGAACTGCTTCGGTTTTATCAACGCTTCCAATGAAGATATTATGCAAATGATTAACTGGCCGCCGGTCAATATCCTCGGCGGGCTGGGCAATGTGGAAAAAGAAAAACCGGTGCTCACTTTTTTAGGCGACAACTTCCTGGCGGCCTGGTGTGCTATAAAGCAGTTACAAGAAGAAAACCGGGCCGGGCAGGTGGAAATCTGCGGCATCGGACCGGCCGGTCATGATATCGTGCGTTTTTATGACCAGTGCCGGGTTCTTGCTCCCATGACCCAGGCCCGTAAAATAGTGCGATATGGCATCAGCGATGTTATCGTGGCCAGCGCCGCCTGTATTGACTTAAATTTTCTTCCGGACGCCGTTGCTGCCGGAACAAAAGTAATCTGGACGGGCAGGGAAAAAAACATCGGGTTGCCGGACTATACGGACGAGCCGGTGGCAAAAATTGTAGCCGAGTTGCTGACCGGCATACCGGGAGCATGGATCCGCCATATGGAGAAGGCGGCTGCCGTGGCGGTCGAACTGGTGCAGAAAGTATCCCGCTCGAAGGAACACCTGCTTTCAGAGGATGCCGCTAAAAAAGAAGCAAAGCGATGCCGTGCGGATTGTGACTGCTGTCACGGCGTCTGCCCGAATGGCCTTCTCATCGGCCAGCAATTGCGCAAGTTGCCTGCCGAGGGGGTGGGTGCCCTAAAAGAAATCGAAGAGGGATGCTACCTGTGCGGCCGGTGCGAGGGTGTGTGCCCCGAAAAGATACCGCTGGAAGATATTATTATAGCTGTTTTAAATGGCCGGGTGGAAGAAGATAAGTTAAAGATGCGCGCTGGCAGGGGCCCGGTAGCCCGTGTGGAAACCACAGCCTGGGCTTTCGGCTCAATGTGGGGCAACTGCCCCGGCATATTCCACATTCTGGGCTGCGGTGACGCCAGGATGCGGGAAGAACTGGGCTGGATTGCCTACAACCTGACCTGGCGCAACGCGATCGTGTTCACGGCCGGCTGTGCGGCCGGCGAAATCGGGCGCTATTTCAACCGGGAAAAACAGCAGTATGTATATGAGCAGTTCGGCACCGAAGCGCAGGTGCGCAACCTGATTAACCTGGGGTCCTGTACGGCCTGCTCCCATATTGTCGACCAGGCTTTGAAGTGGCCCCGCACCGGTTCAGGTATTGCCCACTACGGCAATTTTGCTGAAACAGCCGATGTGGAATATAATGTTATCGCTCCCACTTTAATTGTCTGGGGCGCCCTGCCTGACAGGATGTACGCCCTGGTGGCGGCATGGGTGAGGGCCGGCATGAGCGTCATTATCGGCCCCAATTCCGGCTTTGGCTGGAACCGCTATCTGATGGGCAACAAGTGGCAGTGGGAAGACTGGTGGACATATACAACTTTCGGCGGGCAGAAGCGGTATGTTGAGCCGAGCCCGCCGGGGATGATTATTCCTGTGGAGACAAAAGAGGAGGCTCTTACCCAGGCCTTGTCGGTGGCCATGCGCCCGGTTGAAATCAGGGATGGCAGGCAGATCCGGCTGGATACTTACGTCGAGTTTTCCGAAACGTTTTTCAAAGAATTCCCGGACGACTGGCAGCTTTTCGTCCGCTCCGACTGGGAGTTGCCCCTGCGCTATAAAAGCCGGCTTCTTAAGGAGCTGAAGGAGAAGTTCGGTTGGGAGATAGACCGCCTGCGGGTTAAAAGGGCCAGGCATCCGGACGGCCGGCTTATGGAAATAGGTGAATTCAATAAGGAATACAGTTCCATGGCCATGAGTATTACCAGGCTAAAACGCATGATTGCACGCGGCAGTGAGCCCGGCGGGAAGGAGGAGAACAAATAAATGAATTCTTTCACGGAACTGGCCAATGCTCTAAAAAGCAGGAAGAATGTTCTTCTTCTCACGGGTTACCTGTGTGATGAAATGGAACTAAACGGCCGCAGGCTGGTAGACTATGCCGCCGATATTGCCTTGAAACTAAACCTGCCGGTGGCGGCTACCGGCAATACGGTGGTTGCCTTGAAGGAAAGAGGGGTGCGGGCCGGCAAAAAGGTGCTGGCTGAAATGGTAAACCTGACGCGTTTTCCTCACTGGGGTGATCCGGTGATAACCGAAAGACCGGAAGTGATGGTATTTATCGGCTACCCGCCTGGAGTTCTGAAACCCCTTCTGCCGGCGGTAAAAGGGGCCGAAACGATAGTACTCGGGAATGTTTGCCTGAAGGAAGCTACCTTTTCTTTGCCCGACGCTTCGCTAAGCCAGTACCGGCTAAACCTGGAATCACTGATCGGCGAACTGGGAGGCTTTTGAATCATGTCTCAAAACGGCAATATAAAAGAAGGCGAGTTCAGGGGTTATTCCTTTGCGCCGGAAAAAGTGCTGGAATGGGTGGGGGTGTTTTTGTCCGACGCTGGCTACGAGCTGCTGCCGCCGGACTATATTGGTTTTGTGCAGCCGGCTGTTCACGCCAGGCGTGTGGAAGGAGAAAGGGTTTACGAAATAGTGGGCTTTTATTCCCCTGATATGGAAAACGCCCTGGAAGCCCTGATAAAGCTGGCCGCAGCCAGGGCTGTCCGGGGGGATAAAGCCGATTACGCCCTGATTCTGCCTCCTGTTAACGAGTACCTTTTGCTGGAGTTCCTGCGCGCAGAAAGGGGCAGGTGGTACCTGGCCGTGAAAGATTTAAAAATGATGGCCTGGCTCGTAAACCCGGAGAAAGAATACGTCTGGTGCATAACCGGCGAACCGCTGGACAAAACGTTAAGTGAATTTTTTGTCCAGGGGAAAGTAGCCCTTGATTTTATCTTAATGAGGGAAATAAACCAGTTGCTCTGGGAGGAGGAATTGAAGGAGATTCAAAATGAACGCCGGTAAAATGGTGTGCACCGCCTGCAGTTGTCTTTGCGACGACATTGAAATAGAAATGGAGAATGGAACAATAACCGGCATCGGGAATGCCTGCCGGAAAGGTTCTGCTTTCTTGTTCGGTAGCCAGAACGAAAAACAGAGGGCCGGCTACCTGGCAAAAGGGCGGGAGGTAGAGGTGGAGAGTGCGCTTGATGCCGCCGCCCGGCTCCTTTCCGGGGCACGCCGCCCATTGCTCTTCGGGCTGGATAATTCCACGCTGGAAGCCCAGACGCTGGGTATTGAGCTGGCCCGGAAGCTGGGAGGGGTGCTGGACGACAGTTCGTCCTTTTGCCATGGCAGGCTGGTGGAAGATATTTTGGCCGGTATGCTGCCCACCTGTACGCACGAACAAATTCACGATGCCGACCTCATTATCTACTGGGGTGCCAACCCGCATAACGCTCAGCCGCGGCACCTTTCCAGGTTTTCCCTGTATGCCCACCGCAAGTATCATGAAGCAGGGGTGAAACGCCATGTCAGCCTGGCTGTGGTGGATGTGCGGGAGAGCGAGACGGCCGGCGTCGCCCATCATTTTTTCAGAGTTTTACCGGGAGAAGACAGGGATTTCATCGCCGCCGTCATCGAAGGAATTAAAGGTAAGCCGGTGGGGAAGGACGCGGCGGAGTTTCTCGGCTTGCTTGAGAAATCGCGCTGCTGCGTGATTTTTGCCGGTCTGGGGTTGACTTATTCCCTGGACAATGATTTTTCATTGTTTTATGAATTGATCGGGCATATGGGAAAATGGCTGAAGCCGGCAGTAATCCCGATGGGCGGTCATTATAATGCCAGGGGGTTCAACCATTCTCTGTATAATGCCACGGGGTACGTAAACAAAGTAAGCTTTGCCGGCGGCAGGGTGGCTCACGGGGATGAATTTTCGTTACTGGAACAGGTGAGAAGCCGTGCCGCTGATTGCCTCCTCGTTGTCGGCGCCGACCTCTTTTCAGCGTTGCCGGCTTCTCTGGCCGCTCTTTTGGACGGGGTGCCCGTGATTACCGTGGATCCCTTTTATACCGCTACCGCCGGAGCTTCCACCGGGGTTTTAGGGGCGGCTCTTTCCGGGCTGGAAGCGGGCGGTACGGCGGTGCGCATGGACGGTACGGTGGTTTCCCTGGCGCCGGTGAAGACTCCGCGACATCTGAGCGACGAGCAAATATTGAAAAGACTGTTGGAGAAGTTGGGCTGATGAAACTGATAATTGTCATTTACAGAGACGTTTTTCTATGGTCGGAAAAATATAAAAAAGACAGGACAGATAGCTGGGAAGATAAGGCTGCCTTTGTACGGCTGGCGGAGCAGGATTTAAAGGCCCTTGGAATTTCCGGGGACGGTAAAATAAAGTTGAGCAACAGCGTCGGCAGCATCGTGGTGCGTGCGCTGGCCGACTCCAAAGGCCGGTCCGGGTACGGCTTTATGCCCGTTAGCCCCCTGGTCAACCGGTTGACCAGTTACGGGGAGGGAAGGTTGCCGAATTTTAAACGCATCGAAGTTACTGCCGAAGCAACTAAGGAAAACTGTTGAAAACCTCCTTTTGTCATTGCGAGCGCAGCGAAGCAATCTTCACTTGCGAAGAACTGCTTTTGTCCGGGAAAAGATATTTGTGAGGTAGATGATGTCGTGTCCAAGAGAGATAAACTGCAGCCGCTGCAGGTATTTCAGCTCCTGCCGGGCACCAACTGCAAAAAGTGCGGGCAGCTTACCTGTTTTGCTTTTGCTTTTGCCCTGATCGGCAGGGAAAATAAGCCGGAAGACTGCCCCGACTTGCTTACGGAACAGTATAAGTCTTCACTGGACTTACTCAACGAATACTTCGGCGGAGAGGTTTCAGTAGAAAAAACAGGCCTGCTTATCGATCAGGAAAAATGCTGCGGGTGCGGGGATTGCGTGGCCGTCTGCAATAAATGCCAGGGCACGGTGCTTTTCGGCTCGGGTGTTATTATCCCCCGCAATGTGCCTCCTGTGTTGAAAGTGATAGACGGCCGCGTGCAGGTTGTTTGTTGGGAAAGCTGTAAACGCTGTATGAACCCGCCCGAGTACTGCCGGGTTTGTGAAGAGAGATGCCCTTTTGGCGCGCTGGAACTGGTCAGATAATAAAAACCGCGGGGTGGCATGATGACGACAGTAGACGACGTGAACAAGGCTTTTGCCGATAAGGGTATGGAAATCACCCTGCCGCTGGAAGGCGGGGTGGTGGTGACAAAAATCGAAGTCCTGGAAAGAGTAAAAACCCCCGGCCGGATAAAAATTTTATTGCGGGTGGGCTTCTTAAATGATGAGGGCAGGGAGGCCCAGGAGATATTCTTATGCGAAGGATCGCTTAAAAAAGAGCGCAAGCCGGCCGCACCGGTGATGGAACCGCCCAAGAAAAACCTTCTGCCCGTGCGCCAGCGGATGGACTTTGACAGCTGCAAGGGAGTGCTGGCATATCTGCAGCAGGCTTTTTCGCACCTGCTGGAAGACAAGGGGTATGTGCCGGCACTTCGTGAAGGCGCCGACCTTTACCTGGAAAGAGAGGGCAAGGGGTTTTTCGTTAACTGCGCGGTGCGCCTGGACGACGCCGCCTTTGAACAGGCCAAAGCCCTGGTTGAACTGCGGCGTTCCCTGCGCAGCCGGGGCGCGGCCAATGACTTTGCCCTGGTGGTGCCGGCCATCCAGGAACCGCTGGGGATTCCCCTGCGCTTCCAGGAACGCTGGGTCGCCCGCCATCAGGAGTACCTCTCGGTGCAGAGAGTGGGCGTCTACGGCGTCAACAACCAGGACCCGAACAAGATTTATCCGTTTACCGTTTATCCTTCGGCCATTGAGCTGAAGCGCTACTTTATGATCACCAGCCAGCAGTGGTCCCTTGTCCGCAGCCGTTATGTTCTGGAGCGGGCCAGGCGGGAGGACGATTAACTCCTTTATAGATAAACTGGTTGGCGGTCAGATAGTGGAAATCCCCTTTAATGCCGGCCTGCCTCAGCATTTCAACCAAGTTGCCCGGAACGGTGAAGTTGGAGGGCTCGGCCACCAGCTTTTCAAGCAGCGCCAGAAATCTGGTTTTCCTCTTTTGGGGGTCGAAGTCTATAATGTAGAGCCTACCGCCCGGACGCAGCACCCGGGCTACCTCGTGGACGACGCCGGTCTGGTTGCGGAAATGGTGCCAGGCGTCGGATATGAGCACAATATCAAAGGATTCGCCCGGCAAAGGTAGTTTCACGGCATCGGACTTTATCAGCCGGGCCGGAACCTTTTTAGCTGCAGCGCGGTCAAGCATGGCGCGGGAAGCATCCACTACGGTTACCCGGGCCCCGGCTCCGGCCAGGGTACGGGCATTGACGCCGGTACCGCCGCCGAGGTCCAGCACTTCCATGCCTTCCACCGGCGCCAGCCACTCCGGCATCCGGCGGGAATGATCGACATTGGCCACTTTAATAAACCAGTCGTAAAAGGGCGCCATCAACTCAAATAACATTTTCTTTCCCTCTCAGAATCATGGGGCGGGGAATTGGAGCCGCCAATTCCTGCCGACAGGAGTTGTACGTAGTATAACACAATGTGCTTTTTCTGTCACGCAGATGCGTGCTCTTTCGGAAACTGTGGACTTTTAGTTGACAGTTTTTTATTTTAAGGAGAAAATAGGGTGAGGTTTTTTATCATTTAAACACATCTTGTTTTACAGGAGGAGCTTACTTGACAGGTAGTTTTCAAGAAACGGGAGTATCGGTGGACGACCGGGAAAAACTTCGTTTGCTGGTAAAGGAGAGGTCTTTTAAATTCGGTAAGTTTACCCTTGTTTCCGGCAGGGAGAGCAGTTATTACTTCGACGGTAAGCAGGTGACCCTCCACCCGCAGGGGGCGTACCTGCTGGGCCGGGTCATCCTGGCCAAAATCAGGGATGACAACGTGCAGGCGGTAGGCGGCCCGACTATTGGCGCCGACCCCATCGTGGGATCGCTGGCGGCGGTTTCCCACCTGCAAGGGCTGGATTTAAAATTGTTCATTGTGCGTAAAGCAGCCAAAGAGCACGGCCGCCAGAAACTGATTGAAGGGCCGGAGCTTTTGCCCTCCGACCGGGTGGTGATCGTGGAAGACGTGATCACCACCGGCGGTTCAGTTTTAAAAGCCATTGACGCGGTAAAAGAAATAGGCTGCCCGGTAGTGAAGGTGGTCGTCCTGGTGGACCGGCTGGAAGGCGGCAGCGGTCACCTGAGAAACATGGGCATCCCGGTAGACCCGGTGTTTACCGTACGGGACTTCGGTATTTCCGTGTAGCCGGGGGCGTCTGTGGTTAACCGGGGGCACCGGACGAGAGGGAGAGACATGATAGATGAAGGAGAATCTTTATGAATATTAACAATCTAAAAGAATTAAAAATAGGGAATTTAACGGCAAGAATTCCGATCATTCAAGGAGGAATGGGAGTTAGAATTTCTCTCTCCGGCCTGGCGTCTGCAGTAGCCAACGAAGGTGGTATAGGGGTTATTGCTGCTGCGGGTATCGGAATGTTTGAACATGATTCTTTCACGAATTTCCTGGAGGCAAATACCAGGGCGCTGAAAAGGGAGATAAGAAAAGCCAGGGATTTAACCAAAGGAATTCTTGGCGTCAACATCATGGTGGCATTATCGAATTTTGCTGATATGGTAACCACTGCTATTGATGAGGGAATAGACGTTATTTTTTCCGGCGCCGGGCTTCCCCTTAACCTCCCGCAATTTTTGAAAGGAAGCAAAAAGACGAAGCTGGTTCCCATTGTCTCTTCCAGCAGGGCGGCGGGTATTATTTCTAAAAGATGGTCGGAAAGATATGACTACCTTCCCGATGCGATAGTGGTGGAGGGGCCGATGGCGGGAGGACATCTCGGATTTAAACCGGAGCAAATCAGCGATCCCGGGAATTCGTTGGAACGGCTGGTTCCAGAAGTAATTAAAGAGGTAGGACTGTTTGAAGAGAAATATAAGAAACCCATCCCGGTAATTGCTGCCGGAGGTATATACACAGGGGAAGATATTTATAAAATTTTACAGCTGGGTGCTTGTGGAGTGCAGATGGCAACACGCTTTGTCGCCACTCATGAATGCGATGCCTCGATAAAATTCAAGCAAGCTTATATCGACTCGAGTAAAGAGGATATCGTGATTATAAAAAGCCCGGTCGGTATGCCGGGGAGGGCGATTAGAAACAAATTTATTGACGACGTCAATAAGGGGGAAAAGAAACCGTTTAAATGTCCCTATCATTGTATAGTAACCTGCAACTATCAAAACAGTCCATATTGCATTGCTCTTGCGCTGGTGAATGCGCAAAGGGGCAATTTAAAACACGGGTTTGCGTTTGCCGGAGAGAATGCTTATAGAACAAAAGAAATTATCTCTGTTAAAGAATTGATCGAATCTTTGTCGGCGGAGTATGAAGATGCATCCAGGCGTAATTGCCTTTTGCCACGCTAAATCGCTCATGGTCATCACCTCCAGTTTCTCTGGCTATTTTCTGGCCTTCGTTTGCTCCAGCAAAAGGAACCACTTTGCTGGAGTGTCCCCGTCGCCTTTTAACTCGCCTTCTTCCACTTCTCCAGCGTCTTGGAAAGTTATTGGATACCGGCCAACCCCTTGAGTTTAGCGTTATGCGCCTCAAAGATATGATTAACGAATTTACCCTTCACCATCCGCAGGCCCGGTACCTGCTGGTGGGTCACAGCCTTGGCGGTAGGATTACCTTTGATTACGTTGCCAGGTATCACCTGGAAAAGCCGGGTTGCATTAAAGGGGTTATAACTCTTAACTCTCCCCTGGCCGGTTTATCGCATAAAAGAGTGGATATTTTCAAGTCTTTCTATGCCGTTTGGGGTTCTCCCGCGGTTAAGCAATTAATGGCTGAGTACCAGTTAAGAAACGACTCAGGTATAATAAGACGCAAAAATAAAACTGCCTGTAGAATGATTGAGGCAGGTATTTATCTGGCTACGTTTGGAACCAGACAGGATAGCATTGTTAACCCATCATTGGCCAGTCTGACAGATGGGCAGGGCAACCCGTTAACTAAAGGGTATATCGTCTCCGCCGACTTATTATCTGTTTTTAGAGACCTGTTCAGTCATTTTGACATTCTATACCATGAAAGAATTGCTGATTACATAATTCAGGTTTATTGTTATCCTTCTAATGGAACCGATACTTGAAAAACATCCTGAGCAGGTAAACTAAAGCTAATACCTTATCTTTTGCAGGCGCCGCACCCGTTCTTCAATGGGCGGGTGAGTGCTGAACAACTGAGCCAGGGTGGCTCCCGAAAGCGGGTTTACGATAAAGAGATGAGATGTTGCCGGGTTTACCTGCATCGGGATTTGCCGGGACGCACTCTCCAGCTTTATTAGAGCGCCTGCCAGGCCGTCCGGACGGCCGGCGACACGGGCGCCGGTGGCGTCAGCCTGGTATTCCCGGGAGCGGGAAATGGCCATCTGGATCAACATGGCCGCCAGCGGGGCCAGGATGATCATGGCCAGGGTGCCGATCATGCCCAGCGCGCCGCCGCCTTCTTCTTCGTCATTTCCTCTGAAACCTCCGAATATCAGGCCCCATTGCATCATGTTGGCGATCATGGTGATGGCGCCCGCCATTGCGGCGGCGATGGTACCAACAAGAACGTCGCGGTTTTTAATATGAGCCAGTTCGTGAGCCAGCACGCCCTCCAGTTCCGGCCTGTTCAGTATCCGCATCAGCCCTTCGGTTACCGCTACGGCCGAGTGGGCGGGGTTGCGGCCGGTGGCGAAAGCGTTTGGCTGCGGCGAAGGAGTGATGTACAGGCGCGGCATCGGCAGGCCGGCTCTTATGGTAAGGTTCCTGACGGTGTTGTACAGCTCCGGCGCCTCTTTTTCGGAAACGGGATAAGAGCCGGTCATTTTAATGGCAATCTTGTCGCTGAAGTAATAGCTGAAAAAGTTCATCGCCAGGGCAATGAAGAAAAACAGCAGGGCGCCGGACGGTCCGTTGACGGCGTGCCCGATCAACACCAGGATAATGGTCAGTACGCCCATTAAAAAGAATACTTTAATCGTATTTATAAAAACCAAGCCTCCTCAATTGAATTTTCATTTTTGCGGCTGTTAAGCCGGGCTTCTTTATCAGGCTTTCGGGTCACGGTTCTTATATTCTAAATTATAACTGTTATTATGCCCTGAAACAAGTGGTTTTGTGGTTGATTTTTAGAACAAAATGTTGATATAATTGGATGAAATTTTGCAGTGTTTTTGCTTGAAAGGGGAGGGCGATGTTTTCCTTAGATGAGCAAATAGAGATAATTAAAAGAGGAACGGTGGAAATAGTGCCGGAAGAAGAACTGGTGCAGAAGTTAGAACGTTCTATTGAAACCGGCAGGCCGCTAAACGTTAAGCTTGGTCTGGACCCTACAGCTCCGGACATTCATCTGGGCCATACCGTGGTGCTGCAGAAGCTGAGGCAGTTCCAGAGCCTGGGTCATAATGTAATCCTTATTCTGGGCGATTTCACGGCCCGTATCGGTGATCCGACCGGTAAACTGGAAACCCGCAAGCAGTTGACGGAAGAACAGGTGAAGGCCAATGCCCGCACCTACGAGCGGCAGATTTTTAAGATTCTTGACCGCAAGCGGACCCGGGTGGTTTTTAACAGCCAGTGGCTGGCGCCGTTGAGATTTGCGGATGTGATCGAACTGGCGGCTAAATACACGGTAGCCCGTATGCTGGAGCGGGATGATTTCGCCAGGCGTTTCAAGGAGTGCTTACCGGTAGGCATACACGAGTTTTTTTATCCTTTAATGCAGGGCTATGATTCGGTAGCTTTAAACGCCGATGTGGAAATCGGCGGGACCGACCAGAAGTTCAATCTTTTGATGGGCCGTACCCTGCAGCGCGAATATGGCCAGGAGCCCCAGGCGGCTATAATGATGCCTATCCTGGAAGGACTGGACGGCGTTCAAAAGATGAGCAAGAGCCTGGGCAACTACATCGGTATTGACGAGTCACCGGGAGAAATGTACGGTAAAACGATGTCCCTGCCGGATGAAATGATGCTGCGCTATTTTGAACTGGTTACGGCTGTTTCTATGGAAGAATTGCGTTCTATTGCCGAGGGACTGGAAAAGGAAAGCTTGCATCCCCGGGATGCCAAAATGCGTCTGGCCAGGGAGATTGTTGCTCAATACCATGGTGTCCAGGCGGCTATTCAGGCCGAAGAGGAGTTTAAAAAGATATTTCGGCAGCATGATCTGCCTGATGAAATCGACGAAGTTTACCTGACGCCGGAGATGATAGAGGACGGACGGGTCTGGTTGCAGAGGGTGCTGGTTAACGGCGGCCTGGCCGGTAGTGCCAGTGAAGCCAGACGCCTTATCAGTCAAGGGGCCGTTAAGATAAACGGGCAAAAAATCAGTGATCCTGGCGCTAAAATCGATCCTGTTTCAGGAACGGTGGTCCAGGTAGGAAAACGCCGGTTTGCCAGACTTGTTTCGGGGACGTAAGCCTGGGCAGGAGCGCCGCTATTTCAGCCGGCGCTTTTTTAATGGGCACTGCTGTCATTAGCCGGTTTTAAGCTGGATATTTATACTTTAGGAAATAATTTTGCTGGATACTTGATAGATATAAAGGAAAACGGAGGTGAAAGCATGTTTAAAAGAAAGCGGCCCGCAATGACGGTAATTGTTGTATTGGCTTTGATGATTGCGGCAGCCGGTGCTTTGATCATGATGGAACGTATCTTTGATGGCACTATATATGCGATTGCCGAAGCCAGGGCGGTACAGATGGCGACAGAAGCGGTGAATAAAGCCGTTCAGCAGGAAGTAGCCGGTGAAAATCTTCAGTACCAGGACTTCATTAATATTCATAAGGATAATCAGGGCCGGGTGGCATTGATGCAGGCCAATACGGTGAAGGTGAACCAGGTTATTGCCGATACTACCTTGGCAGTTGAGAAAAGAATGGAAGAGTTAAAGTGGCAGTCTTTCAGTATTCCCTTTGGCCTTGTTTTTGGCAGTGATTTGCTGGCCAGTTACGGCCCAAAAATAAAAGTATACATAATGCCGGTTGGAACAGTGAGGGCAAATGTGAGCGATAAGTTTGAGACGGCTGGTATAAACCAAACCCGGCATAAGATTTACCTGGGGTTTGACACTTCAGTACGGATTGTGGTACCATCGAAAAGCGGTGAAGCTGAAATTACCACCCAGGTGCCTTTGGCCGAAAGTGTTATAGTAGGGGATGTGCCGGATACTTTTGTGAGTATCTCGGGCGGTTTGTTTTCAAAGTAGGTTTTGATGATGGAACGGCCCTTTTAAATGAAAGAAGAATAAGATAAATAAATGTAACGTAGAATAGTGTTAAATAAAGGTTAAAAATTCCGCAAAGAATTTTGTAGAAACTACTTGACGGAGATGGGATGGTTATGTTAAAGTTAATGACGTTGCCGTTGGAAACAAGCCTGGGATACAGACCAGAAATTACCGCTTGACCAGGCTGGCATAGAAGTGCTAAAATAAAATTTGTCGTCGCAAGACGGCAAAATTAAAAAAGCTATCTTGACCCAAATGAGGGTTTATGATAGAATAAAAATTGGCTCTAAAACCTGGTCTTTGAAAACTGAACAATAGAGATGGATAGAATTACAGGACTCTCGTCGAAGCGTAAATGCTTAAACGATGAGTAATTCCTTAAATTAGAGCTAGATAAACTTTACAAATTTTTTGGAGAGTTTGATCCTGGCTCAGGACGAACGCTGGCGGCGTGCTTAACACATGCAAGTCGAACGGAGGTTAAAGGGAAGCTTGCTTTTGTTTAACCTTAGTGGCGGACGGGTGAGTAACGCGTGGATAACCTGCCCTTTAGACCGGGATAACGCCGGGAAACTGGTGCTAATACCGGATACGCTCCTCGGGCGGCATCGCCTGGGGAGGAAAGGGGAAACCCGCTATTGGATGGGTCCGCGTCCCATTAGCTAGTTGGTAGGGTAACGGCCTACCAAGGCGACGATGGGTAGCCGGCCTGAGAGGGTGGACGGCCACACTGGGACTGAGATACGGCCCAGACTCCTACGGGAGGCAGCAGTGGGGAATCTTCCGCAATGGGCGCAAGCCTGACGGAGCAACGCCGCGTGAGTGAAGAAGGCTTTCGGGTTGTAAAACTCTGTCTTCAGGGAAGAAAAAAATGACGGTACCTGAGGAGGAAGCCCCGGCTAACTACGTGCCAGCAGCCGCGGTAAAACGTAGGGGGCGAGCGTTGTCCGGAATTACTGGGCGTAAAGGGCGCGTAGGCGGTTGTATAAGTCAGAGGTGAAAACTCCGGGCTTAACCCGGAGCCTGCCTCTGAAACTGTATGACTTGAGGGCAGGAGAGGGGAGTGGAATTCCCAGTGTAGCGGTGAAATGCGTAGATATTGGGAGGAACACCAGTGGCGAAGGCGGCTCTCTGGCCTAACCCTGACGCTGAGGCGCGAAAGCGTGGGGAGCAAACGGGATTAGATACCCCGGTAGTCCACGCCGTAAACGATGGGTACTAGGTGTAGGAGGTATCGACCCCTCCTGTGCCGCAGTTAACACAATAAGTACCCCGCCTGGGGAGTACGGCCGCAAGGTTGAAACTCAAAGGAATTGACGGGGGCCCGCACAAGCGGTGGAGCATGTGGTTTAATTCGACGCAACGCGAA
>JAGUVT010000131.1 GCA_020062745.1 Deltaproteobacteria bacterium
ATTTACGCCTGCGAAGATTGCGTAAGACCCATGTGGCTGCGGTCAATGAACCAGGAAGCTCCCGCCTCTAAGCGTAAGCGTAGGCGGGAGAGGCTTCACAACGCCTGGCAGGCCATGACAGATACCGGAACACTGGAGGTGGAAACCGGCTTTGATCAGTCAAGCGGTTTTTTATACGCCAACGTGACCGACTCCGGCTGCGGCATACCGGCAAAAGATCTGCCGCGTCTTTTTGATCCTTTTTTTACCACTAAGGCCAAGGGAACCGGATTGGGGCTGGCTATCGCCTATGAAATAATGCGTGCCCACGGGGGTAACATTGAAGTGGAAAGCACGGAAGGAAAAGGGACCAGGGTAAAGATTTATATCCAGGCAGCAGCGGGGGTGGAAACTTATGCCGAAAGTGCTGGTGGTTGATGATGAAGAAAGCGTCCGCCAGATGCTGAAAGACGTTTTGGAAAACGACGGATACAAAGTTTTACTGTCCGCCGACGGCAGGGACGCAATAAAAAAAATCAACGAAATGACCCCTGAAGCCGTCCTGCTGGATATTCGCATGTCCGAGACGGACGGCATGGCCGTATTGGAAATTATCCGTAAAACCGGCAACATGGTACCGATAATCCTGATGACGGCTTTCGGGACTACCGACATGGCCATTCAGGCCATGCAGGCCGGCGCTTTTGATTATATCATCAAACCTTTCAACCTGGATGAACTGGTTTTAACCGTGCGTAAGGCCGTATCCATGCAGCAACTCGCGGCAGAAGTAACCGCCTTACGGGAAGAACTCGGCCAAAAAACGGAAAACGCCAGGATGATCGGCCAGTCGGGCCGGATCCAGGCCGTATATAAGGACATCGGCCGGGTAGCCGATCGCAACGTTACGGTATTAATTCAAGGAGAAAGCGGTACCGGCAAGGAACTGGTAGCAGAAGCCATCCACCGCAGCAGCAGCCGGCGGAATAAACCCTTCGTCAAAATAAACTGCGCCACCATTCCTGAAAACCTTCTGGAAAGCGAATTATTCGGCTACGAAAAGGGCGCCTTTACCGGAGCCGAGCGCAGAAAGCTGGGCAAATTTGAACTGGCTCATGAAGGAACCATTTTTTTAGACGAAATCGGTGAAATGAGCCTTTCCACTCAGGCCAAACTGCTCCGCTTATTACAGGAAAAAGAATTCGAGCGGGTGGGCGGCACGGAAACAATCAAAATCGATGCCCGCATCCTGGCCGCCACCAACAAAGACCTGGCCCGGCTGACCAAAGAAGGAGGATTCCGGGAAGACCTCTACTTTCGCTTAAACGTAGTAACCATCTGGGTTCCGCCGCTGCGGGAAAGAGCCGATGACATCCCGGGTCTGGCCAGCTTTTTCTTGCAAGATTACAGCCGGGAATTCAATAAGCAGATTATCGGCTTTTCAGCAGAAGCCATGATGCTTCTATGCCAGTATGACTGGCCCGGTAATGTGCGGGAGCTAAAAAACATCTGTCAGCGGGCGGTGATTATGGCCACCGGACCGGTGATCATGACTGAAGATCTGCCGTTCAGCATTCAAGCCAAAAATCACGGAGTAGAACCGCAACTAAATCCCGGCACGACCTTAAAAGAAATCGTGTCCGACGTGGAACGGCAGGTGATTTTAAAAACGCTCCAGGAACATAACTGGAACCGCACTGCTGCGGCCGAAGCCCTGGGCTTGAACAGGAGGTCCCTTTACGCTAAAATGAAAGATTTCGGCCTGCTCCGGTAGCAGGTGGGCAATATTTTCCTGCCGGTGAGCAAATTATGCCCATATTTGAAATCTTTGCACAACTAAACAGCCCTTTTAAAAGGGCTGTTTCATTTTTCTAATAGCATCATTTTTGCGTAAGAAGTATTTCATATCAAATTTTTAAAGAAAGGAGTGAAATGATGGAAACTGTTGACATGCTTACAGACGATGAACTTGAAAAGGTAAGAAAATTTAATTTGACCATCGGCATAGTGGTCATGCTTTTATCCGTTGTGATTTTCTGGGCCGGGGTAAACTTTCTCAAAGAGGACGTATATAAAGGCTATTTTAACCCGACCAGGCACCAGATTGTTGAACAGGACATGGATACCGGTGAAATTCTGGTCTGGAAAGATGTCCTGGGTAACGTGTATACTCCCGACGACCGGGATGTAAGGCTATTCCCTTACGGGGTTATGGTTTTAATTCTGCTGCTGATGGGCGTATCCGCGGGCGCTTACACGGTACTGACCGAGCACTTCCTGCTCATGCTGGTTCTCAAGGACAGGTTGTCAAACAACCCCAGGCTGCAGTTATAACGTTTTTCACATTAACAGGAGGCAAAGACAAAGTGCAGATAGACATTTTTTTACCGATCGCCAGAATGCCTTTTAATATTTTTTCCGTCCTCGGAATGGGAGGGGCGGTAGGACTGCTTTCCGGTCTTTTTGGAGTGGGGGGAGGTTTTCTTTTAACACCTTTATTAATGATGGCCGGCGTGCCGCCGGCAGTGGCGGTGGCCAGCGACACCAACCAGATTGTAGCCGCTTCCGCTTCGGGAACGCTTGCACACAGCCGCAACAGCAACGTCGATTTCAAGCTGGGGTTTATCATCCTGGCAGGAGGGTTGATCGGCGGCAGCTATGGTACGGAACTGGTCAAAATCTTAAGAGGCTTGGGAAGTTTTGAGTTTGTAGTAAAAATCGCCTACGTTGTTATGCTTTTTGCCGTGGGAGTGTTTATGTTTTTTGAAAGCATCCATACCCTTAGAAAGAAGCCGGGGGAAGAAAGCAAACCCGTACCGCGAAAGTTTATGCAGAGCCTTCCTTTGCAGCTTTATTTTGAAGTTTCCGGTGTCCAGTGCTCCTTGCTGGCTCTATTCGGCCTGGGCTTTTTAATCGGCATCCTGGCTGCCATAATGGGAGTCGGCGGCGGGTTTATCATGCTGCCGGTAATGATCTACATCATCGGCATGCCCACTTTAAAAGCCGTGGGAACAAGCATCTTTACCGTAGTTTTTACTGCCATCAACGTTACCATTGCCCAGGCCATACTGAACGGAACCGTCGACCTGGTTCTCGCCATGCTATTGCTCATCGGTTCCTCTATCGGCGCCCAGTTCGGAGTAAAAATAGGCAAACAACTAAGGGGAGAACAACTGCGAATCGTTTTCTCACTGGTTGTCCTGGCAGTAATGGTAAAAATTCTTCTTGATTTATTGGTCGCCCCCACGAGCACCATAGTGCCGGGAGGTGGACATTAATGAAAAAATATTTTCTCTTAATAATAGCGTTGTTTTTAGCATTTTACAGTCCTGACCTTTCAGAAGCAAACAACCTGCAGGAAAACATGCAACTCTCCATCAACCCGGAAACCATCAGCATCAACCTGGGATTTAAAGGTGGAGAAGCTGAAATAACCGGCTCTATCCCGCCGGGAAGTGAAGTTTACCTGAAACTACAATCCGCCCCCGGTACGGTACCGCTCAATCAGAAAGATAAGAAGGGGCCTTTATGGATAACGGTAGAACACGTCCAGGTAGAAGGAGTACCTAAAATCTGTCAGGTATTGAGTTCAAACAGCATTGCGGGACTTTCACCGGATTTAAGCGAAACAATGGAAATTGACAACCAGTTTTACTTTATTAAGAGAAAGGGACGAGTCACCAAAAAAGAAGAGGGAAAGAAAGAAGTGTTGCCGCCCGATTCATCTTCCCAATACCTGGACGGCCTGATAAACATTTATAAGAAACGCAACCTCTATGCAATCAGGGAAAATGCGCTAGAAGTAACAGGCAATAGTTTTCATGTCAATATAGCAATCCCGCCTGAAATTCCACCAGGAGATACAATAATTACCGCTTATGCTGTAAAAGAAGGTAAAATCATCGGCAAGGCCCAATGCAACTTGTTTGTTAAAAACACAGGTATCGCCGGTTGGGCCCGCAACCAGGCCATTACCAACGGCCCAATGTACGGTATTATCGCAGTAATAATAGCCTTAATCGGCGGACTGGGTATAGGAACCGCATTCAACTGGTTGGATAAAATCTTCTCCAGAAACAAGCACAAAGGAGCGGCATCGGATGTACATTGAGTTTTTTCTGCCCGCGACGGAGGGAAAAACATTCCCTCCTTTTAATAGGCCCGCAAGGGCCTTTTTTTATTGTATAGGAAATTATGCTGCGGGCCGCTTTGTGGATAACTTTTTAAGTCGCCCGAAGGGCGAATTTGTTCTTAAAAAATCAAAACCCGCACCAAAAACCCCAACCCCACGGCAGCAATGCCGAGAGCTACGACCTGGAATATCCCTGTAATATCCACTTCGGGTTCGCGAAAAGGAAATTCTTTTTCCCCCATCCGGCCCATTCCTTTCCTTTGTTTTCTTTTATCTTAAGACATTTATGCCTGAAAAACCAACGCATTTGCGCTCAGACAACTAAAATAAGCTCTCAATACCCGCATTCCAAGTCCGGCGTTTCACAAGTACTACTTGAGCCGGTAGAACAACAAACGACCGGCACTGGCAACCACAAACACCGAACCGGCGTTGTGCACCAGCGCACCTGCTACCGGACCGATAAAACCAAGAGATGCCAGGACAACGGCGCCCGTGTTGATTAAGATGGAAAGAAAAATACCCTGGTTAATTACCTTCAGGGTTCTCTTCCCCAGTTCAATCAACCGGGGAACCCTGCCGGGGTCATCCGAAAACAAAACAACATTGCCGGCCCCGGCCACCAGGTCGTTAGCGCCGGCCCCCATGACCATTCCCACATCTGCCGCAGCCAGGGCCGCCGCATCGTTGATCCCGTCGCCGACCATTGCCACCCGGCGCCCTTTTTCCTTCAGCTTCAGCACCACGCTCATCTTGTCTTCCGGTTTTTGCCCGGCCAGGTAATGAGCTATTCCCATTTTTTCCGCCACTGCTCCGGCAGCTTTCTCATTATCCCCGGTAAGCAGCCATACTTCCCGGATCCCCAGTCGCTGCAATTCACCGACTGCTGCATCAACACCACTTTTTACAGAGTCCGCCATGGCAATTGCGCCAATCAACTGCTGTCCCACCACAAGAAAAACAGTCGTTTTACCTTCCTGCTCCTGTAACTGCCGGTACGATTCCTGTTCTTCGCTCATAACTATACCTTGTTCAATCACCGCCTTGCGATCACCGACCAGAATAGCCGCACCCTTGAAAAGGGCTCTCACGCCGGCGCCCGGCAAAGCAGTAAAATTGTCAGGGTCGTCAACCTCCAGACCCCGTCCGTACGCTTCTGCAACAATGGCTTTTGCCAGCGGGTGCTCTGAGTATTTTTCGGCTGCCGCGGCAAAACAAAGCACCTCTTCCTCGCTTGCTCCTGAAAAGCCCCGTACTTCTGTCACTTCAGGCTTTCCACCGGTAAGAGTGCCTGTTTTGTCAAAAACCACCAGGTCCACACGGCCCGCACTTTCAATGGCGTCTCCGCTTTTGATCAGAATTCCCTTTCCGGCGGCATTTCCTACAGCCGCCATAACGGCAGTGGGGGTGGCCAGTACAAGGGCACAGGGGCAAAATACCACCAGAATCGTGACGGCCCTGACCAGATCGCCGGTAACAAGGTAAACCAGTAAGGCAATGCTCAAAACGGCCGGCACCAGCCGGGAAGCCCACCGGTCCGCCGCCCTGACGGCGGGGCTTTTTTGCCTCTCCACCTGATCAACCAGTCTTATTACTCCGGCCAGGGCGGTATCTTCCCCCGCCCTGACAGACCGGATTTTTAATGCTCCAAAAAGGTTTGCGGTGCCGGTAAAAACCTGGCTGCCGGGCATTTTATCTACAGGCATGGACTCCCCGGTAAGGGCGGCCTCGTTCACCGCCGACCGGCCGGATATCACCACGCCGTCCACCGGAATGTTCTCGCCCGGTTTAACCACTATAACGTCACCCGCTTTTACCTCACCGGCAGGCACTTCCACCAGCCGCCCGCCATCGTCCAGCCACGCCGTCCGGGGAACCAGACCGGCTAAATTCCTGATTCCCTGTCTTGTTTTAGCTACCGTACGGTTCTCCAACAACTCACCCAAAGCCATGATCCAGGCCACCTCACCGGCCGCAAAGTATTCACCCGTTGCCGCTGCTGCAATCAGGGCAATACTGACCAGAAGGCCCGCCTTGTCATCCCACTTTAGAAAAAGCCCCGCAAAAGCGCCCCTTATTATCGGCAACCCGCAAACGATGATGGTGAACCACGCGGGGTCAAAACCGATGACCTCCTTTACCCGCCCGGCCCAACTCAACAACAAAAAAAGACCGGAAATGCCGACAAAAATATACTCCCGGCAAGCAAGGACCGGCGCGATACCAGTCGCCCCAGCCGGTTTTTTCTCTTCCCGGACAATAACACTTTCCAGTTTAATCATCCTCCGCTTATAAAAACTTGTCTAATGCCGCATTAAGCCTGGCAATTACTTCATCTCCCCTCCCCTCTTCAACACCCTGCAGCACGCAGGTTTCCAGGTGCTCCCGTAAAATAAGACGGCCGACCCTGTCCAGTGCCGCTTTAACCGCGCCAATCTGCAAAAGAACCTCGTCGCAAGAGCGGCCTTCCTCCACCATTTTCTTAATTCCCCTGACGTGTCCTTCAATTCGCGCCAGCCTGTTGACTGTTTCTACACCGTGACGGTGCTCCATCACATCCACCCTCCCGTCATAAAAACATGATCTCTTCCCTATCCCCCATCCCCCGATGGGGGATAAGAAGATTATAAACCCCCGCTACCAGATACGTCAAGGAAAGATTGCAAAAAATCCCTCCATCCTGTTCACCGGCAGCCGGGGCGGCTGTGCCGGTCATGTTAAAAGATACAAACATATTTCTTAAGAAATATATAAATATACTATATAAATAAGCAAAAAACGGTTGACTTATCCGGAAAAATATGTTACAAGTAATCTGGTATAAGGAAATAATTACCGAAAAGAAAGGCAAAGCCACCGAAAGGTGGCGGCGCAAAGCTAAAGGGGCTAAAGCGGGCACTGGACCGCCACGCCAGCCAGTTGCCGGTACGAGTTGGATGTAAGAAGCCCGCTTGCCCGCCGGCAAGGGGGCTTGTTTAATGGTTTTTCCAGGTGGTTGGGGAAAGTAAGAAAGTCTATTTCATACCCGGAGGTGGTTTAAGGGGAATTCTCAGGTGTTTGATGCTCCTGCGCTCTATGGGTGAAGGTTGTGGCGGGACGGGTTGTTTTGCCTGAGTGGTTCAAAAAGGCCGGGAGGTGGGTTAAAAGAAGGTGTTTACAGTTGCAGGTATGGTGGCCAGATGGTGGCTTTGGGTAGGAGTTGGAGCTTTTCAAGTAGGATTAGTGGAAAGTAGGGAATTAATTTTTTGGGGGAGCCTGACTTTAATCGATATTTTTTTGTTTGGAATAGTATATATGCTGATTATTAAAAAAGGAAAAAGAGGTAAATCTGGAGATTTTGTCTTAAACCCCGGTGTTTTAAGCGCTTTTTTAATTGGGGCGGGACAGGCTGCTCAGGGAGAAATGCGCTGGGCTAGGTTTCTTTTGGTATCGCTTTTGCCTGTGCCCTTTACACTAGGTCCTGCAATATGGGGAGCATATTGGTGGTGGCGTATGTTGTTATTATTCGCGGGGTTTGGCGGAATTGGCGACTACATGAGTTGCTTATTGCTTGTGGGACCTCTTGTGATACCGGGTATTCTTCTAATGATCTTCAATATCAGGGATGTAAGGTGGAGGTCTGAGGGGGAGAAAGTTGCTTCGTTGCGCAATAACGGACTTTTACGCGGCTTTCTTTCCCTGGTTGTGCCGGGGCTGGGCCAGGCTCTTTGGGGAGACTACCGGCGTGCCGGGATATACCTGGCAGTTTCAGTGTGTCTTGGGGTGTCTTTTTTAATAACCAATCCTTTAGGTTTGTGGTCTGAGGTAGAAGGGATATACCTTGCAATTCTGGGAGGAGGAGTGATATACAATCTTATCAGCGCTGTAGATGCGCTCCTTTTGGACACAAGAAACAAAGTGTAAATAAGAAACGAGGGGGTAGGGATTTACTATGTTCAGGCAGTTTGCGGCTAAATTAGTTTGCTGGTTGTTTCACCGGCTTATGCCGGCGGTTATACGGTGATAAAAGCCGACCTGCACCTGTATTCCAAATATTCTCAGGAACCGTGGATGACTGAAAACAGAGAGGTTCTTACAATTGCCCAGGATGTGATGAGAGTATTAGGAATTCCCTGCGCTTTAGCAGTTACCGATCGTTCTGATGTAGTCATGACATATCCAAGAGCACGATCAGTTTTAACTGAAAACGAATGGGAGTGGTTAAAATTGACATTGCCGAAGCAAGCAGGCAAACCGGCATTCCCATTCTGTTAGGTGAGGAACTCACGGTAGGAAACGGAGAAGATAAAAATACGGAAGGGCATTTTCTTGTCTACGGAGTAAACAGGCGCCCGGCCATACCTTTTTGTTAAAGGCGATACTTACGCTTTTTACGTGGTGGACAACCCGGGATCCGGGAACTGGACTTTACGCATAAAAACCCTGGATGTGCCGCCGGGTGGTGAAGAAGTCGCCGTCAACATCTCCGGTTTGATTGAAACGCCGCCTGCGGTGGAAATAAGCGGCCTTGAAGACCGGTCTGTATTTAAAAACGCCTGCCGTCATCCAGGGCTAACGCCAATGACCCCGACAGCTTAAACGACTTCACCTTCTTCCTGGACGGCGGTGAGGTTGCCCGAGTAACGCTCGGTACGGCGCAGAGTACAGTGCATGCCACATATACCATAGATCCCCAGACACTGCCCGATGGAGAACATTCCATCATCGCCTGGGCCAGTGACACCCGTGCTACCGGCTTCGGAGAAGAACTGGCCTTCATCATAGACAACATCCTACCGGCAGCCGATGCCGGCCCGGACCAGCAAGCCGAAGCAGGCCAAAAAGTAGTTTTTGACGCTTCCGGTTCACAAGATGCGGCTTACCTTGTCTGGAACTTCGGCGACAGCATGGAGACCTGGGAAACCGTCTGGCCTTACGGAGAGCACACCTACACCCAACCCGGAACGTATACCGTCACCCTTGCCGTTTACGATCACGCCGGCAATCAGGCCACCGACACGGCTGCTGTAACGGTTACCGGCACCCTTGTCACAAGTGCCCGGTGGCTCAAAGAAAATGCCCTCTCCAGGCTGCAGGCCGTTGATGCAGGTAATGAACACCTTGCTGATGCAATAGAAAGCCTCGCCGGTTCGCTGGATGAAACATTGTGGCCTGACGATTCCCATTTGGAAATACAGCATGGCCACAAGGTTTTTGCCGAAGAAAAGAAAGCCGTAGAGAAGCTTTTAAAGATCGTCGAAGAAAAAGGTGAACACGCCGACACACCCATTGTGGCAGAAGTGCGGGCAGTAATAGATGAGATGCTGAGAGCAGACGCATTAATTGCAAAGATCATTATCGACGAAGCGGAACACACGGCAGTAAATAACCCCGACAATCAGGAAAAAATGGCCCACGAGCTGGCAAAGGCAAAAGAAGAGATGCTTAAGGCAAATGAAAAAGCCGGCCAGGGCGAGCCGGACAAAGCTGTTGATCATTTCAGAAAAGCCTGGGAGCACACTCAAAAGGCCATAAAGTCGGCTGTGGAGGAACAGGGCGAGTGACGGACTCTTTGTATTGCGAGCGAAGCGAAGCAATTCCATACTTAAATAATATAGGTGGCGGCGCAAAACTAAAGGGGCTAAAGCGGACCCTGGACCGCCACGCCAGCCAGTTGCCGGTACGAGTTGGATGTGGAAGGCCCCCTTGCCCGCCGGCAGGGGGGCTTATCTCTGTGCTTGAAAAATACGGATGCGGCTTTGCGCTGTTCCCAATACGGAATGTGACATGCTTAGGCGCCTCCATCCTGCAAAGACGAGGGATAAAATGGTCATATTTTCGCTGCTTATAAGACGCAACACTTTACATGCGACATGCCCGCGTCAGTTTCAATAATCCCGAAAAGTTCCTCCTTTGTGCGCGGCAGCGGTACGCTGTTGGAAAGCCATCCTTTTTTACTCAATTCAAGGTACATGTCGACCAGCCATGGTCTTTCCATGCCGGTACGCTCCAACAAGGTTTCGTTCCTGAAAATACTTTCCGGTTTTCCTTCCCCGGCGACTGCCCCGTCCTTCATCAGATAAATATAATCCGCCCACGAATAAGCCAGGTCCACATCGTGGGTGGAAAGAATCACTGTTTTCCCCTCCCGGCTGATCTGGTCGAACAATTCCATCATGTGCCGGGCCAGTTTAGGGTCCAGGCAGGCGGTCGGCTCGTCACAGATCATTACCATCGGATGCATGGCCAGGACATCGGCGATACAAACCCGCTTTTTCTGCCCGTAACTGAGCAGGTGGGTCGGCCTGCGCTCCAACTCGGTAATTTCGGTGGCCGCCATGGCCGCACGAACCCGCTGCAACACATCTTCTCTTGACAGCCCCAGGTTTAAAGGGCCGAAAGAGATCTCCTGCAGAACACTGGCCGAAAAAAGCTGGTTGTCGGGGTCCTGAAAGACAATGCCCACATTCTTGCGCAGTTCCAGCAAAGCAGCATGACCGTAACCGACATCCCGGCCCTGAAAACGAATTTTTCCCCGGTTCGGCCGTAGAATACCGTTGAAGTGGAGGAACAAGGTGGTCTTACCGGCGCCGTTCGCTCCCAGAAAAGCGACTTTTTTTCCTTTTTCAATTAAAATATTTACTCCTTTTAAGGCTTTCGTTCCATCCGGGTAGCTAAACTCCACGTCCCCGGCTTCAAGAATATATTCCGCCAAATAAGCCACCTCCGGTAAATAACGACATGGCAACCAGCGCCAGTTCAACCAGTACAATCATTAAAACATTCTTTGCCGA
Source organism: Deltaproteobacteria bacterium (assembly GCA_020062745.1). GTDB lineage: Bacteria > Bacillota > Desulfotomaculia > Desulfotomaculales > JAGUVT01 > JAGUVT01. The sequence goes on from JAGUVT010000131.1 coordinate 10,885, forward strand.
AACAGGATAACCCGGCTCGATTACATTCAATTCATCAGTATAACATCTCGCCAGGAGGGCGGTAAAAAGCATCTGCGAGCGGTGATATGATTTAATAAAAAGGTTCGAAATCAACTGACCCAGGGATCGGTAAGAATTCCTGAAAGAAGCGTAGCCCCAGCGTGCAGATTGAGCCGTGTGAATCTGCCCGGCTGTTTCCATCAAGACAAAAACAAACCGGTAGACAAGGCCCATTAACTCGATGAATAACAGCGGAACCCTGATTCTTTTCAGGACCGACATTATCTCCACCATTGATGTGGTCAGGGATAGAAAGTACAGGCAGGAAACAGCGCCCAGAGACTTAAAAAAGAGGTTCACCGCAACGTCCAGATCACGGGCCGTAATCCCCAAATGGAGGTTCCACACGGTGAAACCGTAAATAAACTGGTATGTCTCCCGTGAAACGGTGAAAGCAATGGTAACAACGCTTACTACCAAAAAGGAAAGCGGTATGGATAAAAGCTTTAAGTAGAAGCGTCCCGGTATCCCCGCCCGCCGGACCGTTATGAAGCTCATCAGCAGAATAACTGCCAGGGAAGTAAGCATTGATGAAAAGACAATACAGACAATCATGGTAACAACAGCAAAAGCAAACTTTTCGGCCGGGTGCACGGCACCCAGCCGGTTTGCATAAGCATACTGATCGATCTTAAACACGCTTTTCCCTTTCCTGCTGCTTTCTCCCCCGCATGTAACCGAAATAGTAACAGATAAAACCGGCACCGGCAGCCGCCTGCAGGGCAAACAAAAGGCCTTCTATTTCACCGCTGGGCGGCTCCCAGATAGACTGGAACCAGGGTTCGTAGTCGGGCTGTATTTCCGTGATCGCTTCCTCCGCCTGCCCGTCGGCCCCGCCGAATTCAGCGCCGCCTTTAATCACCAGCGGCACCACGGCCAGGAGCAGGACAAACACCACCAGGATCAAGTTCTTTTGGGCGATACTCATATCTGCACCTCCTCTTTGGAAAGAACGGAAAGCTCCTGCAGTTCCTGACTGTTATAAGCAGCAAGAACGTTGAACACAACCACCGTCAGCAAGCCTTCGCTGATGGCCAGGGGAACCTGGGTAACGGCAAATATGGTGTTGAACTTAATAAAAGAGGCCATGAAACCACCTACTTCCGCCGGAAAGGCCAGGGCCAGTTGAAAAGAGGTGGTTACGTAGGTTAAAAGATCTCCCAGCGCTGCCGCCAGGAAAACAGCCAGCCAGAATGGCGCGCCCAACTTTTGAGTTATTTTATAAACGCCGTAAGCCACAAACGGCCCTACAATAGCCATGGAAAAAGTATTGGCGCCGAGGGTGCTTAAACCCCCGTGAGCCAGAAGAATAGCCTGAAAGATTAGTACAATACAACCCAGCACACTCATTGCCGCCGGACCGAATAAAACGGCCCCCAGACCCACGCCGGTCGGATGCGAACAGCTTCCCGTAACGGAAGGGAGCTTGAGAGCGGAAAGAACAAAGGCAAAAGCGCCGGCCAGGCCCAGCATCATCTTCAAATTCGGCCGGTCCCTCAAAGTTCTCTTAATTGATATCACTCCGGCAATCAGAAACGGCAAAGACAATACAGCCCACAGAACGGCCCATTGAACCGGCAGAAACCCTTCCATGATGTGCATGGCATAAGCATTGGCCGGAGACACAAACATAACTGTCAATAAATACACAAAAGCCAGCATAGAACATATTTTTCCAGACATAAAAATTCCTCCTTTCTCAAACAAAGACCCCGGCTTTCCATCATTAAGAGAAGCCGGGGTTTACTTTAAGGTTCTTGCAAAATATACCTTTTGCACTCCCCCCTCTCTACCGGAAGGTTGTTCGTGCCCGTACTCCAGGCAGGTTTCCTGACTCGTGACTTAAACGCCGCTTCCCCCTTCCCGGGCCAAAAGCCCAGTGGGATACCGGAAGCAGCTACTCACTTACAGTGGCGGGACCGTCCAGGATTCGCACCTGATTCCCTATTATCCCCTGCTCCTTTTAAGCAAGGGCACCTTGGAGCACGCCATATTAACTTTCCACATTACTTTAACATACTTCTGCCAGCCTGTCCATAATTTTTGTAATTAAACCATAATAAAAGTGGTATGACATTCCCTGCCCGTCATAAATATTATTTATTGGTCAGATCAACTGGCCGGAACAGAAAAAACCGCAGAACTGATAACAGAAAAACAAAAAACATCTTTTGATAAAGCGGCATTCTGGCCGGCTTATATATAATTATTTCATAAGGCTGGTAAAACTTCCCTTACCCGCTCTGTCATTATCTGGGCAATTCTGTAATCGGAACCCATATGGCCGGCAAAAATAAATTCAACATTTTTATATTTTTCTTTCGCCGCTTCAATTTCTTCCGGTATATCCTTAACCATGTGCATTCCCCTGGTAATAAAAAGAGGAGCTATTACAACCCTGTCCACCCCTTGTTCCACTACCTTGCCGATAGCGTCAATAAGATTCTGCCTTAAAGATTTCCGGTTCATAAAGGCTACTTCCAGAACAGTAACGCCCAACATTTCTCTTACCTGCGCTGCAATATCCAGGATGGCCTGGTTTGCCTCCCCCACAATCGACCTGCTGCCATGGCCAAGGACTACTATACCGGTTTTCATCTTCTAAATTACACCTCTCCCCTCACAAAACTTCTCCGCTCCTTAAGAATATCGTCCTGAAACGAAAAAATCAATTAAATATTGATAAAACGGCTCTTAAAAAAACTCCCACGGAGGCATGGTCCTCCAGGCGGGCTGTGGCAGCAGTAGGACGAGATTTTTCCGCCACCAGAATACCCAGCCCTTTATCTCTTACAAACCGGAAGGCATCCTCATCAGTCGTATCATCTCCCAGATAAACCGGGAACGCGCCCGGCCACCTGCTCAGGAAATCTTCCACCGCTTTTCCTTTCCCGGCATCAGCGGGACGCACTTCGATCACCTTTCTGCCTTCTATCACGTGCCATTCAGGGCAGGGCAGCAAAGCCCGGCAGAAACCACGAAACGTGTCTATTACCGGAGGAACTGCTTCCGGTGGGGCCAGGCGGTAATGCAAGGCCAGGGCCACTCCCTTGTTTTCCAGAAGGAAACCGGAAGGAAGCTTTTGCGACAGCCGTACCGCTGCCTCCGCCACTCTTTCCCGGGTCTTCTCCGGAAACGGAATAAAATAAGGCGGGCCTGGCGGAACGTAACGTTCCACACCATGGACACCCGCCAGGTAAAGACCGTCTACCGGAAGCAGTTGAAAAAGATCGTCCAGGCTGCGGCCGCTGATTATAGCTACTTTTAATGAAGCGCACTGCGTCAACCTGTTTACAAGGGCAAGCATTTTCTCAGACGGCCTGGCTTCGGCCGGCGTCGGCCTAATCGGCACCAGCGTTCCATCATAATCCAGAAAAAGAAAGACCCGGTCTTCTAAAGCCAACTTCGGCAAAATACGATTCATGCCTTATAACCCTTTTGCCAGGTGTTCTCCGGCATAACGGCCGGTATAACCGGGATTGAGTACACTGGCCTTCTGGTGCAGGTTCTCACGCGGAAAAGAATTTAAAAAACTTGATACCCACCATAAAGAGTCATGCTGCAACACCTTCTCTCGCAGCAACAACAAACGTCTCCTTTGCTCAGCCGGGCTCATGGTTAAAGCAAATTTTATTTTTTCCTCCATGTCGTCGATATTGTACGGATTAACCAGAACCGCCTCGTTCATCTCTTCGGCCGCGCCGGCAAAACGGCTTAATACCAGCACCCCTTTAAAGTCCGTCTTACTGGCTACATATTCTTTTGCTACCAGGTTCAGCCCGTCCCGCAACGGGGTCACCAGCGCCGCGTCTGCCGCGGCATAAAAAGCAGCCAGTTTTTCTTTCGTAAAAGAACGGTAGTAGCAATGAACCGGAAGCCACCCCTGCCGGCCGAACCTCCTGTTGATTTGACTTACCAGTTCCTCAACTTCTTTTCTCAACCGGCGGTAGGCCGGCACGCCGGACCTGGTAGGAACGGCAATCTGGACGAAAGTAAGCCGGTTCAAGTACTCCGTATTTCTCTCCCAGAAAAGTTCCAGGGCGCGCAATCTTTCCAGAATTCCCTTGCTGTAATCCAAACGGTCAATAGACAGGGCCAGCAATTCGCTCTTCAGTTCCTGCTTTAACTGGTTAGCTTCCCGTATTACCGTTTCCTTTCGAGCCAATTCTTGAAACACGGCCGGATCTACCCCTACTGGGAAAGCTCTTACGGCAATGCGACGGCCTTCGTACTCAAGCTCTCCGTGTCTAAAATCAACTTCGATCCCCAAAACATCGGAAACGCAGCCCAAAAAATTTTCCACGTAAGCCGGCAAATGGAAGCCGATCAAATCACTACCCAGGATACCTTTCAACAATTCTTTGGCCCAGGGCAAGATCCTGAAAACATCCCGTTGGGGAAAAGGAATATGCCAGAAGAAAGATATCTTTAAACTGCTCTTGTAATACCGGAGAAAAGCAGGCACTAACGACAGGTGATAATCGTGTACCCACACCATGTCCGGCCATTCTATTTCGGCCTGGGCAACCCTGGCAAACTTTCTATTAACAGCCAGGTAAGTTCGCCAGTACTCATTACGCAAGTGGCACTTTTCAATAAAATAATGACAGAGCGGCCAGAGCACTTGATTGGCAAAACCGTTATAATAACCTTCGATGTCTGCAGCCGTGAGGGGCACTTCTCGCCATAAAAAGCCTTTCAAGTCTTGTGAATCGGCATATCTAAGACCATCAACAAGAGACTCACTGCCACTCCAGGCCACCCAAAGACCCTTCCGCACCTTTAAAACTGGTTCCAGGGCTGACACCAGGCCGCTTACTACATGTACTCTCCTCAACCCGTTGGCTGACTGCTTATATTGAAAAGGCCCACGATTTGAAATCAAAACTAACTTACCGGTGTTCGACCAGGCAAACTTAGGTTTTTCTCCAAACACCTTCTTCACCTCTTTTCCTCGCTTAATCTTAAAAAGTCTTTATTGCAAATTAAACATCCACAATAACCCTAACATCTCCTTCTTTCCTCAAAAGCTGGCAGTAGGTTCTTCCCCTGCTGCGGGTAAATTCAACATCCACCTTGCCTCCTCCAACCCGCAAATTCTCTACCAGTAAACTGTTAAGCCAGGTGGGAAGCTGCGGCTTGCTGATCATCAACCCTTCAGGCGTTGAAGACAGCCCCAGAGATGACTGTAAAAAGAGAAACGTACTTCCTACTGCCCAGGCTTGAGGATCACATGCTATCGGGTAGCGTACCGGCCCGCCGATGGGGCGCCTGGTAAAACCACAAAAAAGCTCCGGCAGGCGATGGTAAGGAAAATATAATGAAGATTCATAAATGCCGCTGAAAAGTTGCTCTAAATGAGTAAGTAAATTATACTTCCGCAAGCCGCCGGCAATGATCGAATTGTCATGCGGCCATACTGAACCATTATGATAGCTCATTGGATTATATGCTTTTTCCCGCGTGCTCATCGTCCTGACCCCCCAGCCCGAGTACATATCAGCCTGGAAAAGGCGCCGGGTAACCTTTAACGCCTTGTCGGCCGGCAATATACCGGTGAAAAGACAATGCCCCATGTTGGACACCACAGTTTTTACCGGACGCTTATCGCCGTTCAGGGCAAAAACCAGATAATCCTCGCCCGGTACCCAAAAGTCCCTTAAAAACTGCTCCTGAAGCCTGGCCGCCCGCTTTCTCAACTCTAAAGCCTTTTCCTTATCCCCCAGTGCCTCAAGAACCCCTGCCGCACCCTGCAACGCCTTGTAACAGTACGCCTGCACCTCCACCAGCGCGATGGGGCCAGACGGAAGTTTACCATCGGAGTCTATTACTCCATTCCAGGAATCCTTCCAACCCTGGTTAACCAGGCCGCAAGGCGACTCACTGAGATACTCAATGTAACCGTCCCCATCCAGGTCACCATACTTACGGCACCACTTTAGACAGCCCAACAGTGCTCCCTTTAAATCTTCAATCAAGCTCCTGTCGCCTGTCCAGTTGTATACTTCAGCCAGTAAAATAACAAACAAAAGCGTACTGTCTACCGACCCGAAATACGGATTATGAACGCTTTCCCCGCAGGCCGTCATCTCTCCATAACGCAATTCGTGCATAATTTTCCCCGGACGTTCTTCATTAAACTGATCTATCTTTTTCCCCTGGTAACAAGCAAGATAACGGAGGGATTTTTTAGCCAGATCCGGATTTAAAGCCAACGTCTGCCAGGAAGTGATCAAAGCATCCCGGCCGAAAGGAGCGGCAAACCATGGAATACCCGCTTCTACTACCGAACCTTCCGCACGGGTGGTATAAAGAGAGCGTAGATCAGAAACAGCCCGGTTTATAATTTGATTAAAAACTTGATTGTCCGAAATATAAGAGGTACACTTCTCTTTCCATTCCCTGTGGTTTTTAGACTGATCGATGGCTGCCGAAGAAAAACCAATCACCGGGCTTGCCGGATTGGAACGAGTCCTCTCACCAATATAAGGTGTTACCCTGAGTGACAGATAAACTTTTTTCTGGGGCGGCAGGTAAAGCTGAAAATTGACAACTGCTTTATTCTTTTCGACAATATTGATCTCGACCGGCGGCGGTTCAAAAACTATCTCCGTAAAACGCCTTACTCCATCCAGACCTTGATAAGAAAGAGTGACAGTATCCTTATTTTTCTCTCCTTCGTGATAATAACCACGCCGGGGGCGGGTAGTGCCGCGCACCTCGAAAATATCCACAAAGTCAGCAGCCAAAGACATACTGTAGCCCATTGTTACCGGGAACTCATTAAAGTTAATAAGACGCAGGCGCTGGTAAAAAGAACCTTTAACTACCCGCAAAAGCCTTAAGTGAATACTCTGAAGAGGAATATTCTCCCCTCCCGGAAGCACTATTTCCGGGTTGGTAAGCTCAATTTGCCCGAAGTGGCCGCGGCGGTTAGTTGAGGAAAGTAATACAAGCTTGTGTCCTGCCAGGGTGTTTTCAAAACAGCTTAAAAAACGGGTATCATAATAGTAAAAGCCGAGTCCTCCCAGGTTTCCATCCGGAATTTCTCCGTCCGGAAGAGTAGTTAAAAATAATTCACCTTCCTTTAAAGCTTCAAAGCAGGCCTGAAAATCCCGTGGTACAATGCGTAGATCAGTTATGCAGTAGTTTCCTGTCTCCACTTAAGTACTCCCTTCTTTTCTTCTAACAGCGTATTATAGACAGCTACGGTATTCTTAGTCATAATTTCCTTAGAGAACTTCTCTAAAGCAATACGGCGCCCCTGCTGCCCCATTTCCCGGTTCAAGACAGGATCGCGCAATAGCCTCACGCACTGTTCGGCAAGCGATACCGGATCTCCCTTGCTGACGACAAAACCGTTCACGCCATCGGTTATCACTTCCGGCATACCGCCGGACCTGCTTACAATAACCGGGCGGGCCGTAGCCATAGCCTCAAGCATTACCAGTCCGAACGGCTCCTCAAAAACAGACGGGTACACACAAAAATCGGCTATCCGGTACATTTCAGGTATTTCCTCCCAGGAGAAAAACCTGATCAAAACGTTTTCCTGTAAACCCAGTCCGTTAATTAGATTTCTAATCCTTTCAACCTCACCCTGCTGACAACTGCCCCAATCAACAGTTTTTCCAACCCCGGCCAGCACCAGAATAAACTCCGGAAACTCTTCTTTGATCAGCGCCGCTGCTTTTACCACTATATCTGAACCTTTAGCCAGGCTCATCCGGGCCGGATGGAAAATAATTTTCCGGCCGCGCAAACGCGGATATTTCTTTAACAACAGCGCCCTCTCTCGATCAGAAGGGGGGCTGAATTTCTCCAGGTCGATGCCGTGATGTACTACTGTAACTCGATCACCGTTATACCCGGAGCAAACCAATTCTTTTTTTATAAAATGGCTTACCGCAATAACCGTATCCCACTGCCCGGCCAGAGGCAACATCGACTGCCAGAGCCTGTCCGACCAGACGTTATGAGCGGTCAAGATGAGAGGAACACCAACCCACCTGGCAATTCCCCCTAACACCTGGGCATGAACGGCACTAAAATAATGCATATTATGGGCATGAATTAAATCGGGCCTGGCCTGGTATAAAAACTCATGAATTTCCCTTCGTATCTGTGCGGCCTTTTCCTCTATATTTTTATTGGAGAGAGCATTCAAGTCCATCAGCGGCGTTCTTTTAACCAGCATTCCATCATGCCGGGATTCCTCCCGTCGGCCGCCTACCGAACCGGTCAAAAGGGATACCTCCGCCCCTCCTTTAGCCAATTCTGGCCCCAGCATGGCCAGGTGAGTCTCCACACCACCGATAATTGGCGGGAAAGCCCAGTGCAAAACAGCTATTTTCAAGTCCGAGACCTCCCTCGGCAGGTTTTCGACAACACAGGCGCCACCTGATTCTTTAAATAAAAAACTCCCCTTTAAAGGGGAGGTCCTTTATTTAAGCGCTAATTTTATAAATACCCCCACCCTTAGAGTTCCAACTCTAGATGGATATATACGCCATTTAGCACTCACCTGGGCTAACCGCTAGCAATTATATTGTAAAAATATGCAAATGTCAAGTCTCAGATTAAAGCATCTGCGACGTTTTAACAACTCCTTAACAAAAAGACTATTTCTTGAACATGTTTCTCATAACTATTGTCTCATTTAACTGCTCTTAACTTTTGTTTTTGTTCATTGAGCGTACTTTCATACTGGGCATTAAGCCGGCCCACCATTTTCAACCACCCTTCCCGGTAACCGGGGTGCTTCTCGGGATTGATTTTAACCTTCCTGCCCGCTCTTTTTTCCAAAGCTTTTTGCGCGGCGCCCATCCTGGCGGCAAAACTATTTTTATAGTTGGTCAAGGCCTGAGCCAGGGCCTGCCGGTAATATTCAAAAAGGTGTTCCAACTGGCTTGAAATCTCCCCCAGGGCATGCTTATCCTGTTTTAAAAGAAATATTCCTTCCAGTGCCCTTTTATTGTTCTGGCTAATTGTCTCATCAGATGGAAGCATGATATTTTGCAAAAAAGTTTCTTGGGCTCCTTCCATAAGGTACGGTCTGAACTGTTCCTGGTATTTTGCCAGCCCGGCGGCAAAGTCAAAGTTTTTTTCAGATAGAAAGGCGGCAGCCAGGGCTTTCCCCTTCGGTAGATATTCAAGACGGTCAATTTCGGCAGGTGAGACTTCCTTTTGCTGGTATCTCTCCATTGCTTTCTCATAAGCTGTCTTGATTTTTTCCATTGCTCTCACTCCCTCGTGTGACCTATTTAATAGTTAGACGACGCAATAAAAACAAGGGCGCCGGCAGTAAAATGACGGTGGCCGCCAAAAGCCAGATGAAATCTCCCGCCAGCAGCCACACGGCATCTCCGGCAGCCAGTCCGCGGGTTAATTTGACTACATGATATAAAGGGCTGAACCATGCAACCTGCTGCATCAGCGCCGGCATTCCGGTTAAAGGGAAAAATACGCCGGAAAACAAGAACAAAGGGGTAATGATTAGCGAAAAAAAATAGTTGAAACTATTGATGTTCGGCACCAAACCCGTCCAGGTCATGGCTAAAACCGCAAAGAACAGGCCGGACAAAGCCAGTACAACCGGTATCAGCAGCACCCAGGGGGAAGAAACCAGTTTTAAGCCAAACACCACCAGCAGAATGGTGGAGCCATACAACAGAGACTTGAAGGTTCCAAAAAGCACCTCCCCCATTATTACATCGTCAATACTGGCCGGAGTGGCGATAATGGCATGAAAAGTTTTTTGAAAGTCCATCCGGATAAAGGTTCCGTAAGTACACTCATAAGAAGTGGCAAACATGGCCGAAGAAGCAATCAGGCCCGGAGCCAGATAACCAAGATAAGGCATTCCCTCAATCGGCTGAACATAAGCTCCGAGACCCAGCCCAAGCGCCGACAGATATAAAAGCGGCTCGATAAAATTAAGGGACATGCTTACTTTCCAGGTCTTTCGATAAACAGCCAGGTGACGCTGGAGCACCTTCCAGACCAGGGGGGAAATATCCGGCCACAGTTTTCCCATCAGCAGTCAACCCCCTTCCGGTAAGCTTTAAAAACACGTCTTCCAGAGTGGCATAACGCAATAAACGGTGGGTAAACCGGCCGGGGAAATGCTGCAGCGCCTGCAGTACCGCCTGTCCGCCGGCGGAATATAAATAAAGCGTATCACCGATTATCAGATGACCGCAAATCATCCCGGAAACATGGTCCAGCACCACGCCGGCCGGTTCATTGCCCAGCCCGATCTCCAGCACTTCTTTGCCAACATGCTTTAAAACCAGTTCCTGAGGCTTTCCTTCTTCCAGAATCCTGCCCTCATCCATAATTACCAGCCGGTCGCACCATTGAGCGGCTTCATCCATGTAATGAGTGGTCAATAAAATAGTAACCCCCTGTTCTTTCAGGTGGCGCAGGCGCTGCCAGACCAGGTGACGGGCTTGCGGGTCCAGGCCGGTGGTAGGTTCATCCAAAATCAGGATGTTCGGCGAATTGATCAGCGCTCTGGCAATGGTCAGACGCCGTTTCATCCCGCCGGAAAGGGTCTCCACCCGCTCCCGTTCGTACCCGGACAAATCAAAAAATTCCAGCAGTTCGCCGGCCCTGTTTAACGCAGAAGAGCGGGTAATCCCAAAAAAGCCGGCATAAACGAGCAGGTTCTCAAGCACGCCCAGATCCGGGTCCAGATTGTTTTCTTGAGGCACCACGCCCAGTTGCCTTTTAATGGCCCGGGAATGAGTGCGGACATCCATGCCCAGTACCGACAGCCGCCCCGCGGTCGGCAAAAAGAAGCAATGGATCATTTTGACCGTCGAAGTTTTACCGGCGCCGTTCGGTCCCAACAAACCAAAACACTCCTGCTGCCGGACCGTAAAATTAATCGCATCAACTGCCGTTTTACCATTATATTTTTTAACCAGGCCCGCCGCTTCAATGATATATTCCATATTGTTTATTTTAGATTATCCGGATACTTTGAACAAGACCAAAACTCAATTATAATGATAAATAAAAAAGAACGGAGAAGAACAACATGAAGAGAAAAGTATTTTTGCTTCTAATGATTCTAATTATTTCTTTCTCAACCGGCTGCAATACCCTGAAGCCGCCCGGGAAAACCGGGTCCCCCCGGCCGGAAGCGCCGAAGCGGTTCGTAGTCATCCAGGAAGAAGGGGAAACAAAAAACATCGGCGGGTTAACATTGCTCAAAGATAACGAAACCGGCAAAGAGTACCTGGTGGTCACCGGCTTGAACGGCGCTCCGACCATAATTAGCCTGCCTTAAAAGGTCTATTTTCCTTTTCTTTCAGGGAAGATGCCGCCGTGGATATTCCGCGTTTCGGAAATATTGAAGAAAGTATCGGGCTCGACGCACCTTAACAAATCCACGGCCCGCTGTAAATCTTTTCTTTTAATGGCCACGAACAGAATATCCCTCTTGCCGTACCGGCCCTCCCCGGCCACGGCGGTAACCCCGAATCCCGCCTGTTTCAGGGTGGCGACAAGCCGGTCAACCACGTCGGGCGCGGGGAAGATTTGCATTGAAAGATGGCCGAAAGCCAGTTTCTCTTCGATCAGGCTGCCGATATAATTGCCTGTAGCGAAACCGCCGGCATAGGCCACAATTTTGCCCGGGTCGGTAAGACCGCCGCTGATCGCCTTGTTTAAGGCCACGATAAAAATACTTATTTCGATAAAGCCGATTACGGTTGATAAAAGGCGCCGGTTGCGCATTAAAAACAAAAGCCGGATCACGTCCAGGGACATATCAATCACCCGGGCAAAGAAAATAAACAGGTAGCCGAAAAGCAGTTCCTCCCATCCCGGCATTTTACAAAAGCCTCCCGGTTGAACAGATGTCGAAGTTGTAAGCTTCCACCCCGCTGCTGCGCGGCGTGAAGCTGGTGTGGAGAAGTTCCCTGGCCGTCTCGCTCAAAGGACGTCCCAGGAATTCCGCGTAAATCTTTTTTACGGCCGGGTTTTCGTGCGCCCGCCGCAGTTCCCGGCCGCAATCGATGCGGTGCAGGGCATCGGCCCGGTTATGCCGGTAATCCAGGGATATTTCTTTGTGTTCCCGGGTACCGAAAATGGGCTGCCCGCCGCCGCCCACACAGCCGCCGGGACAGGCCATAATTTCCGCATAATCGAACTGCTCGCCCTCTTTCAGGCGACCCAGCAGGCGGCGGGCATTGCCTGTACCGTGGGCAATCGCAACCTTGATCCGCCTTCCTTTTAAATCCACCCAGGCTTCCTTCAGCCCGCTGAAGCCGTGGAATTCTTCATAGTCGAGCAGCGGCAGTTCCCTGCCGGTAGTCAGGTAGTACGCCGTCCGCACGGCCGCCTCCACCACCCCGCCGGTGGAGCCGAAAATGGCCCCGGCGCCGCTGGCTATACCCATCGGCGTGTCGTAATCCGCATCGGGCAAATCCGCGAAATTAATCCCCGCCTGCCTGATCATACGGGCCAGTTCCCGGGTGGTCAGCACCCAGTCCACATCCTTAAAACAGCCCGTCCCCATTTCCGGCCGGCTGGCCTCGTATTTTTTGGCGGTACAGGGCATGATCGCCACCACTGTAATTTTTGCCGGGTCCAGTCCTTCTTTTTGCGCAAAATACGTTTTGGACAAGGCTCCGAACATCTCATGCGGTGATTTGCAGGTCGAAAGATTCTCCAGAAATTCCGGATAAAAGTGCTCGCAAAACTTGATCCAGCCGGGACTGCAGGAGGAGAGAAGTGGCAGCCTGCCATACCCGTCCAGCCGTTCCAGCAGTTCATGGGCTTCTTCCATGATGGTCAGGTCGGCGGTAAAATCGGTCGGAAAAACCTTGTCAAAACCCAGCCGCCGCAAGGAAGCAACCAGTTTGCCGGTTACCACCGTGCCTACCGGAAAACCGAATACCTCACCGAGGGTAACCTGGATCGAGGGGGCGGTCTGGACCAGCACGGTTTTACCCGGATCCTCCAGAGCTTCCCACACCGCATCAATACATTCTTTTTCAGCAAGAGAGGCAGTCGGGCAGGCAATAACGCACTGACCGCAGGTAATGCAGGCCACTTCCGCCAGGTCTTTCCCGAAGGCGGGCGCGATAACGGTATCAAAACCCCGGTGCAAAGCGGAATAAACATTTACTTCCTGCACTTTGCTGCAGATGGCCTCGCAGCGCCGGCACTTGATGCACTTGTTGTAATCCCTCACAATAAACGGATTTTTGTTTTGCACCGGGCGCATCTTTATCTCCCCGGTAAAGCGCAGGTTGCGAATGCCCAGGTTGTCCGCCATATTCTGCAGCTCGCAGTTTAAATTGCGGATGCAGGTGGTGCACTCCCGGTGATGATCGGAAAGCAGCAGTTCCACCATCGTCCGCCGCGCCTGCCGTACCCGGGGCGAGTTGGCCCGCACCTTAAGCCCTTCGCTGACGGGGTAAACGCACGCAGCCTGCAGCGTCCAGGCTCCCTTGTTCTCCACCTCAACCAGGCATACCCGGCAGGCGCCAATCTCGTTGATGTTACGCAAGTAACAGAGGCTGGGTATTTCTATTCCCACCTGGCGGGCCGCTTCCAGAATATTCGTGCCCTTAACGGCTTCTACTTCCCGGCCGTCAATCCACAGCTTTACCTTTTCTTCCTGTTTTTCCGGGTTGTCGTACAACTGGCCGGTCGCCTGGACTACCGGACGCGGGGTAAACTCTTTCACGTCTGGAGCACTTCCTTTCGAACAACGCCCATATCTTAAAAATTATGCGAGCCGCAGGCGAAGCAATCTCATATTAGCACACGTTGCCCTTTGGATTGCTTCGTCGTTTTATTCCTCGCAACGACATGCATTATTTTCATTCTACCACCGGCGCCGCAACGCGGGATGATCGTCTAATCGCTTCCTTAGGGCATTTGGCCAGGCAGGCGGCGCACCTGACGCACTTTTCCGGGTCGATTTGATACGGCTTTTTCGGCTCGCCGGTAAGAGCCCCCACAGCGCAGGCTTTGGCGCACAGGCCGCAGGCCACGCACTTTTCTTTATCCACCGTGTACGTCAGCAGGTCCCGGCACACACCGGCCGGGCATACTTTATCCCGCACGTGGGCAACGTATTCATCATAAAAGTAACGCATGGTGGAAAGCACCGGGTTGGGCGCCGTCTGTCCCAGGCCGCACAACGACGCATCCCTTACGTCACGGGACAGTTCCGCCAGCAAATCCAGGTCCTCCATGCCGGCCTGTCCCCCGGTAATCTTTTGGAAAATTTCCAGCATCCGTCTTGTGCCGACCCGGCAGGGAGTACACCGGCCACACGATTCATCCTGGGTGAACTCCAGATAAAAACGGGCGATATCTACCATGCAGTCGCTCTCATCCATGACGATCATTCCCCCGGAACCCATCATGGACCCGATTTCCCTCAAAGAATCGTAGTCTATAGGCCTGTCCAGGTGTTCGGCCGGAATGCAACCGCCGGAAGGACCGCCGGTCTGCACGGCTTTAAACCGCTGCCCGCCGGGAATCCCGCCGCCGATGTCGAAAATGATGGTGCGCAGGGTGGTCCCCATCGGCACCTCGATCAAGCCGGTATTATTTATTTTACCGGCCAGGGAAAAAACCTTGCTCCCTTTGCTGGTGGCAGTGCCCTGCCCGCTGTACCATTCCCACCCTTCTCTTAAAATCACCGGGATATTGGCAAAAGTTTCTACATTATTGATCACGGTCGGCTTTCCCCACAAACCCTCCTGTACCGGGTAAGGCGGCCGCGGCCTGGGTTCCCCCCGGCCGCCCATAACCGACTGCAGCAGGGCGGTTTCTTCCCCGCAAACAAAGGCGCCGGCGCCAAAGCGCAATGCCACGTCAAAATCGAACCCGGACCCGAACAGGCTTTTACCCAGGAGTCCCATTTCTTTGGCCTGTTTTAAGGCGATCTGCAAACGCTCGACGGCAATGGGGTACTCCGCCCGGACGTAGATATACCCCTGATTGGCCCCGATACAGTAGCCGGCTACCGCCATGGCTTCCAATACGCCGTGCGGGTCCCCTTCCAGGATGCTGCGGTCCATGAAAGCGCCGGGGTCCCCTTCATCGGCGTTGCATAGCACATATTTGGGTGTGTTCTCCTGAGTGGCGGCCAGTTCCCACTTGCGGCCGGTGGGAAACCCCGCCCCGCCCCGGCCGCGCAGACCGGACCGGGATACGATATCAATCACCTCCTGCCGGCTCCGGCGATTCTCCAGGATCTCACCCAGGGCCAGGTAACCGTCGCGGGCTATGTACTCATTAATATCTTCCGGGTTGATCACTCCGCAGTTGCGTAAAACAATCCTTCTCTGGGCCTGAAAAAAATGTATTTCGTTAATTTTGCCTGCTTTTCTTCCGCTTCCCGGCTCATGGTAGAGAAGTTCCTCCACCACCTGACCTTCTGCCAGATGTTTTCCCACCAGCTTTTCAATATCTTCTTTCTTTACCCGGCAGTAAAATACTCCTCCCGGATGCACCATTACCACCGGTCCCTGCTGGCAGAAGCCGAAACAGCCGGTTTTCAGCACCCGCACCCGCTCCTGCAGACCCCGCCCGGCGATCTGCGCCGCCAGTTCCTGCAACAATACCCGGCTTTCCGAAGAAGCGCAGGCAGTGCCCGAGCAGACCATTACCTGCGCCAGACCGCTCCCGCCATCGTGCCCCAGCCGCGACCCGACAAGCGGCAGGTATTGCTCTTTGACCTTTTTTAGATCGTCAATTCTGGAAACCTGCATGCGAGCCATCCTCCTGTGTCATTGCGAGCCATTTCATTCTCGCAATGGCTTTTCATTATTCCCTTCCGCCGGCGCCGCCTGCGGCATGGTCGCCCGTCCTTTTTTGTCCGAGAAGCTCAGACACCCCGCCGGCGGTAAACCGGCCGTGTACCTCCGTTCCGTCCACCACCACCGGCGCCAGGCCGCAGGCGCCGATGCAGCGGGTGCTTTTCAGGGTAAACAGGCCGTCGGCAGTCGTTTCTCCCTCGTCAATACCGAGATGACTTTTGAAAGCATCGAAAATAGCCTGCGCTCCTTTCACATAACAGGCAGTGCCCATGCATACGTTAAGCAGGCGCCGCCCCTTCGGCCTGGTATCGAAAAAAGAATAAAAGGTAACCACCCCGTTGACCTCGCTTACCGGTATGCTCATCCGCCAGGCGATGCAGGTCTGCACTTTTTCCGGCAGGTAGCCGAAAATATCCTGCGCCTCCCGCAATATCCCGATCAACTGCCCCGGTTCAGCAGAGTAGCGGTCGATTGTTTTCACCAGTTCCCGCATTTTTTCATCCAGCCCGGCAGGCATTATTTCAAATCACCCTTTGAAACCGTTTTCCCTATTTTTTGCTACTCTGAAACATTTAATACCACTCCCCGGATTATTAATGCCGGCCGGGCCGTTTTTTAAAATCAGTTGTTTTTAAAAACAAAAAGGGCCGGGCTGCCGCACCGGCGTCCCGACCCTTTATCTAAAAGATACTTGTTAAGTTTTCGGCAAAATATTTACGTTTCCACAACGGTCAACCAGATCCCCCAGACGTTCGTGCGGGCGCCCGTGTTCGAGCAAAAACATGAATGCTTTCTTAAGCGCCGCTGCCAGCTCAGCTTCATTCCCAAGCCGCGCCATAGTTGAAGCCAGCCGCGGGCGGCGGCCGAGCTTTCCGCCGATTAAAATCTTATAGCCTCTTTGGTCAACTTTTAATGCTTCTGCCGGGCAGGCTCTCACGCAGAGCGCGCAGTTTAAGCACCGGCTAAAATCTATGACCGGCCCGCTTTCCGATAAACGGATCAGGCCGTCCGGGCATGCCGCTACGCACTCCCCGCAGCCGGTACATCCCTCCCCTGGCCCGGGGCGGGCCTGGCCCTGCACGCCGAAGTCCTTGATCTGCGGCTGGGAGCAGGAATTCGGGCAGCCGGCTATAGCAATACGAAAAACCTGGTGATAAAGCGGGCTGCCGGTCTTCAATCTTTCTTTTTGCCTTTCCTCAAACCCGGTTTCCTCAATCACCTTCGCCAAAACCGTTTCCGCTTCCAATGGATCAACAACCGCATTCGGACAACCCCGGCAACGCTCGATTAACGCAAATTTATCGCCTATCGGCATCTTCATCCACCACACCTCGCTTCCGGCATAAAAATACGCCTTTATATTTTAAGGCATAAACTTAAGATAGAAAAGGGGGTGTTGCCGGGATGCCGCTGTGATCTTTGTCACACCGTTTTTCACCTGTCCTCTTCACTAAAAATTCTTTGCTTTTTCATTTACAGGAAAAGAAGCAGGCATGCTTCTGCCGCGAATGGCGTGGAGAAAAGCCGTGCTGCCGCTAAACAGGGTAACGGCGAAGATAATCACCGCGAACAGGACTATGGCGCCGCCGGGCGCCAGATTAAAATAAAACGAAACAACCAGGCCCGCTAAAACCGACAGCACCGAAAAAACCATGGAAACAAACAAGGCGCCCCGGAAGCTTTTAGCCACCTGCATTCCGGCGGCAACCGGAACTACCATCAAGGCGGATACCAGCAGAATACCCACCACCCGCATGGAAACAGCCACAGTCATGGCCGTCAGAATAATCAACAGCATATTCAAAAAACCGGCCGGGATGCCGCCGGCCCGGGCCGAATCGGCGTCTAAAGCCAGACAGAAGAACTCCTTGAAAAAGAGGCTCAGTACCAGGAAAATAACTATGCCCAACCCGGCCATCAAGAGCAGGTCGAGGCCGGTTACCGTTACAATACTGCCGAACAGGTAGCTGTAGAGGTCAACACTGAAAGAACGGCCCAGGCTGACCAGCACCACTCCCAGCGCCAGCCCGGTATAAAGGAATATGCCGATGGCCACATCGCCCTGCGTTTTCCGGAGAGAGCGCAGTTTCTCGATACCGGCCGCCATCAGCCCGGCAAAAACCATGGCCGTCACAACCGGGTAAGTTCCCAGGAGCCAGCCGATAGCCACTCCGGCAAAGGAAGCATGGCCCAGACCTTCCCCGATCAGGGAAAGTTTTCGCACCACGAGGAAAATGCCGATAGCCGGGCAAATCAGCCCGACAATAACACCGGCCGCCAGTGCCCTGAGCATAAAGTCATGCTGAAAAAGCAAAGAGAGCCCTCCCCGAAAAGGTCAATGCACTGCCTTATAACGCGAGCTCCGCCGGTAAAAGCCGAACGCACCGCTGCGGGCAAAAAATTCTTCCGGCGAACGGTAACAGGTGATGTTGCCGTTTAGATAAGCAATCCGGCTGGCATGTTTAGAAATTAAAGCCAGGTCGTGGGAAACCAGAATTATCGTAAGGCCCATCTCCCGGTTCAGCCTTTCCAGTAATTCGCAAAGCTTTTCTTGAGCCGGCAGGTCGACTCCGGCCGTGGGTTCATCCATGATCAACAATTCCGGCCCGGCAGCCAGCGCCCTGGCTATAAAGACACGTTGCTGCTGACCTCCAGACAGGTGTTTCAAAGGGAGGTCTTTCTCATCGCTCATGCCCACAATTTTCAGTGCATCGGCTGCCGCTTCCCGGTCTCTGGATTTAAGCCTCCGGAAAAGGCCGGCCCTGGCCGACCGGCCCGACAAAACCACCTCCCAGGCAGTGGCCGGAAAAATATCATCCATATTGTTTGTCTTCTGGGATACATAACCGATTTTCGGCCAGTCCCGGAAAGAAGCTATATCCCGGCCGAAAACCATGATATTTCCGGAGTTTGGCTTTAACAATCCCAGCGCAATTTTGATCAACGTAGTCTTGCCTGAGCCGTTAAGCCCGACCACACCCAGGAAGTCACCCCGCCGGACGATCAGGTCGGCTTCCCGTAATACTTCCTGGTAACCATAATTAAAGCTTACCTTCCTTAATTCCAGCACGATGCTCATTATTCTCCTCCCAGGGCTTTCTTCAGATTGACCAGGTTCTGCTCCATCAGGGTAAGGTAATCTTCACCCCGGGCCGATTCTTCCGGAGTAAGGCCGGCAACCGGATTCAATACCAAAGTATCGGCCCCTGTTTCAGCAGCGATAATTTCCGCCACTCTCGGGCTTACCATGGTTTCAAAAAAGATATAACGAATCTTCTTTTCCCTGACCAGCTTGATAATCCCGGCCATTTTAGCCGGGCCGGGCTCCGCCTCCGGCGAAAGGCCCATTATCGGCACCTGTTTTAAACCATAGCGCCGGCACAGGTAATTAAAAGCGGCATGAGTGGTCACAATCTCTTTTTGGGGAACCCGCGCCAGCGTCTCCCGGAAAGTCCGGTCAAGTTCTTCCAGCCTTGTCAGGTAAGAGCCGGCGTTTTCTTCATAATATTCCCGCCCGGCAGGGTCCGCCTTGATCAACGCGTCCCTGATTTGCTCCACCTGTTTTTGGGCATTGACCGGGTCCAGCCAGATATGAGGGTCGTACCCGCCGTGTTCTTCTTCCCCGGCGTTCTCATGTCCTTCGTCTTCATGTTCCTCCGCCGGCAATAAAGAGATAGCAGCACTGGTATCAACTGCTACTGTTTTTTGCGGATCAATATTACGCAGGACATTATCGATCCAGGGTTCCAGGCCGGCCCCGTTATAAACAAACACGTCAGCCTTTTTAACGGTAATAATATCTCCAGGCGACGGCTCCCAGTGGTGAGGCTCGACACCGTTCGGAATCAAGCAGCTTACCGCCACCCGCTCCCCGCCTACCTGCCGGGTAAAGTCATATAAAGGGTAAAAGGTAGCCACCACCTCGATCTTTTCCCTTCCGCCGGAACGAACTTCCGGTACGGTGCAGGCGGTGGTAAAAAAACCGGAAATTAAGATTAAAACAAATAAAACTTTCTTCAACAGGGCCACTCCCACTAGAGATGTCTAAACAATAAGCACCGGCTAAATATCTTAAATAAAACATTTTTAAAATTAACTAACTAAACTAATTTGCACCCCGGCATCCGGGACAGTAACCGTAAATTTCAAATACATGGCCGACCACTTCGAAACCGTGTTCTTCAGCCGCAGCCAGCCCCCCTTTTTCCATGGCACAGTAATCGAGGCACCGGGACGCTCCGCACTGCATACATACCAGATGGTGATGATGAGGGCAGTCGGAGAATTCAAAGCGGCTGGTTTCTCCGCTTTTCACATTAATCTGATTGAGCAGCCCCAGGTCGGTAAGCAGTTTTAAGTTGCGGTAAACGGTATCAAGACTGATATCGGGAAAAAGATCACGCAACTCTTGAAGCAATTCTCCAGCCGTGGCAGGCTGCTTGGCAAGCAAAAGGGCGTTTATTATGGCCCGGCGCTGCGGCGTTATTTTGTAACCTTTTTCTTTGAAACGGTGCACAACCTGCTCGCTCTTCATAAAAACCTCCAAAAACTTCATCTAAAAAAGAACATTCTTATTTAGTAATAATATTAACAACTGCCTTTATTTATGTCAACCTTAAAAAAATTTTTTAACGAATATTATTAAATTACATAAAGAAAAAAGGCGCTGTTTCCATTACAGCACCCTCTCATTAATAGCATTATACTTTTTATCTTTCAATACCTCTTGATAACACACAATCAACCTCTGGGCACAACTGGCGGAAGAGAGCCGCTGGGCACTAATTACGGCCCGGCTACTCATTTCCTTTCGCAAGCGCTCATCTTTCAATAACTGACATACTCTATTGGTAAATTCTTTTTTCTCCAGGCCGGTCAGAAAACCATCCTTCCCTTCTTCAATCATCTCTGATACACCGTAAGCATCTACAACTACAGCCGGCAAGCCCGCAGATTTTGCTTCCCCGATAACCAGTCCCTGAGTTTCGGTAACAGAAGCAAAAACAAAGACATCGGCTCCGGTATAACAATGAATGACTTCGTTATACGGTAATAAACCGGTAAAGACTACTCCATCAGCAATTCCCAGATCAGCAACTTTTTTCTTGAGCGCACCTTCTGCCGGTCCGCTGCCGACCAGGACCAGCTTCGTCAGCGGATAATCGTATCTCAAACTTTGAAAACATTCTAATAAAAATTCAATATTTTTCTCCTGACCCAACCGTCCGACAAAAAGCAGAATCTTCTCCTCCGGTGCAATCCCATACCTGTGGCGCAACCAGTTCGGATCTCCTTTTTGAAAGTCTTCTATCTTAATCCCGGTAGGCAAGATCTGTATGGGGGTGCGTACACCAATTTCCTGCAAGTAACTTCCAACAACTGCAGTAGGTACCAAAATAAGGTCGCAGCGGTTGCAGAAGTCCTTGCCAATCCTCTGAGTCAACTCCCTTGCGAGCTTCTGGTTAAAAGGAACATAATGAACATACTTCTCATAAATGGTATGGAAAGTAAAAACCAGCGGGACACCCAGCCGCCTGGCATATTGAGCCCCAAGACGGCCTAATAAAAAAGGTGAATGGACATGAATCAAGTCCAGGTTCAAGCGTCTGATAAAAGGCCTTAAACGCAAAGAAAAGGGGATCGCCAGGGCAAAGTCAGGATTCGTAGGTGAGGGAATAGAAGCAAACCGGAAAACCCGGTTCTCCTTTTGACAATGACGGTAGTTCGGAGCAAAAACATATACTTCGTGACCACAATTCATAAGCTCCTCAGAAAAGGTCTGAATAGAACGCACCACCCCGCTGGTATAAGGCAGGTAACTATCAGTAAAGATACCGATCTTCAAGGCACTTGCTTCGCCCAAGATTAATTTCAACCCCTTAGAGTGGCAACCAGCCGCTTGGGATACAGGAGCATATCCAGCCCATGATTTATGTCCGTAACCACCACATCAGCAGCCTGTAGAGCTTTAGCCGAGGCCCCCTCCGGCCCAAGCACCATAATTCCCAAAGCCGCTCCGGCCAGCATAAGACTGTCATTAACGCCGTTACCTACCGCAGCAGTAGCCTGCGTCCCCAATTTTTCAACGAACTTTTGCTTTGCCGGGGCGCCTAAAGGCTCGTTTAAGATTTCCACCCGGGCATTGATTCCCGCGCAGGCTGCCCGGCCGGTACCAAAAGTATCCGCTGTAATTACATAAATATCCACCGACCCGGCTAGGGTATTCAGCCTTTCCTCAACACCGGGTAATAAAACCCCGTCTAAAGCCATGGTCCCGTTAAAATCCAGCACCAGATACCGGATGGCCAGATCTCCCTTACCGGGTATACCAACCTCAATCAAGATCCCGCACCTCCTCAATCACCAAAGGATATACCCACCTGCCGGGCAGTGCATACCATGTCGCCGTCCGGCGGAACCAGCCGTTGCTCACCTACTGCCTCGGCCAGGGGCACCGAATCAATATACGGGGTACGGAGGCAGACCATTTTACCGAATTCCCCAGCCATCACCAGATTGACCGCCCCAGTTCCATAGCGGGTGGCCAGAATACGATCAAAAGCCGTGGGAATGCCGCCGCGCTGGAGGTGGCCCAGAACAGTTGACCGTGATTCCATTCCCGTGCCTTCTTCAATTTGCTGCGCCACAATATTACCGATACCGCCCAGCCTGATCGGATCGAAGCTATCCTCCACCCTTCTTCTAACCACCATTTCGCCACCCAATGGTTTCGCTCCTTCAGCAATTACCACTATGCTAAACTTTTTGCCCCCGTCTCTTCGCTCGGAAACCTTATCAATCACCCTTTCGATGCGATATGGGATTTCCGGGATCAGAATTATATCAGCGCCACCTGCCAACCCTGCTTCAAGCGCTATCCAACCGGCATAACGACCCATAACTTCCAGCACCATCACCCGGTGATGGGATTCCGCCGTAGTATGCAACTTATCTATAGCTTCGGTGGCGGTATTGAGAGCCGTATCAAAGCCAAAGGTCTGGTCGGTAGCAGAAAGATCATTGTCAATGGTCTTGGGTACCCCGACTACCGGTAATCCTTTCCGCTCATAAAATTCCTTGGCAATGCTGAGGCTGCCGTCGCCGCCGATGATGATCAAAGCATCAATAGCGTGAATATTGATATTTTCCATGGCCCGGTCGGAAACATCCCGAAAAACCTTCTCCCCGTTTATTACCATCGGGTAATAGAAAGGATTATCCCGGTTGGTAGTGCCTAAAATGGTGCCACCGCGCGGCAATATCCCAACCACATCCTTTTCTGTCAGCTCCCGTGCCCGGTTCTGAATTAAACCGCCGAACCCGTTCTCAAAGCCGACCACTGAAAGACGATACTCCCTGATGGCAGTTTTAACTACCGCCCGGATAACCGCATTTAAACCAGGACAGTCCCCTCCCCCGGTTAACACCCCAATTCGCCTGACGGCCTTTTGTTGCGGCATCAGCTTCCCTCCCAATTAAAAGCTACCCTTTTATACCACCTTAAGCATTTTCAGGCATTTTCTTTAATAAAGTTCAACACCACTTCATTGAAGCGCTCAGGCTGCTCCAGCATAATCATATGACCGGTCTCCGCAAAGGTTTCCAGACGAGCCGATGGAAGGTTATCACTCAGATAGCGGCTATACCCCGGCGGAGCCAGCAGATCATCAGCACCGGCAATAACTAAGGCCGGAACATTAATTGACGGCAAAGAAGCAGTAAGATCGAAACGGTTACAGGCACTGAAGTCTCTGTACCATACTTCAGGCGGAGTGGCCGCCGAATCCTTAAGAGCCACGTCAAGCACCTGTTTTGCAGTCTTTCGCCCAAAAGCTAGTGCTATCAATCCCTCAAAATGCTTGCCGGTTTTGAACACGTTTAAAACTGAAGGCGGTACCGGCAGCTTGCCTCCCGTACCAACAAGCACCATCCCCTTAAGCTTCTCCGGGTAATGCAAAGCAAAATCCAGGGCAATAGCGCCGCCCATAGAGTGACCGACTATAAAAAACCGGTCTTTTATTAATTCCTCCGCCGCTTTAAGAATAAATTTTCGATAACCGCTTATTTCTTCAAAGGCCTTGCCACCGGAAGCTCCGTGTCCGGGCAGGTCTATTGCCACTATTTCATTCTCCCGGCTAAAATCATATAATTGAAGAACCCAGAAACTATGATGCCCACCAGCGCCATGGATTAACATTATTTTTTCTTGTCCTCCCGCCGGGTTTTCAGGAAACATTTTTAGATAAAAAACCTTCCGCCCATTTTCTTCAAAAAACGGCACTTACAGCACCTCCCAAAATAATGAAAAACTACCGGCACCTTCGACCGGCAGATTAAAACTAGTACATTTTTACCTCATAAACCAACCGGCTTAGTGATGAACATGGCAGCCCGGCAAGTCTCCACCGGTATTTTCTTCTTCATCCTCATAGGGCTTCCACATTGCAGTTAGGGCATAGCCCATTGCTATTAAACCGATAGTAGTAATAATCCCAAAGATTATCCCCTGCCACCACTGAGTAAAAAACAACCCGCCACCTCCTCTTGCCTAAAGCCAGCCCCTGGTAAAGAAGCCGCCCTTATTATTTACTTTTCACGCTTTTGAGGCTAACTCGGCCAAAGTTTGTTTTAACCTGTTCAAAGTTTCGCCATAACCGGCCCAATCTCCTGCTCTTAATTTAGCCTGGGCTTCATCGAAAAGTTGATTGGCCTGGCGGGCCAGAGCAGAAATATCCCTGGAAGCTGACGGTTCCTGCCCCGGCACTTCCGGTTCGGCTGGAGTCCCAACCTCTACTTTGCCGCCAAAAATTCTTTCCAGCGCCTTTTCCAGGCTGGGCTCCATAACCACTTTATCTCCGTGCACCACTATAACCCGCCGCAATTCCGGAATCTTGCTTTGCTCCGCCTGCAAGTAAAGAGGCTCTACATAAAGCAGGGCGTCCTTAACCGGTATAACCAATAGATTCCCTCGGATTACCCTCGAACCGCGCTGATCCCATAGTGACAATTGCTGAGAAATAGTGGTATCCTGATTAATTCTGGCCTCCAACTGCATCGGGCCGTAAACCAGTTCCTGTTTTGGAAAGCTGTAAGAAAGAAGCCGGCCGTAGTTTTCACCATCCGACCTGGCTGACATCCAGGCAATCATATTCTTCTTATTCTGCGGCGTAAACGGCAAAATCAAAACAAACTCCGGTTTTTTCTCGCCGGCCATTTTAATTATAGTATAGTAAGGCTCCATTTGCCTTTCTTCACTGCCGTAAAGCTCGGTAGGCAAATTCCACTTGTCTTCCTTGTTATAAAAAACCTGCGGGTCTTCCATATGGTAAACGGCATACATCCCGGCCTGAATTTTAAACAAATCAACCGGATACCGCAAGTGCCGGCGTAAATCTGAAGGCATTTGCTCCAGCGGTTTAAACATGCCCGGGAAAATTTTGCTGAAGGTACCGATCAGTGGGTCGGCCGGGTCGCTGACATAAAAATCAACCTGCCCCGTATAAGCGTCCACCACAACCTTTACCGAGTTGCGAATATAATTGTTGACCCTGTCGTAAGGCTCCGAATAGGGATAGCGATCCGTGGTGGTATAGGCATCCCACAGCCAGTAAAGCCTGCCTTCACTTAAAACAATATACGGATCATCATCATATTCCAAAAAAGGAGCGATTTTCGGCACCCGTTGATGAATGTTGCGGTAGTAGAGAACCCTGCTGTTATTATCCACGTCACTGGAAAGCAACAGTTTATAATCTCCCAGAGAAAAAGCAAACATCAACCGGCGCAGGAAATTCTCAAACTTAACGCCGCTTTCACCCTGGTAAGTAGTGTAAGCGTTATCGTCACCTTTGGGGTAATCAAACTCCTGTGCCCTAGCATTTACAATCACATACTGGTCGGTTTGTTCCCCGTAATAAATCTCTGGCCGTTTTACCACCAGGTTGGTAGCAGTTACCGGCGGTATATCCTTTATAAAAAACGCCGGCAACCCCTCGCCGGAAACTTCGTTGACCGGACTCATGGCAATTCCGTAACCGTGAGTATACTTGAGGCGCTGATTGACCCACGTTTTAGCCTGCTCAGGTAATTTGGCCTGGTTAAGCTCACGGGTAGCCAGCATTACCTGGCGGTAACGGCCGTCAACATCATAGCGATCAATATCGATGTCCTTGAATTCATAGTAAAGCCGCATTTCCTGGAGTTGGCTGTACGTTTGCTGCAAAGGTTCCCAATCCCAGAGGCGGATATTTTCAATCGTATCTTTATTAGCCCGAATATCGCCGGCCGACAATACCCTGCTGGCGGGAAAGTCCTGTTTTTCAATCTTATCGAGGTTATACGCCCTTCTGGTGAACTGAATATTTCTTTCCAGGTAAGGCTTCTCCACAACCATTTCACTCGGAGTAACCCTTAACTTTTGAACCAACCCCGGATAAATACCACCTAAAACAATAGATACCACCACCAGCACACCAATGCTATACACCACGAGGCGAAAGCGCCGGAGGAAAACATTGACTAAAATCGCTATCGCACACACTACGGCAACAACAGTCAAAACCTTGTAAGCCAGCAGGTTGGCATGAACGGCAGTAAAACCGGCGCCCCAAACAGCTCCATGATGACCGAAAAGCAAGCCATACTGATCCAACTGGTACCCCCATGCCTTCAAAGCAAAGAACAACGCAGCCAGAAAAGAAAGATGGTACCGCGCCGTAACAGACTGAAATATTCCACCTTGCACGCCATGAGTAGCATTGATTAACGTATAAACTACAGCTACCCAGAAAGCAATAATAAAAATAGCCCAACTGGCTATTTTGTAGATAAAGACATAAAACGGCAGTTGAAAAACATAAAACCCAATATCACGCCCAAAAACAGGATCTACCGTACCAAAAGAAGTAGGGTGCAAGAACTTTTGCAGTATAACCCAGTCCCCTGCCACAGAAAAACTAAAAAGAAGAGCAATAATCAGGCTTAAAATAAAATATCCAGCCGTTAAAAGTCCGGGCGTAATAAACTGTTTCCATGGGGATTCCTGTAAAGTAATAACGTTTTCTTCTCTAAAAACAGAAGCTTTTTGGATCGTTGACAGGAAAGGCTTACGGGTAAATAAAAGGTTGACCAAAAGCAACACAAAAAAGGCTCCGCCTACAACCACTCTGATACCGATATCGGAAAAGATAATAGTAATAAAGGCCTGCTGGTAACCCAGGGAATAAAACCACAACCAGTCGGTATAAAGCCGTGCGCTGGCATTAGCCAAAATCAAAAAAAGCACGATTATCCCTATAATTAATGTTGCTGCTAAACGCAATCTGGGCAAACACTTTACCCCCTCTGTTTTATCAAGTAACTTAAAGAGGCTTCGGTACCTTCTGCGCACCGTCAGCTTCATGTTTGAGCTTGGCTTCACACCTCAAGCATACTGCCATCGGTTTTTTAGCCGGCATATCGTCATCGTCATCACAGGGAGCGGATTTTAAAACTTCTTCTTCAATTACCCGGCTGCAAATGATGCATCGCACTGTCACTCTTTAAGCACCCCGCTTTTAAAACATAATTACTTATTCGTCGTTTCATGCGCATATTCCTTCTTCCGGACTCTATAATAACATAAATATTAAAGTCGCCGGGCATTTGCCCATTCTTCCATTATACTTACCCCGCCACTGGTTCCCAGGCGTACAGCCCCTGCATCCAACATGGCAAGGGCCGTAGCCAGATCACGGATACCCCCGGCAGCCTTTACTCCACACCGTCCCTCAACTGTTTTGACCAAAAGCGCAACATCTGAAACAGTTGCGCCACCCTTGTTAAAACCAGTTGACGTTTTCACAAAATCGGCGCCAGCAGCTACCGCCAGGCGGCAAGCAGATACTTTTTCATGTTCATCCAATAAACAAGTTTCCAGGATTATTTTTACTAGTGCTGAAGAATCAGTTTCCTTTACGGCATGCACCACACATTTCAGCTCTTTTTCTAAATATTTTTTATTGCCACTTTTTAGAAACCCGATATTCATCACTACATCCACCTCGCCAGCCCCCGCCAGCACCGCCTCTTTTGCTCCCATTGCTTTTACTGAAGGCATACTGGAACCTAAGGGAAAGCCAATAACAGAACATACCCTCATTCCCGTCCCTGCTAAATATTCACTGGCCAGGGGCACATAGCATGGATTTATGCAAATAGCCGCAAAACCATAATGACAGGCCTGGTTGCTTAGTTCAATAATCTGAGACGGGGTAGCTTCAGGCTTGAGCAAAGTATGATCAATGGTACGGGCCAGGTTATCCAGGGGAAATATCATATTAACCACTCCTGTCATTTATATTCTAATCCCTCACGGCAAATCCTTCATGATCCTCTCGTCTATTTTTCTTCTAGCTCTTCTTGACTAATAAAGAATTTCTTTATATACTTGATTTAACCTGATACATGCAGGGGAGTAGCTCAATGGTAGAGCAACGGTCTCCAAAACCGTAGGTTGCGGGTTCAAGTCCTGTCTCCCCTGCCAGAAAAGTGAGAAATGGTAAGGCTTCCGTGGTTGGAAGTCCTTGCCATTAAAAATTCTAAGGCCATTTTGGGAGCAATTTGGGAGCAAACATTTCAAAGAGGTTTTTTCATGCCGGCTTTCCTCTCCCCGTTAAACAGGGTATCCAGCTTATCGGCTATCTCCCTGTCTACCGACTTAAAGGAATGGCCGTATATGTCCGCCGTGGTGCTGATATTGCTATGGCCCAGCCTTGAACTGACGTTCTTTAGCGGCGTCCCCTGGCTGATTATGATTGAAGCGGAAGTATGCCTCAAGGCGTGGAAGGTTATGCGAGGCAGGCCATGCTTCGCCAGGAACTTGGGGAACCAACTGGTAACGGTGTCCGGGTGAATTGGTTTACCGTCCCAGGTAACAAACAGCCTTTCACTGCCCTGCCATAAGTCCCCTACCTTCAGCCTGTTCTCCAGCCATTCTTTGCGGTATTCCTTCAGCAAGGACATAACCGAAGCCGGAACGGAGATTGTTCTTTTAGACGTTTCATTCTTCGGTTCCTTTTCAAAGATACCCTTTCCCGGCAGGTACTGGCTGGCTTGGCGTACTTCTATAGTGCCTTCCTCAAAGTCAACGTCCCGCCACTCCAGGCCCATCAGTTCGCCTCTCCTTACCCCGGTGGCTATCTCCAATTTAACCATCACTCTATATTTCAAGGGTTCTTTCTCCAGTGCTTCCAGGAGCACAAATGTTTGCCCATCGTCGTAGAAAGCGGCCCGCTTCTTCTTTACCTTTGGCGGCTTAACCCTGCTGGCCGGGTTATAGGGTATTACCTGCCACTCTACTGCATCTTGAAAAATGGCCGAAATAAGGCGGTGGTGGTGAAGGATGGTTCTTTCCGATAATTTCCCCAGCCTGCCGTCCAGCCTGATGCCGTCCTCCTGGAGGTTCTTATAAAACTCCAGCAGGTGGACGGGTTTTATCTCCTCCACCTTCAAATGACCCATAGCGGGAACAATGCGTGATTCAAACAACTGCCGGTAGCGGAACAGGGTTTTGGGAGCTAAGTTAGCTTTTGAGACAGTTAACCAGCGTTCCGCAAACTCCTTGAACGTCAGTTTTGATGGCTCTACGTACTGGCCTTTCTGCACTTCGGCGCTGAATAAGTCCAGCAGCTTCTTTGCCTGCCGTTCGGATGTGGCTTCTATCACCTTGCGATAAGTCTTGCGCTTGCCTTCGGCGTCCGTCCCTCCCGGAACGTTTAGCCTCCAGGTGTTTTCTCCCCGCTTTTCAACCCATCCTGCCATTATTTTTTACCTCCTTTTTATTTCTCCTGGAATAGATTGTTCGTCTGTCACAAAGGGGACAATAACGGTTGTGGCCGTGCTCCCCCCAAAAAAGATGGCCACATTCCTGGTTGCTGCACGTTTTTAAGTGGCGCTGGACTACTGCGTCTTTCATTGTCAGTAAATTAGCGAGTTGAAAATATGCAATATCAAATAAGTCTAGTGCACGAATACCAAGGACAAAAGAGTTGCTGTTTTTTTCATATTTTAGAAGTAATCCGCAGATTACGCAAGTTCATTGCCGTTTCGTCACTCAGCCGCATAGATGCAGTTTTTTCCACAGAACCTTCTTTAATAAGTACTCTTTTTACATATTCATCAATAATGCCGTTTTTGTTCTCTCCGGAATAGAGAGCATGCCATAATTGGAAATGGATATACAGCAAAATTACTCTAAACCGGAAAGAGAATAACCTGAGTGCAACTTGCGGCATAGCGATATGATTTAAGATGAAAAACTGACCCTCATGGAGAAGGTCACTAACCGGCAGGAATAAGTTTTTCCCGTCGTCTTCCTCCCAGTACGGCATACCAAACTTTTTACAGAATTTTATTATTTTCTTATCAGGGATAGCTTTTTTCATATCAGA